>NZ_JADPKG010000034.1:0-77904 GCF_023073875.1 Bradyrhizobium sp. 154
TTTGGGCCGTCAAAGCCCGAAAGTTTGCAATCCCCAAGACCTTCTCGCCCCGAAAACTGATTCTTGATCAACCGCTTGGAGGTTCTTCACGGACGACTAACGTTGCAGCCGTGAGCGAGGCTTGCACAAAACCTCCAGTCAGGGTGTGTGACCGGAGGTTTGCCGAGATCCGGCGTAGACGTGCGTCGGCTCGCGGCTTTTAGTCGCGCCGCCGGTTTCGGAATCGTCGAGCGTCGCTTGGCCCCGCGCTGCCATGCCAGACAAACGACGGAAGCTCCCAGCGGTCGAGTCGCGACTGGCTCTCGGAGTAGGGCCTGAGGGCTCGCATAGCTTGAAATTGAAGTGGCCCGTTGCTGTCGCAGATGTAGCATGGTCTCAGACCCGGGACAGCACCTTTGGGCAAATTGCCCATCATTGAGCGCGTCCGTCCTTGGCACGGCATTTGAAAGGGATCGCCAATGGCATCGCTCGCCTAAGGAGTCGGAAGGCATGGCTTACAAGATCGTCGCTTCGCAATGCACCGTTTGTGGGGCATGTGAGTTCGAGTGTCCCAACGCGGCGATCAGCCTCAAGCGCGACATTTACGTTATCGATGTCAAAAAGTGTACGGAGTGCGAGGGCCATTCCGACAGGCCGCAATGTGCGGTGGTCTGTCCGGTGCCTGACACCTGTGTCCCGTCGAAGACAGCATAAGCAGCCCGCGTCCAGAAGGCTTCACCGCTCGATTTCGCGAACGAAGTAGTAGATGTCGCGCTTGTGGAGGCCGCCGACCGCGTGGGGCGGATCGAGGTCGATCAACATCGTTATGACCTTAAGGCGCCGATCGATTCCGAGAAGCCCTCGAAGGGCTCTGCAGGATATCTAAAGCTACGTCACTTCGAAGCCGAAGAGACGGTCTCGATGCGCGACGAGATCGGTCCGGAGATCCTGATGACGTGCGAGAAGCTCGGCATCCGCTTGGCCGTGGTCACCATGCACGCGTGCATGAGCCTAGGCTCATAGCAGGATTCCCGCCGCCCGCGCTCGCCCCGCTCACTCCAGTTTCGCAAGTCAGCGTGCATCCTGACGTCCGGAACTGTTCCGGCGATGTCGCGCAGGCCAACATCCAGGCTGCACTACTCGCCAGCGGCGACGGAAACAACGAAGGCGCGCGCCATAGTCGCTCAGCACGTAAGTGCTTGGCGCACCGAGGAGATCATCTTGACCAACGCCACGGAGGCGATCGAGCTCGCGGCTCGTCGCGGGGTCCGCCGAACACAGGCAGTCCGACCTGATCATCCGTGCGATCCTGGAGCAATCCCGGCCTTGGCAATTCCTAAGGAGCCTCATGGCGCTGTGTTCAAGCGGATGTCGGCCGAGCATGATCGCAACTTCCTCACGGGCGAGTTCGAGAAGCTGCTGACGGAAAAGACCAGGCTTGTCGCGATCACGCAGATGTCGAAGCGCCCAGTGCGTTCGTTCTGCTCGCGTTAGCTCACGACTACGCCAAGAGGGTGTTGAGCGGACGCATTCATAAGCGGAGGCTTCACAGATCCACGCGTTTTTACCAGGCCGGGAGTAAGACCGTTGTGCCCTACCTGGTACAGCTGGCAATCGCTTGGGCAATATCGCGGCAACACTTAGTAGGTTGACGGATCGATCCTCGTGCGTCTAATGCCAGCCGTCGTGGTCTTCGGATTTCGTTTGATCCAGAGCTAAGAGGGAGCCGGTGCAATGCCGGCGCTGCCCCCGCAACTGTAAGCGGCGAGCCGCTGTCCAACGAAGTCACTGAAGCCATGCGGCTTCGGGAAGGCCGGACAGCAGCGACGACCCGCGAGCCAGGAGACCTGCCTCGACAATATATCGTCCACGGGCGGGGTGTCCCGGTGTGCGCCAAGCAGCTGTCGCTCACGCGATATTCGCTGCATGCGTCCGCCATGGCCTTTGTCCCAATTATGGGGTCTGATCTATGTCTATTCTTTCGCTTCCCGTTGCCACATTGGGGACGTCACGCATCGGCCCACGACGCGAACTCAAGTTCGCGCTCGAGAGCTACTGGGCGGGAAACTCCAGCGAAGCCGAGCTCCTCGAGGCGGGGAGTGGACTTCGTGCCGCTAATTGGGCACGGCAGAAATCCTGCGGTGTGACGGTCATTCCTTCGAATGACTTCTCGCTCTACGACCAGGTGCTCGATACCAGCGTAATGGTCGGAGCCATTCGCGACGTCTACGGCTGGACCGAAGGTCCTGTGTCGCTCAAGACCTACTTCGCCATGGCACGTGGCGCTCAGGACGGTGATCACACTCAGCATGGGCCTGGCGTAGCCGCACAGGAAATGACGAAGTGGTTCGATACCAACTACCACTACATGGTGCCGGAATTTCACCAGGATCAGATCTTTAAGTATTCCTCTCGAAAGCCGATCGAGGAATATGAGGAGGCAAAAAGCCTCGGCTACCAAACGCGCCCCGTCCTAGTTGGCCCAGTCACTTTCCTGAAGCTCGGCAAAAGCGGAAATCCCGCATTCAATCCGCTGTCGCTGCTTGATAGGCTCCTCCCAGTTTATGTCGATGTTCTCCGCGAACTAGCCTCGCGCGGTGCTGAATGGGTTCAGCTCGACGAGCCATGCCTGGTGATGGACGTCGACGAAGCGTCGCGGGCGGCTGTCCGCCGGGCCTATGCTCATTTCGCAAAGGTTGTGCCGGCCCTTAAAATCATGCTGGCCACTTATTTCGGCGCTATCGGCGACAATCTTGAAACAGCCCTTGCCTTGCCCGTTGCCGGGCTTCATGTCGATCTGGTTCGGGCACCCGACCAGTTGGACGCAATTGTCGCCACAGCCCACAGAGATCTCGTGGTCTCGCTAGGCGTCGTTGATGGTCGCAACGTCTGGCGCTCCAATCTTGCGGCGCTGCTCGACCAACTTGCCCCTTTTGTCAAAAAGCTGGGCAGGGACCGTGTTCAGATTGCTCCTTCCTGCTCGCTGCTTCATGTTCCGATCGACATTGAGCTAGAGACCGATCTCGATCCCAATCTGAAGACGTGGCTGGCGTTCTCAGTTCAGAAGATCAAGGAACTTTCGATATTGGGCAAAGCGCTGGCCGGCCATGCTGCCGAGGTGGCCGATGAACTTGCGCTTTCCGAGAACGCAGCCGTGACCCGCGAAACATCGCCCGAGATCCACAATGCGAATGTCGCCGGACGAATGGTCGCGATCGACGATAGCATGCGTCGCCGTCGCAGTGCGTTCACCCAGCGTGCCGACGTCCAGCGGGCCGCGTTCGCATTGCCGATGTTTCCAACGACAACCATCGGATCCTTCCCGCAAACGGTCGACGTCCGGAATGCGCGTGCGGCTCATGCGCGGGGAGCGCTGAATGACGCGCAGTACGAGCAGCTTCTGAAAGCGGAGACAGCCCGTACCGTGCAGTGGCAGGAAGATATCGGCCTGGACGTGCTCGTACACGGTGAGTTCGAGCGCAATGACATGGTTCAATACTTTGCCGAGCAGCTGTTGGGATTCGCTTTCACCAAGCACGGCTGGGTTCAGTCTTATGGATCGCGGTACGTTCGTCCGCCTATCCTGTTCGGAGATGTCTCCCGGCTGAAGCCGATGACCGTTGAATGGTGGCGCTTCGCGCAGTCTCTGACCAAGAAACCCGTCAAGGCTATGCTGACCGGACCGGTGACGATCCTGAACTGGTCGTTTGTCCGCGACGACATCTCGCGGAGCGAGACATGCCGTCAGATCGCTCTTGCGATCCGAGATGAGGTGATCGATCTTGAGGCGGCTGGAGCGACCATGATCCAGATCGACGAGGCTGCGTTGCGGGAGGGATTGCCGCTACGCAAATCGCAGTGGAGGAACTATCTCGATTGGGCAGTGGACAGCTTCCGCGTTTGCTCGTCCGCTGTCGCCGACGGAACTCAGATCCATACCCACATGTGCTATTCCGAGTTCAACGAAATCATCGATGCGATCGCAGCAATGGATGCTGACGTCATTTCAATCGAGACGTCCCGTTCTAAGATGGAATTGCTCGAGGCCTTCAAGAGCTACAAATATCCCAATGAGATCGGGCCCGGCGTCTATGACATTCATTCACCGCGCATTCCCGCAGCGGCGGAAATCAAGCAGCTGATTGTGTTGGCGCGGCAGCGAGTTTCCGATCGGCAGCTCTGGATCAATCCCGACTGCGGACTGAAAACTCGAAGCTGGGAGGAGGTGCGTCCCGCGCTCGTCAATATGGTGGCCGCCGCACGCGAGTTGCGGGCTGAGCCATGATGGTGCGGAGCGTTTCGCCAACGCGTTTGTGAACAAGATGCACGCGCTTTGGGGGCTTACGATGTCCTTGCGAGCTCCCAAAGTTCCCAGCGCCTCGGAATGCCGGCGGGCGCCGGCGGAGGCGGTCGCATACAGCCGGCGACAAGCTCGATTCTCGACCCGACGGCCGACAGCATGCCGGCGACGTCCGATCAGGTCACATATTGCGACGTCATTAACGCTCCACGCGAAGCACAGCCCTACTTTTTCATTTATCCATCGCGTGGATGCGTCCCATCACAACAATCTATTTTACCGTCCTTACGGAACGTCATACGAAATTCGCGTCCTGGCACGCTCTTCGGGAAAGGTAATCGAGCGTTGTTGGTTTTTGGGGGCGTGCCAAATGCTGCTGCGCGACGGCAAACTGCCGCTTGTGTTTCAGGGCACGGCAGCCAAACCGCTTGCGCGAAGGATCCCAGCTCGATCAAGGCACTGACGTCCCAACCGGACAGCGGGCGAGTGGTGGACAAGTCGTGAAGTTTCCGACAGGAGCGGAAGGCAAGCGGCTCCAAATTTCGCGCGGAGTGATATCCGTTTCTCCTTGTTTGACGGCGAATGCCCTCGCCGAAATCGATCGCCGGTAAGTCCTCCCTACCGACGAAAGCTGGTGCGATGCATAAAGCAGCGTCGTTCCTGCGTGACTTTCGCCCGGCCTCCGGAGGAGGCCGGGCTTTTTTGGTGCCCCAGGCATGGCGCGGACCGCGTGACTGGCGCGATTCGACCGGAGTAGTGTCCGGTCCTGACTTGGAGGTCAGAGTCCTTTCCTGGGCACCATACAATTCTGGATATCAAACAAATCCAGATAGATAAGTCCAATCAGAGTGTTGCGTTGGCCCCGACTGTGTAACAATGGGGCGTAACATTGCTGTTTAGGGTTGTTCGGCCGATGCGCCGGGACGGGTCTCGCTTTCCACTTTTCGTGCAACGCATTCCGGCTGATGTCCGGCGCAAGGCGGTCGGTTTCGAACTGGCGATTCCGCTCGGTGATGGCTTCGTTTTCGTGACGCCCAGCGAGGGCGCTCAGGCCGTCCGGTTCTCTCTTCGCACGGCAGAGCCAAATGAAGCTAAGAGGCGTCACGCGCTCGCTGCGGCCAGTCTAGCGATCATATGGGAGGCGCTCCGGAATGACGCCCCCGTGCGTTTAACCCACCGGCAGGCCACGGCTTTAGCGGGCGAACTCTATGGCGTGTGGGCGGACAGCGAGAGCCGCGCCCGAGTGTTGCCATGGTGCGCGCCCGGAGTGGGCTGGGCGCCCGACACTGAGAGCCAGGACGAGCAGGAAGCCCATTGAGCGGCCGTGGTGGCAATGTGGGCGAGGGTTGGCGAGGACGGTGACCCCCAAAAATTGGAGAAGCAGCTCGGGCCTATCGTGGACCGCCTCTTGCTGACCAAGGGCATTCGCCGTGTGGATGGCGAATCACGCGCACTCTTGCTCACCGCCTTTTGGATGGCGCTTCGGGACGCCTTCGCGGCCCGCCAACGGAATGCAGGCGGCGACTACTCGCTCGATCCCAAGGCCGCTCGCTTTCCGGAATGGCAGGCCCCGGCAGATGCGCCGAAGGAAAAGCCAAAGCGGGGTGCCTTCAAGAATTCCCTTACTGGGCTGGTTGAGGATTGGTGGAAGGAAGCGAAGCGGGCGGGTCGCAAGCAGAGCACCTATGAGAGCTATCGCAATTCGATGGCGCGCCTCGTGGCATTCCTGAAGCACGACACCGCGAGCCGGGTGACGCCGGAGGACATCGTTCGCTTCAAGGACTATCGCTTGCAGAGCGACGTAAGCCCGAAGACCGTAAAGGATAGCGACCTTGCCGGTCTGAAAACGGTGTTTGGATGGGCGGTGGTCAATCGTCGGCTGCCCAACAATCCGGCCGAAGGGATCACAATCAAGGTCGGCAAATCACGCAAGCTTCGGTCCAAGGGGTTCTATGATTCGGAGGCTATCGCCATCCTGAAGCATGCCCGCGAGTTTGTGCCCGGGAGGGAAGCCCCGAAGCTGGCAGCGGCCAAACGGTGGGTGCCGTGGCTGTGTGCCTTCACGGGCGCCCGCGTGGGTGAGATGATCCAGATTCGCAAAGAGGACTTGCGGCGCGAAGGCAAGCTTTGGGTGCTGCATGTGACGCCGGAGGCGGGACCGGTGAAGACGGACGAAGCGCGGGATGTTGTGCTTCATCGGCAAGTCATCGAGGAGGGCTTTATGGCGTTCTTTGAAAAGTCCAAGGGCGGCTATCTGTTCATTGACCCCAAGGCCGGAGAGTTGGGTGTGCGCAACGCGGTGAAGACTGCGCGGAACAAGGTCAATGAGTTTGTGCGTGAGGTGGTGAAGGACAAGAACGTTGATCCAAGCCACGGCTGGCGCCACCACTTCAAGACCGTGGGCATTGATCAGGGCGTCGAGATGCGCGTGCTGGATGCCATTCAGGGGCATGCGCCGCGCAATGTCTCGGAGGGCTACGGAGACGTGAGCATCAAAGCAAAGGCGAGCGCTATCGCTCAGTTCCCAGCCATTGAAGTCGCGTGAGTCGCCATACTGCCTCAGATTGAAGGCAGAGGGCGACAAGCGGTCTGTGCCATGGTGTTGTTGCCAAGCATCCCGGCGAGATTATCAAGAGGCAGTCCCATGGTGATGCAGGCGTGAATGCAATAGAGCACGATCAGCTTATAGGTGAGAAAGAGAGATAGATAAGATGCCACTTCAATAGGTAGATTTTTCCCGTCCTGCATGTGCGTTAGCACATTGCGTGTCTTGACTACAGCGGAAACAAAATCGGATCGGTCTCTGCAAATCTGATCTAATGCGAGTTGCGGGATGTCCTTGATCATATTTTGAACGAAGTTTGCAAAGCTTTCGCGATTGCTAGAGCGCAACAACTGTAAGAGCCGCTTCGCCGCATCTTCACCAAGCTGATTGTTGAATATTTTCTCAACTTCTCGACAGACCGCTCTAAACTGTTGTTTATTGTAGGGAGCGGCCTTGCTCTCCTCGCGACCAGCGATCTCCCACGCCTGCGCTACGGAAAGAAATTTCGATGTCGATGACACCTCGGTAAAGAGGGCATCAAAGATTAGCCAACGCGCTAGACGCGTCGACTCACTTGCGGCAAACCATCTCTCCAAAGCTTGTCGTGCGAGTCCGGGATGTCTTCCCAAAGGGACGAGCATCTGGTGAGGCATGAGGGAGAAACGTGCCGAGCGGTTCTGTTTTCCCATCTTCCAGATCAGTTCCGCCCTGTGAATCATATCGAGGCTGAGTGCTACTCTCTCACCGCGAAATGGCCCGATGCACAACAGGGCAAGAAACTGCTCGACTTCATAAGCTACGTTCACAAGCTCCGTTAAAGTCGCACCCTGCGACAGGATATAGACCGAGTCTGACGTTGTTATGCTGATCCCATCCAGGCTTGAACTGTTCTGTGAAATTGACGACGCGAATTGGATTTCGAACGATTTGTCCGCTCTGACAATTTGAGCTTTTGGCTGCTCGCGGTGGTGAACGAGAATGGCCTCATCTGCGCCAGTCAATTTCTTTAGCTTGTGCGTCGGGCTCTTCCGCTTCGGCTTCGATTCGACGAGGAACTGATGGTCAACGTCAATCGTCGATAGAATGTTGTGCAGGCCGGGCGCACGAAAGCTTAGTTCTTGGTAGGGCTCTTCGGCGCTAACGAAACCAGAGCCGCTCCACGCTTGGGACGGTCCTAGCGTTAGCTCGACCCGGGCCAGGGGCGGGTCTAGCTGAACTGCAGATTGGTAAGTCAATTGCGGGCAGTTAAAAAGTGTCACGTGCCCTGCCGCCTTCGTTCGACCGTGTAGCGTTGGCTGATTCGGCGGCGCGAAGGGCATCAAGCGGGGGTCGGTTCGGGTAAGAATTTCGAAGGGTGTGTTCCCGTCAATCGTAAGATAGAGGGTCAGACGGAGATTATCGTCTTCAAAGTACAGTACACCTGGAAATTCCTCGTTGCTTCCGAGGACGAACCACGTGCCAACGACGGGGTGAGATTTGAGACGATCGATTGTAACTGACTCGGGCATTGCAGAAGCTCGTCTCCCCTTGAAGTCGTTGGTTTGGAGAGACTAGCGGAGGACCGGTGGTTCTTGAAGTCGCGACGGCGCTGATTTCCGGCGTCAAGTTAGTCGGCTGTGGGTCACCAACGTCTCGTCTTGGTAATCAGAGACGGTCAGCGTCGGACCGCATTGAAATCTCTAGCGAGTGTTCGCGTAGTCGGCTGCTGCCGCTTGGCATGCCGCAATCTTCGCGCACGCCAGCACGGCGCCGTCACGTAGGGCACTCTCATAGGACTCGTCTTTCTGGTTTGCATGAAGATAGGCCCCGAGTAAGGCCGCAGCGACCAAAACCACGACGTAACGAGCTCGCTCCAAAATCAGCCGCGCTTTGGGGTTCTTTTGAATGCGAGTGACCGTCGCCAAGAATAGGAATTGGCGGATCAATCATGCATCGGCGATGTGGTGGCCGCTGCATTGAACTTGGCGCTGAATGATGCCTCAGAAATTGAAGGGGGCTACGGGGGAAAGCTCGCAGCCGACGCCCATGAGGTGACCTCTCAGATTTTGGACCCTTGCACAATTCTCGCCCGGGTCTGTCACCGGACGGTATCAAACCGGCCCAGAAAGGTTCTTTGCAGCGCCGGCCTAGAGCACAAGCTGCGCCAGATATGGCCGCAAATGTTCGCTAACAGCTGCAAACTGATTGTCGTCAAGTAGCTGGCGCTTCTGGACTCCCACGCTGGTGATGTCCGCATCATCGGCCGTTATGCCAACCGCATCCTCCACACCAAGTATTAATTGCGCGTTCTCGGGGCGCTTCTTGACAAGGAATGAGATAATTGCGGGCAGATGCTGCCCATCTTGCCCTTGCTGATTGGGGGCATCGATTACAATTGGGCAAAATGTCGACGATCCATATTCCTTGGCCGTGTGTAAGAATGCGTAAAAATATGCCGTGAGACCGCGCGGGCCTTCACTGCCACGAGCTAGATGCGCACTTGCGATTGAACCAGACTTAGTGCTCTCCACCCTCACATCGAGGCTCATCGAAAAGCTTGTGAGACGGCTGAAGAAGAAATCGGTAATCGTGGCTGACCTCTTGCGGTCAAGTGATTTGCGCATTGCAAGTCTTAGTTCTTCGATGCGGCCGCTAAGCGCACCCACCTTGCTTTCAATTTCGGTCACGCGCTCTCGCAGCACGCGGCTTGCCGCATTGCGGCCCTCCGCCGCCATCACCTCTTCCAGGGTGACGTCATTCTTGCGGGTCGAGAGAATCGCCTTAACCCGTGAAAGCGCAGTCTCGACCTCGCCCAACTCCTTCTGAGCGGTATCGATTTGCTTCTGAAGCCCGTCTTTTTGTTCTTTAGCTTGATGGAGGATGCTGATGAGGGCTTCAGTATCTGCGGCGATGCCGAATCGTCCGGCAATATCATTAGTGTAATGTTCTCCGCAGGTGGGACATTCGACATCTGCCGGATGACCAATGGCGCTTTTGAATACCTCGTCAAGTTCCGCGAGCGCCGCCTTTGCGATATCTATCTGTGTCGACCACAACGCGCGAGCATCAATCAGTTCGGATAGTTTTGCCCGGTGGGCATTCTGTCGATCAAGCAGTTCCGAGCACTCGGCCAACAGGCTGTTAGTTTCGGCCTCGAAGTCCTTGAGGTCGAAATAAACTCCCGCCTCTGGTTGCACGGAACGAATTTGCTCTAGTGCATCACGGAGTCCTTGAAGCCGGGCTGCCTCTTCTCGAAGTTCGACCGCTAGTCGGTCCCTCTCAGCCCTCGCAACGTAATAGGCGTTGGGCTTAAGACCGGAATGATACTCGGCGAGGCTTGCGTCTGAACTCGGAAGATACATCCCACGAAATGGCTTCCATGGTTCGGACCAGCTCTTATCTTGATCGATACAGAAAGGGGCAAATGCGTAAGCCGGTGGGGGGATAAGAACCTGCTCGCGCTTGTCGGTCATTAGGAGTCGGAAATCGAGAAGGTCGGCCATGAAAGGCGACAGCTCCCGAGTTACCGAGGTCGTTTGGAGGATCTTCTGCCCAGCTGCGTCGAACACCACATAGGTGCTCGCGATCTTCATAGCCGTATATGCTTCGCCAGCCACTTCGAAATCGACCGCAGAGGTGACACGCGCTCTACGCCAACTTTCGTCGATCCGATGCGGCTCGGCCCCTAAAGTATCATAGAGGCTCTTTATTAGGGCCGACTTTCCGAAGCCGTTTCCGGCGGACAGCACCGTTGCGCCCGGGCTGAACTCCATCGTGAAGGCTCGTCGCTCTTCTTGCGATAGAAGAAAGACTCTCTTGAACCTCATCGTGCGCACGTCGCCTGCCCCCACTAATATTCAATAGCAATCGTCGCAGTCCCAACCCCCGCCGCTTATTTTCCATTCATGGCCTCAAACAATTCGACGAATATGGCGGCATCAATTTCGATGGCGTCATAACTGGACAGCTCGGACATCTGCAGTTGAGCTTTGACCATCTCGACGACCGGCAGCAGGTTGCTACATTCCATTACGGCAGTCTCGATTGAGGCGAGAGGTTTGCTCACAATTTCGGAGAGCGTTATCGATCTGGCACTGCGATTTGAGCAGCCACGTAGGTGAGTGATTGTCTGCGTCTTCAGCCTGATTCGAAATGCGATCGAACGGCCAGCTTCCTTGAGTTCATCTTCAATGATGGACCAGCTATCGAGAATGCCCCGTCTATTCTCAGCGGCAGAAATAACGTCTGCCAGATCTTTCCGAGACAGCGACTTCCGAGCATATATATCGTCAATGCTACTGTATTCCGTCGCGTCGTTTGTTCGCGCTGTAACTTCCTCAAGGATAGTGCGATATAGAGCGCTGACAGCCAGTCTATCGGTGTTTTCGAGTATCTCGACCAACTTGCCCTTCACCATCGTGTCATAACCCGTTACAGGCACGTCAGTGCGTTCGTAGTGCAGCACGATGCTCTCGCTGGGTGACCGGGGCGGCGCAAAATCGAGATCCAGCGCCTTAGCAATCACTTCGCTGTCCTTGGGACCTAGACTGGCATGAGTAATATTCCGATGGTCGCTACCAGTCTTGGTGCCGTCCGCCAGCGTGAAGCTGAAAGATGCGTTCGTTAGGAATGTGCAACGCGTGACGGCCGATCCAAAAATAGTGGTGTGATGATACATCTTGCCGACAGGTGTGCAGGGGCTCTCGCCCTCCTTCTTGGCGAGGTTGGCAGCGGTCCATGGCTTTGACTGCTTGCCCTTGATCTGGATGAACGCGATCTTATCAGGATCATCGGGGCCTGTGAGAACCGCGAGGTCGTCGAAATGATCGAAGACGGCACGATAATCGAAGCCCGCTGCATGCCACTC
This sequence comes from Bradyrhizobium sp. 154, assembly GCF_023073875.1. NCBI lineage: Bacteria > Pseudomonadati > Pseudomonadota > Alphaproteobacteria > Hyphomicrobiales > Nitrobacteraceae > Bradyrhizobium > Bradyrhizobium sp. 154. The sequence continues at coordinate 11,671 of NZ_JADPKG010000034.1, forward strand.
TAGAACTTTGGCTAAACAAACGTGCACCTGAAACGCATACCTTGCGCCTGTCCGGGGTCCCGACTTCTCGCGCGGCTTCGCTGTAACAAGCGTTGTCGCTAGCGTCATACATCCCCCACCGCCCAAGGTTTCGCTACCCGGCCGATGCTACCTTGCAGCCTGAGCCGCGCCAAGGGCTCTTCATCCCCAAATCGATGGCTGCAACAAGACTTTCGGACGGCGGGATGCACCTGAGTTCATCGCGTCGACTAAGAACATCACTAAGCAAAATTCTACCTTATAATCAATGGTGACCGGGTCGCCTTTCGCAATCCAGCATGAAGCTCAGACCGGAAGCAGCGTTGAACGATGGCCCTAAAGCTGACCGGGAACGCAGCGAGCTGCGCCAGGAGGTCACCTCTTAGATGCTGGACCTTTGCGATCTCGGCCGGCGAGCAGCGATCGTTCAAATCGATATATATTCGAAGGTTAAAATTTGCCGGCGAGCGTAACCCGAAAGGCGCGGGGCTCGGCCGGATGCACGTGACGGTCAGCAACACCATGGACGGGTTCGCCCGGCAGGCGAGACACGTAATAATACTCAATCTGGTTGGTTTGGGCGTTGAACAGGTTAAGGACATCTAGCTGCAATCTAAGCCCATTGTCGAAGCGATAGCCGGCGCGTGCGTTGAATATGAGGGATGACAGAGAACGGACGCTGTCGTCCTCAATAAGGGGGCGTGGACCGAAATAGCGTGCCTTCAACGCCCCAAACCAGCCGGTCTCTCCTCCGAGCGTAACCGAACCGCTCGCGACCCATGCTGGTGCTCCGGGAATGCGATTGCCTGCAACATCGAAATCGGTGAACCTTGCCCGAGTATACGCAACGTCTAGGTCGAACGACAACCAAGTCAGCGGTTTATATTGATTGACCCACTCTACGCCAACACGACGGCTCGGCCGGTTGGGTTCAGTGGTTCCGGCATCGCCCACAAATAAAAGTTCGGAATCGAAATCAAGAACGAACACTGCGAGCGAACTCGTGAGATGATCGATCGCCTTGGTGCGAATACCTACTTCAGCGCCGCGCGAGCGGACGAGAAGCGGAACGCGATCAAGGGGTGTCACCTTGTCCTTCGGATCAACTGTGATGGCCGCACCCCTGATGTCGTTGCTGTGCAGTCCGTAACCAGCGTTGCCGTAGAACTCGGTTTTGAACCAGGGGCCGAGCACCAGCCCGGCTTTGGGGCTCGCCATGGACGCTCGGGCACTGCCAGAGTTTTCCGGTGTGTCGCTGAGGACGCGACCAGCGAAGATATCTTCGCGAATGCCCACTGTAGTTCGGAGCCAGTTAGTCCAACGTGTGGTCGTGTCGGTCCATATGCCGACGTTGCCCTCGCGCACGCGGTCTTCGCGCACCGTCGAGGGCACCGCACGCTGCTCCGTTTTAAAAAGTCCTACTTGAATATCGTCGTATCGACTTTGTATGCCAACCCGTGTTTCCGTCTCTAACCCACCAAAACGCCAGTCAATGGCATGGCGCGCGTCAAAGCCGCCCAGAGTGCGGCGGTCGAGCTGATTGAATTGATCGCCCTTGACAGGATTGTCCAGATAATATGTGAAGTTATTGAACAGCTGCAAATCGGAGCGAACGACGTAGGCGCTGATCTTGGTCTGGCCATACTCGCTGGATCGAGTCCAGTTGCTGGATAAACTGAAGCGACTGGACGTTCCTCCATCAGTAGGATCTAGGGAGCCGAAGCGGCCGATGATGCCCTGATCGATTGCCCGCTGAGCAACTTGATCGGTTGAATTCCAGCCATTGGAATAGGCCATCGCAGTCAGCGCAAGGCCATCGGTCACTGTGCCCTGACTATATCGCAGCACTCCATTGATCTTACGGACGTCGTCGGACACGTCCCACGGGCCGCTGTAGTTTGTGCTTTCGATCGCCGAGAGGAGCGTGCCAGCACCGACCGCGGTGGATGCTGCGGCGACGCCGCGCCGATAGCCGAAGCTACCAAACGTGGCCTCTGCAAGATTCTTTGGCAGCCTATTAACGTAGTCGATGCCAACAGCACCTGCTGAGCCGAAATCTCCAACGTCAGCAAAGTAGGGACCCTTCCGAACGTTGACCGACTGGATCAGCTCGGGAATGAGGAAATTAATGTCCGCATAGCCCTGTCCGTGGCCATGAGTCGGCATGTTGACCGGCATGCCGTCCACCGAAATGGCTAGATCGGTGCCGTGGTCAAGATTGAAGCCGCGCAGAAAATACTGATTGGCTTTGCCTTCGCCCGAGTGCTGGGTGACAATCAATCCGGGACCTACTTCGAGCGCTTCTCCCACTCGCGAGAAGGGCACTGCATTTACTTCTGCGCCCGTAAAGCGCACCGCGCTTGCCGCCGTGGGCTGCATTGTGGCGGCTCCATCGGCTGTCATCCCCTCAGCCAAGCTGGAATGGGCGCTAAGGTTGGGCTGTGATGACCGGGTTGCGACAGCATTTCTTCTCCCACGATCCCGTGAGGGCAGGCGTCGCGCGTTTCGACTTGCTGGTTTTGCGTCTGGAGCCGAAACGGTCACAGGTGGAAGCTGACTAGGCTTCAACCCCGATTGATCCTGCCCGGCTGCCGGCAAAGAAAGTATCGCTGTTGATGCTGTCGCGGAAATAACCCGCAATATTACTCGACGCATCGGCACGCCCCTGCGCCCGAAAGCCCCGCAACAGTCACCTTCGACCGCGCGGGCCATTCCAACCAAGCGAGAGACGTAACAGGCCGAGTATGAGGATTCAATCAAAGCATCATACTTACGTCCATTCCTCGCAAGCATCTGGGTTAATGGCGCAGCATCGTCGGCTACAGAACTGTGTAACAAACGACGGGACCAGTTGAAATTGCTCAACTTTCAATATTATGAGTCCCGGCCGATGCAATCCTTTCCTGGGCACCATCGCTCCTCTAAGAGCGTGAAATCCAAAGCAAAGCAATTCAACGGCTTACCCGCTCCTCAGTGGTACAGAAGGGTGGTACAATGCCGTCGGCTATGTCGCGTCCGTGGAAGCATCCCAAAGCTGGAATCTATCAGCTCCGGAAGGCCGTTCCGGAGGATTTGCGCAAGATCGTCGGCAAGCGCGAGGAGAAGGTAAGCCTTCAAACCCGCGATCCCGGCGAGGCCAAACAGTGCTTCGCGAAGGCGCTTGCTGAGGTCGAGACTCGGTGGGCCAACTTGCGCACAGGGCCAAAACTGCGAACTGAGCGTGAGGCGCATGAACTTGCCGTCGTCGCCTACGATCAGTGGCTGCAGATGTACAGGGATAATCCAAGCCAACTGACCGGTTGGGATGTCGTCGCCGGAGATCGGCTGTTCGGCCCCCCAAGAGACCAGGGAGCAGATCCGTGCTGCGTCTCAGCGAGTGTTGGATGGCGCGCCGGAGTTGCCAGAGGACAAGATTTTCCGGATGGAACAGGCGTGTTTGGATGCCGCTGACGGCTATTTGATGCTGATTCCGCTCGATGTCGCGGATCTCGCCCACCGTTCCGATTTGATGTCGCCCACCATTCCGGGATGATGTCGCCCGGGGTGACGAGGCCTCTTCTAGCTCCGCTACGGTCCCGCCTTTCGGCTTTGCGAAGGGGGACCTGGATGCCGACGGAGAGGTTTGCGATGCGCCATGTGCGCGATGTGATCAGATTGAAGTCGGCCGGGATGCCGAGCCGCGAGATCGCGCGGCGGGTGGGGATGGCGCCTTCGACGGTTGACGATCCGCCGGTTCGAAGCGGCGGGGCTGACCTGGCCGTTGCCCGACGACATCACCGACACTGTGCTGGAGGCCCGGCTGTTCGCCAGCGCAGGAGCCGGTTCCGGCACCCGGCGGGCCATCGCCGGCAGGCCGAGCCGGACTGGGCGGCGGTGCATCGCGAGCTCAAGCGCAAGCACGTGACGCTGTCGATCCTGTGGGAGGAGTACATCGCGGGCGAACCCGGCGGGTATCGCTATTCGCGCTTCTGCGAGCTCTACCACGCCTGGGAGGGCCGCCTGTTGGTGACGATGCGCCAGTCGCATGCGGCCGGCGACAAGCTGTTCGTCGACTATGCCGGCGACGGCGTGCCGGTGGTGATCGACCGAGCCACCCGCGAGCCGCGCACCGCGCAGATCGTCGCGGTGCTCGGCGCATCGAGCTTCACCTACGCGCAGGCGACCTGGGCGCAGGGGCTCGCCGACTGGATCAGCGGCCACGTCGGCGCCTTCGAGGCGATCGGCGGCGTGCCGGCGCTGCTGGTGCCGGACAACACCAAGGTCGCGGTGATCAAGGCCTGCCTCTACGATCCGCGGATCAACCGCAGCTACGCCGACATGGCGGCGCATTACGGCACCGCCATTCTGCCGGCGAGGCCGCGAGGCCGCGAGGGCCACGGGACAAGGCGAAGGTCGAGCAGGCGGTCCTCATGGTCGAGCGCTGGCTGCTCGGGCGGCTGCGCCACCGCATCTTCCACAGCCTCGCCGAAGTCAACGCGGCGATCGGAGTTGCTGACCCGGCTCAACGAGGAGCGGCCGATCCGGCGGCTCGGCGTGACTTGCCGCAAGCTGCTGGAGGAGATCGACCGGCCGGCACTGCAGGCCTTGCCGGAGAGCCCTTACGTGTTCGCCGAGTGGCGGATCTGCCGGGTCAGCATCGACTATCACGTCGAGGTCGAGGCGCATTACTACAGCGTCCCGCATCGCTTCGTCCGCGCCAAGGTCGAGGTGCGCTTCACCGACCGCACCGTCGAGATTTTCCACAAGGGTGAGCGGATCGCCGCGCATCAGCGCATGAGCGGCAACCACAAGCACACGACCGTGCCGGAGCACATGGCGTCCAGTGATCGGCGCTACGCCGGCTGGACCATCGAGCGCATTCGCAAGGAGGCCGCCATGATCGGGCCGGCCACCGCGGCGCTGTGCAACCTGATCCTCGATGAACGCGCGCATCCGGAACAGGGCTTCCGCGCCTGTCTCGGCATCATCCGGCTCGCCCGATCCTACGGGCAACAACGGCTCGACGCCGCCGCCCTGCGGGCGATCGACATCGGCGCGCGCACCTACGGCTCGGTCAAATCGATCCTCGCCAACAATCTCGATCGGCGTCCTTCACCCGAGCGCTCCGCGGACGACGCACCGATCCTTCATTCCAACATCCGCGGGCCGCGCTACTACAATTAGGAGATCGCATCTTGCTCACGCATCCGACCCTCGATCAACTCTCCATGCGCTCGGCCTTCACGGCATGGCCAAGGCCTTCGTCGACATCGAAGCCGGCGGCGAGGCCGCGAGCCTCGGCCATGCCGAATGGCTTGCGCTGCTGCTCGAACGCGAAGCGTCGCTGCGACTCGACAAGCGGCTGTCGAAGCGGCTGCAATACGCCAAGCTGCGCCAGCAGGCCTGCGTCGAGGACATCGACTATCGCAATCCGCGTGGCCTCGACCGAAGCCTCCTGACGATGCTGGTCGAAGGCCAATGGATCGACGACCACGCCAACCTGCTGATCTGCGGACCCTCCGGCGTCGGCAAGAGCTGGCTCGCCTCGGCGCTTGGCAACAAGACCTGCCGCGACAATCGCTCCGTGCTCTATCAGCGCGTCCCGCGGCCGTTCGGCGATCTGGCTTTGGCCTGTGGCGACGGCCGCCACCCCCGGCTGCTGCGCGCGCTCGGCCGCGTCGATCTGCTCATCCTTGATGGTGTGGACGGCCTCACCTCAACGGCATCATAGTGCCAAGCGTGGCCGCCAGGGAGCCACAAAGAAGGGAGACCGTCCGCGATGAAGTTTATCAGAATAGGCGTTGATCTCGCCAAGAACTATTTTCAGATTCACGCGCTATCTAGCGAGGCTGCGCCGGCCGTAAAGCGCAAGCTGACGCGCCGAACAATGCGCGAGTTTTTCTCGAAGATCGAGCCGTGCCGCGTTGGCATGGAGGCTTGCGGCTCAGCGCACTATTGGGCGCGCGAACTAAAGGCGATGGGACATGATGTGTCTCTGATGCCGCCCGCCTACACAAAACCATATGTCAAGCGGGGTAAGAACGATGCCGTCGATGCGGAGGCCATCTGTGAAGGGTCTCGCGACCTGCCATGCGTTTTGTGCCCATCAAGAGCGCTGATCAGCAAGCGACACTGATGCTGCACAAGACGCGCGAGCTGCTCGTCAAACAGCGAACGATGAGCGTGAACGCTCTACGCGGCCACCTAGCCGAATTCGGTCTTGTCGTCGCCAAGGGCACCGGCCGCGTCGACGAGCTTTTAGACCTCGCAGAAGCCGACACGACTCTTCCGGACGCCGCTGTCCTGGCTGCAAGGGTTCTCGGTCAGCAAATTGATGCACTCGGAAGCGCGCTCGATGATTTGGAGAGGGAGATCGCCAAGGCCCACGCGCGAAGCGAGACGAGCCGTTCGCTCGGAGAAATTCCCGGCGTTGGCAAGCTTGTTGCCTCGGTAATTGCAGCCAGTGTACCGGACCCAAGCGTATTCAATTCGGGGCGGGATTTTGCTGCCCGGCTCGGGCTGACGCCCAGGCAAATTCGAGTGGGGGTAAACCGACTCTCGGAAGCATCACCAAGGCGGGTAATCGATATATAAGGAAGCTACTGGTTCTCGGAGCAACATCGCTTCTAAACGTTGTGGAAAAACGCCGCGGCGGCTTGCGCGACTGGATTGTCGGGCTCTTGGCGAAAAAGCCGGCGCGGCTTGTGACCGTCGCCCTTGCCAACAAGCTGGCTCGGATCATCATTGGCAATGATGAAAACCGGAGAATGCTTCCGCACCGAGATGTTCGCCAAACCTTGAACGTGAGTTTCGGCCAGCCGCATCCAAATCAAAGAGTTCTAAGCTTGGTAAGTGCAAGAAAGGCATGATGAAAGACAACGGTCGCCACCGAAAACCAGGAAAACCCGACCTGTCGTGTGAGCTCTAAAGCTCGCATCCTTGATGTGACCCCTTGGTTGTCGGACTTCATCAGGGCCCGCGGAGATATGATCCGCGCTAAAGGCCGGACATACGATCGCAGCCGTCCAAGTCGTTCGAAGTGCCAAATTGTGCTTGCCATCAGAGGCCGTCCACATACGACGACTGGGGCCTCGAGCCGCTCGACGCCGCGGCCCGCCACGACCTCCTGGAGATCCTGGAGGACCGCTACGGCCGCCGCTCCACCATCGGCACCAGCCAGCTCCCGGTCGATCAATGGCACGCGCTGATTGGCGACCCCACCTACGCCGACGCCGTCCTCGACCGCCTGATCCAGAACGCCCACCGCATCGATCTCAACGGCGAGAGCATGCGGCGAACCCGTAAGCCCGGCCGAAAAGCCTGAGCAAGTGGCGCTGTGGACATGCCGCTGCGCTTGGACAACGCAAGGGCGTTGCCCACATGCCCACAGCAGAAACAGCAGACGAAGAAGCCCTTCAAGCCGCGATTCAAGGTTGACCCCGCGGCTTGCCCGGTGCCAGAAAACAGACAGCCAGAACGCCTTGCGCCCCGGGCGACATCAAATCGGAAGGGTGGGCGAGATCATCTCGGAATCCTGGGCGAGATCATATCGGTACACCCGGGCGAGATCATCGGAATCCGCACTATTTGACGGCCAACGGGATCTTTATCAATTTTGAGAACCGCCGAACCATGGCCCGCGCACTCGGCGCGGCCATGCAGCGTGCCAGCGTACTTTTGGCAAAATTGGCAAGAGGTGAAGGCGACTACTCGCCTGATTCCCAAGCAATTCCATTCCCGCAAAGGAACGCTGCGGCAGAACGAGGAAAGGCAGGCTTAGTGCCTGGCGCCTCGAACGGGACGCTATCGGCATTGGTCGAGGATTGGTGGAAGGAGGCGAAGGCCGCCGGTCGCAAGCAGAGTACCTATGAGAGCTATCAGAAGACGATGATGAAGCTCGTGGCCTTCCTGAAGGATGACGAGGCGGGCCGCGTAACGCCGGAGGACATAGTCCGCTTCAAGGATCACCGGCTGCTGGGCGGCGCGAGTGCGAAGACCGTGAAGGATAGTGACTTAGCCGGCCTAAAGACGGTGTTGGCTGGGCGGTCATGAACCGCCGCATGCACTCCAACCCTGCCGAAGGACTTACCATCAGGGTCGGCAAATCGCGCAAACTTAGGTCAAAGGGATTTTACGACCGAGAAGCGTCCGCCATTCTCAAGCACGCCCGGAATTCTGCTGCTGGGAGGGCTGCTCCGAAGCTGGCATTGGCCAAACGGTGGGTGCCGTGGTTGTGTGCCTTCACGGGAGCGCGGGTACGGACCCGTACGTACGGTGTGTGGGAGGGGGAAGCCGTGAGGCTTCCTCCCATCCGATTGCCTGGTTATGAATGACAGCAGGGGATCATTCATTTTGACGTCATTGCGGGACGCCGGGTTCTTGCGTCGCATCTGTTAGTATTCGGCAAGACATGAGGCCGGCTCTGTTAATCCTATCTGTCTATTGAAGGCTTTGGCGTCGTGTTTGTACGGGTGGGTAGTATTGGATACTCGATCTTAGGTAGCCGCCCGGTAAGCGAATTCAGAAACGCGACAATGTCGTTTTCTTCCCCATCGCTAAGCTTGGCGCCGAGCTGGATTTCACTCATCAGGGCAACAGCTTGCTTCAGGCTCCAAACCTGGCCCGAATGGAAGTAAGGGGCTCGCAAAGCAACGTTCCGCAACGGCGCCGCGCGGAAGACATATTCGTCGCCGACCGCCTTGGTGACCGCGAATCGGCCCTTATCGGCTTGCGGAAGCAGGGTTGCGTCCGGCTTCTTCATCACGCCGAACTGGAAGTAGGCCTGTCCACCGACATTGATTCCATTGTGGCAAGAGGAGCATCCCTTCTCCATAAACAGCGCCAACCCTGACTTCTGCTGATCATCGAGAGCATGTGTATTGCCCTCCAAATACTGATCGAACGGGGCCGCAGGTGTGATGAGAGTCGCTTCAAAAGCCTCGATTGCCTTCGCAAAGTTTTCAAAGCTGACCGGCCTCGCCTCGTTCGGGAAAGCATTTTTGAACAAGACGACATAGCTGGCCATTGAGTTCAAGGTGTCGAGCACATGATCCGGAGTCGCATTCATTTCGGCACTCGCCTGCACGGGGCCAGTTGCTTGCGCCTTGAGGTCCGCGGCGCGTCCGTCCCAGAATTGCGCCGCATTGAACACCGCGTTGTAGACGGTTGGGGCCCGACGTAGGCCGACCTTCCAGCCGTGACCGACTGAGGTCGGACCGGCATCGACTCCGCCGCTGCCGAGATTGTGGCACGTATTGCAGCTAATGATCTCGCTTGCCGAGAGCCGCGGATCGAAGAACAGAATCTTGCCAAGCTCGACCTTTTCATGCGTGACTGGATTGTCCTTTACCGCAGGAATGACTGAGGGGATCGGATGGAAGATCTGCCTGGCGGTTCTCATCAGATCATCGTCCGCGCTAGCTCCTGACGACATCAGCAGCCCAATCGCCAAAACAGATGCTTCAGCCATAAGCCGAAGCTCCCGGATCGATTTGTTCATACGCCCGCCTCATCAGTTCTGATTGATATCAAGGAAACAGTCGAAAGCGATGCCACACTCTGTTCCCTCAACGGGCCGGCGCAGCATGCACCGGATCCTGTGAAGCGAGGCTGCATCAAATGTTCGATTTCGAGGTGCTCGCTGCCGGCGTTCGCCCACGAGATTTTAGCCGTTATTTGATTCGCGAGTTCGCTTTGAGCTTAGATCACGACCTTGGTAGATCAGACTAGCGCCTCAACCTTCGGAATGATGGCCGATCTGATAACAACAAGCGTGCCGAAAAAGGATAATCTGTCCCGTGGCCGCATCGGTTCTCCATTAAGCGATTGGGTGGCCAATACGCTCCAGCGAAGTTGATCGTGCCCGTGTTGCACCGCTGGTCGCGCTCAGCGCTCACGGTGCGGCTGGACAATAGCAACCCCCATGCCAGTTGCATCTGACATGCAAGCTGCTGATTTAGTTACAGAACGATTCCGGGCTACCGAACAACGTCGGATGTCTTGGTTTGATGAATACATACAGTGTCACAGATGCGACAAGCGCCGGCTAGACATCATCGCAGAAAGTTTTGTGATGAGATCCAATTGCCAGCTTGCCGGCCGCACGTCGGACCGCGGTAATAAGATCTACGCTGGCCTACGGCCAGACACTGAGCCGAGGCGCCCAGCGGTGCGTATCGCTCACGATTTCGCCTCGCCCTGCCGACTGAAGGCTCTCCGACCTCATATCCGGGCCGGCTCTTCGCGCGCCGCCGCCGAAATCCCACTCGTTTGTAACAGACGAGCCCCCAAGCCTGAACATGGCTTGTCTTGAATCCCACCTGGGATTCGCTGGCATGGCAATTGCCGATCTCAGATCTGTTACCCACAGTTTGACGGTACGACCGTCCGATTACTCCGATACTCCCATTCGACGCCAGCTCAAGTGGCCGGCCTGACACCTGAGCGGGCCGCGTGTTGGTTGGAATAAGATAACCATTTCGACTCACTCACGGGCGAGTGGCAGCTTTTGAAATCCTGCGCGCTGATGGCAAAAATCGCTGAACTTCTGCAGAAGCAACGGTCACTTCGTGCTCTTGCGTTGAAAGACTTCGATACAAGAGGACACGCTGGGAGGAGATCGTTACATCATGTCCGCAGTGTCCATGGCTGGTTCAAGCTAGATATGGTGTCCGTGATGGCTTCGATTGACGATCGCTTGAACGAGATCAGATACGTGCGGAATGACATTTGGCGCTGTCGAAGAAGACTTCAAAGCGAGCTAAGTGATCTTGAGCGTAAGGTTCTCGAAGAGCGCCTGCTTGAGCGGCAATCTGCCTTTGAACGGCTCCTAGCGACCACGTTTCCTTTTACATGGACACTGTGAAGCAAAATTCGGGACCTGTGCCGCGGGTCATTGGCGCGAAAAATGGTGTCGCTCATAGAACGCATGCGCCTGCGTCAGGAACGTAGCGCTCCGTCGCCGCGGGCCGTCACGCCCGTCATGGCCGCCGCCGAGCTGAATGCGTCGGCCCTCAGCCTTGGTTCACCGATGTGCTGGCCGGTGGCGCACGTGAGCGCCGATAATGAAACCGTTCGGGCCGCCCATCTAGGGCCACCGTTGGGGGGATACCGATTGCCCCGTTTCTGCGACACCGCGGTCACCATGAGTAGCTTTCATCCGACAGAGCGATCGAAGAAGCTTGAATCGGCCGTAGCGTCAGATTGTACAGAGCAGGCGAACGATACTCCAGACTAGGTGTAGCCGAATGAGAAGACCCGTTATCGCTTTTGTATTATGTTCCGCTCTCGAGTTGCTCGGGCTAAGCACGGGCGCGGTTGCGGACACAAGGCGATATGCGTGCACGATCACTGCCGCCGATAGAGAGCCGGTCGGAGTTCGGGACGAGCGGGTCATTCTCACGGTTCAATATGGCTGCCGGATCGCGGATGATCTCTTGAGTGACGCGGGGATTACAGCAGTGTCCGTCAGCGAGTGGGCTGCTGATAAAGGAACATACTTAGCGTCCCTGGAATTTCACCGCGCGCTGGAGGGAGTTGCAATTGGGCAACTCTCCGAGGTGACCGGCTTCTCTAGCATGGAAGGCGAGAAAGGCATTGCGGTCGCAACTTCCGGCACGACAGTATTCAAGTTCGCATCTGGCTCATTGGCAGCCCTTTCAGGGAAGACCCTTAAATTCACCACCAAACTCACTGGCCCACGTAGCTTCGAATTGGAGTTCACAGATTGGCCAGAATCTCGTTTTTGGAAGTGACTCGCGTCTCACGCTGATTTCCGCGAGCGCTCGGGCGGACGAGCCACTGTCGACTCTTAACTCCACACGATGAATGCCGCTCCGGCCTGTGTGCCGTCCTCAAAGACGAGCACACCGCAACAAAGGTTGAGCCCAAACTCCGAAGGCACTTAAAGGCGCTAGACTACTTCCCAGCGCACATTAGGTGGACGCAGTCTGAAAACTGCAAGGTCGAACGGATCGGCGCTTGACTTGTTAGGCTGCCATTGATTCATTCCTATGAATCATTCGTGAGCGAACCGTTAAAGCGCGCGACAAGCTCGTCGGCAAGCTGCCGGCCACCGGCGAGTTGCTGCGCGGTTCGTAGCTGGAGCGCACCGTCCGACATACCAAAGGCTGTTCTAAATGCGCGCGCGGCGAAGGGCACCAGGTGTTCGTGCTCACCGTGACATACGCCGGCGGCCGCACGCAGCAGTTCAGCGTACGTCGCGAACGGGTCGCCGAGGTTCGTCGCTGGCTCGACAAATATCAGAAGCTGAAGCAGGCGATCGAGGGCATCTGCCAACTCAATCTTGAGCTGCTAGGTCCAGAGCCGCATCGAAGGCGCGCGGGGCGGCGAGATGATTGAGATGCGGCGGGCGCAACTCAGCTTTGGCGATGGGCTGATCGCCGAGGAAGTGAGTGATCTTCGCGAAGAGTGGATGCAGCACGCCGATCAGATGCTGGCGGACGAGCAGATCGTGGCGGCGGTGCACGAAGCACTAGCGAAGCGGTGCCCGAAGAGCCGCAGTCGTGGTCGGCTCGGCACGATCGCAACCACCAGGTCAAGCTGAGGCGCGTGCCGCGGCTGGTGGCGACTGACGCCGGGTTCTACTCTGCCAGGAACGAGGCCGCTGCGAGGGCAATGGGGGTCAAGGGGTATGCATTCCCAATCGATCGAGCAAAAGCCCTGAGCGCAAGCGCGAACAGAAGAAGCGCTGGTTCCGCGATGGCCAAAAATGGCGCACGCGATGTGAAGGACGCATCAGCGTGGTTAAGCGGCGAAACGGTCTCAATCGATGCTGATAGAAGGATGACGCCGGAATGCAGCGCTGGGTCGCCCTCGTCGTGATCTCAACCTCGTCAACATCGGCCGGACGATGAGCAGGCGAGCCGCTCCGTAGACCTCGCCCCCATCATTGCTCGCTTCAGACCCCCGCCGTCCACCGGGCGGGGTCTGTTTTGGTCCATGCCTTGGCCAAAGGCTGGAAAACATCAATTTCGCGCCGGGAAGTAGACAAAAGTGGGCTATCCACGGGCACTATTTGCCGAACGGAGAATATGCGAAGCTTCATCGACCGACGATGAACCCTCAACGCGAAATTGAGGGTAGCCCGCACTGATCGAGCCGCTCTAGCGGTGTCCGTCTTTGGTGGGAGGAGGGCCTCGCGCTCATCAGCAGACCGCCCTCGTTGTCGCTGCACTCGGTGACGGCTTCGGCTCATCGTGTCACGCTCCCGCAAGCGGCGATAGAAAAAGTCGACGCGCGCCCAATCAAAGTGCCGAATTGCGTCGTGGCGTGTCTAACCGAGATGCTGAAGCGAGCTGCAACTGGACTGCCGAATGACAAGGACGGGGCCATTGTAGAACACCGACCCCTTTACCCCGAACGACGAAGGGCCACGAGCTTGCGCCTTTAAGGCTATCGCGGGTTGAGAATCTATCAGCCCCACATGCTCTCCACGAGATCGGTGTCGCCACATTAGAGCGCGTCTCCACGAGATCAACTGGAATGACGAGCGAAGCGAAAGATCGCGCGTAAGTGAAACAAAGCGTTCTGCTGACAACTGAGTTCTCTTAGTCTTCCGGAAGAGATGGTGCAGCTCAATCACCACTTTCTTAGGATCGATCGCAAACACCATGGGCGCATCTACGTGCGCTGAAGTCCATCTCGAACCGATGGTGTTTGCGATCGCTCGATGGGTGCGCCAAGCAAAGCTGCCGCACCGGAGTGACGTCGGCGCGCGGGGAAGACTTTAGCCATCTCGCTGGCGGAGAGCGCAAGTGATTGTTTTGTTTCAGACAGGGCTTTAGCGGGTAAGCCTGTCGGTGCCACGCAGGGTCAGTTTTATAACAATCCGCATCCTATCAGCTATCTAGCTCTACAGACGTGGGTTTTTGTATTCAACCAGCACTGGCACACTCGTTGCAGACCCCTGCGCAACAGGCGGCTGTCAGCCCTTTGCACGACATGCAGACGGGCAGGCCGCCCCTGATGGCACGCGAGCGAGTAAAGAAGCCGATATGACCAATCGCTGGAGGGCAGGCATGACATCACCGAGACGCGTCTTGGTCAGCGATTCCGTCGACAAATCAACAGCGTCACACATGGTGCTCGCAAGCGCTTAGCCGAGATGAGCTGCAACATCCTGATCGGCCGCTGGATCCGGAAGCCCGCGAAGTTGCGTTCGGTAGGACCGGCCAGGGAGATTTGCACGCTTTACACCGCAACGCCGGATCGGAAATCCGTCGATCTACCGGAAAAGCGTCGCTTCTTCATTTGAGACGACAATGGAAAGGAAATTTGTATGAGCCGATCAACTACCGAAAGCGTCGCAGAGATCAAGGCGCGCAACAAGCAGCTAATTGATGAGGTGTTGAAGGTCTACCCAGAGAAGACCGCCAAAAGGCGCGCCAAGCATCTGAGTGTTCACGAGGCGGGAAAGTCGGATTGTGGCGTCAAATCCAATATCAAGTCCATTCCGGGCGTAATGACCATCCGCGGCTGCGCCTACGCGGGCTCCAAGGGCGTGGTCTGGGGGCCGATCAAGGACATGATCCACATTAGCCACGGTCCGGTCGGCTGTGGTCAGTACTCATGGGGCTCGCGGCGCAACTACTACGTCGGCACGACCGGCATCGACACGTTCGTGACACTGCAGTTCACTTCCGATTTCCAGGAAAAGGATATCGTGTTCGGCGGAGATAAAAAGGTCACCAAACTCATCGACGAGCTGCAGGAGCTGTTTCCTCTCAACAGGGGCATTACCATTCAGTCCGAATGTCCAATTGGTTTGATCGGTGACGATATCGAGGCAGTCTCCAGAGAAAAGTCAAAGCAATATGGCGGCAAAACCATCGTGCCTGTGCGGTGCGAGGGTTTTCGTGGAGTGTCACAATCGCTCGGCCATCACATCGCGAACGACGCCGTTCGAGATTGGATCTTCGACAAGAGCGCCCCAGAAGCCAGCTCTAAATTTGAGCCGACCCCATATGACGTTGCCATCATCGGTGACTACAACATCGGCGGCGACGCCTGGTCGTCACGGATCCTGCTCGAAGAAATGGGCCTGCGCGTCATCGCCCAGTGGTCCGGGGATGGATCTCTCGCTGAATTGGAGGCGACGCCGAAAGCGAAGCTCAACATATTGCATTGCTATCGCTCGATGAACTACATCTCACGGCACATGGAGGAAAAATTTGGGATTCCCTGGTGCGAGTACAACTTCTTCGGGCCTTCCAAAATCGCGGAGTCGCTGCGCAAAATTGCAAGCTTCTTCGATGATAAGATCAAGGAGGGCGCCGAGCGCGTCATCGCGAAATATCAGCCGCTGGTCGATGCGGTGACCGCGAAATACCGGCCGCGGCTCGATGGCAAGACCGTAATGCTGTTCGTAGGCGGCCTACGTCCTCGCCACGTCATCGGCGCGTATGAGGACCTCGGCATGGATGTTGTCGGCACAGGCTATGAGTTCGGTCACAACGACGACTATCAGCGCACCGCCCAGCACTACGTCAAGGACGGCACGCTGATCTACGACGACGTCACCGGCTACGAATTCGAGCGCTTCGTAGAAAAGATCCGGCCCGACCTCGTCGGCTCCGGTATCAAGGAAAAATACGTCTTCCAAAAAATGGGCGTGCCGTTCCGCCAAATGCATTCCTGGGACTACTCGGGTCCTTACCACGGTTATGACGGCTTCGCGATCTTCGCCCGAGACATGGACATGGCAATCAACTCCCCGATCTGGGGGAAGACCAGCGCACCATGGAAGGACGCTCCGCGGCCGAGCCTCATGGCGGCGGAATAGGAAAGCCGACGCTCGGGCCCTTTCTTCCGCAGAGGAGGGAAGGGCAGGAGAACGAACACAAGAACCTGAAGAGTGCCATGATGACACAGAACGCCGAACACATCCTCGACCACTCTGAGCTTTTCCGGGGAGACGAATACCAGCAGATGCTGGCCAATAAGAAGGCGCTATTTGAGAATCCGCACGATCCCGCCGAAGTCGACCGTATCAGAGAATGGTCCAAGACGCCCGAATACCGCGAGAAGAACTTCGCCCGCGAGGCGCTAACTGTTAATCCGGCGAAGGCTTGCCAGCCGCTAGGTGCGGTGTTCGCCGCGCTCGGGTTCGAGCGCACACTGCCGTTCGTCCACGGCTCCCAGGGTTGCGTCGCGTATTATCGCAGCCATTTGTCGCGGCACTTCAAGGAGCCGACCTCGTGCGTCTCCTCGTCCATGACGGAAGACGCGGCTGTGTTCGGGGGGCTCAACAACCTGACCGACGGGCTTGCCAACAGCTACAACATGTACAAGCCGAAGATGATCGCGGTCGCCACGACCTGCATGGCGGAAGTCATTGGCGACGACCTCAACGCCTTCATCAAAACATCAAAGGAAAAAGGTTCAGTCCCCGCGGACTACGACGTACCATTCGCTCACACTCCTGCATTCGTCGGTAGCCACATTACGGGCTACGACAACACGCTCAAGGGCATCCTCGAGCATTTCTGGGATGGCAAAGCCGGCACGGCGCCTAAACTCCAGCGCAAAGCGAACAACTGGATCAACTTCATCGGTGGCTTCGATGGCTACACTGTCGGAAACATCCGTGAGATCAAGCGCATCTTCGAGCTGATGGGGATCGGCTACACGATCCTCGCGGATAACAGCGATGTGTTCGATACCCCCACCGACGGCGAGTTCCGCATGTATGATGGCGGCACCACACTAAAGGATGCCGCGAACGCAGTCCATGCGAAGGCAACCATTTCCATGCAGCAATATTGTACGGAGAAGACGTTGCCCTTCATCAAGGGGCACGACCAGGAGGTCGTCGCCTTCAATCACCCGCTGGGTGTCAGCGCCACGGACGATTTCCTGATGACGCTGTCGCGTATCACCAACAAGGCAATTCCCAATGCGCTGGAGCGGGAGCGCGGGCGTCTGGTAGACGCAATGGCTGACTCTAGCGCGCATGTTCACGGCAAGAAGTTCGCGATCTACGGCGATCCCGACCTCTGCTATGGCCTGGCCGCATTCTTGCTGGAGCTTGGCGCTGAGCCGACGCACGTGCTCTCGACCAACGGAAGTAAGGCCTGGGAGCAGAAGATGCAGGCGCTGTTCGCGAGCTCGCCGTTCGGTAAAAACTGCCGCGCCTTCCCGGGCAAGGATCTCTGGCACATGCGTTCGCTCCTGTTCACAGAACCAGTCGATTTCCTGATCGGTAACACCTATGGCAAGTATCTCGAGCGTGACACTGGAACGCCGCTAATCCGCATCGGGTTTCCCATCTTCGATCGCCATCATCACCATCGTTATCCAGTGTGGGGCTATCAGGGTAGCATGAATGTGCTGGTCAAGATTCTCGACAAGATCTTTGATGAGATCGATCGAAAAACCAGCTCAGTTGGCAAGACAGACTACAGCTTCGACATCATACGTTGAGGCGAGCGCCCCGCCTCATTGTCCGCAGGAACAGCGGCGCTGTGGCGGGGATCCCGGGTTATCCGCCGGACCATCCTCTTGGTCTGTGCGAATGTCTTGACATCCCCGAAAGAGACGCCATGACTTCGCTTCCCACGACCATACAGGACGTCTTTAACGAACCGGGCTGCGCCAGGAACGCGAGCAAGTCGAACGTCGAGCGCAAGAATGGATGCACCAAGCAGCTGAAGCCGGGCGGCGTCGCCGGTGGGTGTGCCTTCGATGGCGCCAAAGTCGCACTGCAGCCCTTCACCGATGTTGCCCATCTTGTGCATGGTCCAATCGCCTGTGAGGGCAATTCCTGGGACAATCGCGGTTCCGCCTCCTCCGGCTCCGATCTGTGGCGCAGAAGCTTCACCACAGATATGAGCGAGACCGACATCGTGTTCGGCGGCGAGAAGCGGTTGTACAGGGCAGTCAAGGAGATCACAGAGAAATACGACCCGCAGGCCATCTTCGTCTACCAGACATGCGTGCCCGCAATGATCGGTGACGACATCGATATGGTCTGCAAGGCGGCCTCCGCCAAATTTGGCAAACCGGTCATTCCCATCAATGCACCGGGATTTGTGGGGTCGAAGAACCTTGGCAACAAGCTCGCGGGCGAAGCACTGCTGGAGCACGTCATCGGTACCGGAGAGCCCGATTACACCACTGCGTATGACATCAACATCATCGGCGAATACAACCTGTCCGGCGAACTCTGGCAGATCAAGCCGCTGCTCGATGAGCTCGGAATCCGGGTCCTGTCGTGCATCTCGGGGGACGGCAAGTATCGCGAGGTCGCTTATTCGCACCGAGCCAAAGCCGCGATGATGGTCTGCTCAAAGGCAATGATAAACGTCGCACGCAAGATGAGGCAGCGCTACGGCATCCCGTTTTTTGAAGGCTCGTTCTACGGTATTGAGGATTCCAGCGATTCACTGCGCCAGATCGCGCGCATGCTGATCGAACGCGGCGCGCCGGCTGAGCTGATGGAGCGCACGCAAGCCCTGATCGCACGCGAAGAGACCAAAGCCTGGGCTGCGATTGAACGTTTCAAACCACGCTTTGCCGCCAAGAGGGTTGTTCTCATCACCGGTGGCGTGAAATCCTGGTCGATGGTGGCCGCTTTGCAAGAGGCCGGGCTCGAGATCGTCGGCACGTCCGTGAAGAAATCGACCAAGAAGGACAAGGAACGTATCAAGGAATTAATGGGCCAGGACGCCCACATGATCGAGGACATGTCCCCTCGCGAGATCTACAAGATGCTGAAGGACGCAAAAGCCGACATCATGCTCTCCGGCGGCAAGTCGCAATTCGTCGCACTAAAGGCGGCGATGCCGTGGCTCGATATCAACCAGGAGCGCTGCCACGCCTACATGGGGTATATCGGGATTGTCAATCTCATGGAGGAGATCGAGAAAGCGCTCTACAATCCGATATGGGATCAGCTCCGCCAACCCGCGCCATGGGATGAGTTCGACCGGAAGCGTCAGGCAAGGACAGTTGCGCAGACGTATGCGCAAGCCGCTGATCCAGTTCGGGACGCGAGCAAGAACGGCGTCAATACGATAAGTTCCTCCAATGAAGGTGAGGCCGGCGGTGGTGAGAGCGCGATTGAGGCGCATGGCCCGAATCTCGCCAAGCCCGCCAGGACGTGGCCGTGCACCAATTCCACCGCACGGTGCGTTGCTTGTAAGGACATTTGTTCCGATCTGCAGCCCCCGGCACTGCAGGCGGCGGAGTAGGGGAACGACATGGCGATCGTCACGACCTCGAAGAAAGCCTGTTCGGTCAATCCGCTCAAAATGAGCCAGCCGATCGGCGGCTCATTTGCCTTCCTGGGCCTGCGCGGCGCGATGCCGCTTTTGCACGGCCCGCAAGGTTGCACCTCCTTCGGGCTGACGCTGTTCGTGCGCCATTTCAATGAAGCCGTGCCGATGCAGACGACCGCCATGAGCGAGGTTGCCACCGTGCTCGGTGGCCACGAGAATCTCGAACAGGCGATCCTCAACATCTACAATCGGGTCGAGCCCGAGATCATTGGCATCAATTCGACTGGCGTCACCGAGACCAACGGCGATGACGTCGAAGCCTTCATCCGGTTGATCCGACAGAAGCATCCGAAGCTCGAAAAGCTCCCCCTTGTCTACGTCTCGACCCCGGATTTCAAGGATGCCTTTCAGGATGGCTGGGGCAAGACAGTGGCGCGGATGATCGAGGTGCTTGTGGCTCCGGTCGACACAGCGAGACCGCGCGATATCTCCCGCGTCAACGTACTACCTGGTTGTCACCTCACGCCCGGCGATCTCGACGAGCTTCGCACGATTTTTGAGGATTTTGGGCTCAAGCCCTCGTTCCTGCCGGACGTTGCCGGTTCGCTGGACGGTCACATCCCCGACGAATTCACGCCCACCACGATCGGGGGCATTGGAGTGGACGAGATTGCGACCATGGGGCAGGTGGCCTGGACGATCGCGATCGGCACACAAATGCGCCGTGCGGCCGAGGCCATGCAGGTGCGGACAGGCACGCCGTTCCGCCTGTTCGAGCGGCTCTGTGGCCTTGTCCCAAATGACGAATTCATCGCCTTCCTGAGCCAGATCAGCGGCCGGTCGGTGCCCTGGAAATATCGCCGGCAGCGTGGACAGCTGGCAGACGCCATGCTGGATGCACATTTCCATATCGGCGGCCGCAAGCTCGCGATCGGCGCCGAGCCGGACTTGTTATTCGATCTCTCCAGCTTGCTCCACGAAATGGGCGCACAGGTAAGTGCTGCGGTGACGACGACGAACTCACCGGTGCTCCAGCGGGTCAGGACCGAGGACGTCCTGATCGGCGATCTGGAGGATCTTGAAGAGCTTGCCAGGTCGCGTGACTGCGACCTCTTGATGTCGCATTCACATGGCCGCCAGGCCGCTTCGCGACTCAATGTCCCGTTCTTCCGGGTCGGCTTTCCGATGTTCGATCGCGTTGGCGCTGCGCACCTCACGATCGCTGGCTATCGCGGCACGCGCGATCTGATCTTTGACATCGCCAATCTGATCATCACCGACCGCGAAGCCAACCATGGGCCGACGCCCGACACCTGGCGATCAACCTGCGGCGGGCCGCAGGCCAATCCGCCCCAGTTGCATTGAGCAGGTAGAGAAAACAACCCGGATGAAAGTTGCATTCGCCACTCAGGACTTGAAGCACGTCGATGCCCACTTCGGCTGGGCCAAGAACATCGCGATCTACGAGGTCGACCCGGACGGGCATCGGTTTATTGAGGCGATCCAGTTCGACGGTGACCTCACCGAAGACGGCAATGAGGATAAGCTCGCGCCGAAGATCGAGGCGATCAGGGAGTGCGCAATCCTCTATGTTGCGGCGATTGGCGGCTCGGGTGCTGCGCGAGTCGTCGCCAGGAACATCCATCCCATGAAGGTGCTGCAGCCAGAGCCCATCCACGATCTTTGCGTCAAACTCGAAACCGTGCTGAAGGGGTCGCCGCCGCCCTGGCTGCGGAAGCTGCTCACCAAAAGCCGTGAACGTACGCTGGATTTCGAAGCCTGAAGGAACAAAGATGGCCGATCCGTCTGAAGTCACTCCAGCCGCCGCCGCGGCGGAGGGGCCATTTCTGAAAGAGCTCATCAAGATCTGGCGCGCCCAGGACACCCACTGCGCCTGGGAGGGCAAAACGGATCTCGAGCTGCTCGAACCCTACGTTCTCGACAAGCGCAAGCGCCGTGCGCTGCCGATCGTCGGCAATCCCGACCCGGACACGACATGGCGGCTGGAGCTGTTCTTCGACGCCGTTGCGCTCTCGATCGAGAAGGCGACCGGTGTGATGATCTCGCCAATGCTGAAGATGCATCACGAAGGGTTCGGTCGGATCGTGCTGATCGGCGGCCGGCTCGTTGTCGTGAGCAAGCACCTGCGCGACGTGCATCGCTTTGGTTTCGACCATCTCTCTGATCTCGCCAATCAAGGCGACAAATTCGTCAACAGTGGCGTTCAGATGATCCGTAAGTTCCCGGAAGTGGCGAGTTGTTGAGGCAAGTGTGAGCGACATCGAAATTCTGAAAGCGGAAATAAAGGAGCTGTCGGCCAAGGCGGCTCAGGCCAAGATGGACCTCCACGACCTCTCCGAGGAGCTGCCGGTCAACTGGTCGTCGATCCTGAGCGTGGCCCAGAAGGCCCACGCTGCCTTCAGCGAGCTCGAAAGCAAACGCCAATATCTCCAGGCGCTGGACAAAACATAACGGACGGTTAGCCATGTCATTCAGGACCCGCGACGGTCGCAATTGGAGGCCGGACTACCTGGTTGCTATCGATCCCAAGAAGTGCATCGGCTGCGGCCGCTGCTACAAGATCTGCGGCCGTGAGGTCATGACGCTGAAGGGGCTAAGTGAGGGTGGCGAGATCATCGATCTCGACGAGGACGACGATGAGCTCGAAAAGAAGGTCATGGTGCTGAAGGACGAAGGCGCTTGCATCGGCTGCAGCGCCTGCGCCCGGGTGTGCCCAACAAACTGTCAGACCCACACACCACCTGGTTGACTTAGCTTTCTCCGACGAGATCGACGAGCCAGTTGTCAGATAGTAGCTGGTAGGGAACGCCCAGATCCTACCTGTTCTGGCGTGAAGCCGGCAGTTTCCGAATCGGCCGCGACCTCGCATGGGCCCCGGCGGCGAAGGCCGGCAGGATCGTGAAAACGACAACGCCGACACCGTCGTTGAAGAGTGACTCGCCCTGCATCTCGACCTTTCAGGTGCCTTTACATTTTGAGCGTACCCATGACCGCCACCGCATCGGTCAGGCTGATGAGCGCGCCAAACACCAGCTCCCAGGACAGCGGCAGCGACTGACCAAGGAGACCAGCGGCCTGCCAGAATAGAAAGCCACTACGGCGCGGCTTACCAATGTTGCGAGATCGACGTGGAGCGCTCCCGCGAAGAGCTAGAATTCTAGCATCCCGTTCATGACGACCGACGTGAAGTCGATCTGGAGCACTGTCTTTGTTAGCGCTTCGAACAGATGCTGTTCTGGCAACGAACGCAGAGATCCCGCGTTTACCTGACGCTTCTAGCTCGATCGCAAGGCTCGCGAATAGTGATGACGAAACAGTGGATCAGCATACCGTAAACCCTGTGCAAAAAAGCGGGCTTCGTGCCCCAACCATTTATTGGGAACGGCGTGCGTGGATCTCATCATGGCTTGGCTGCAACAGCGGCGAGAGGCCGGATATACTAAGCAACTGGAATCGTCATTCAGGAGAACTGATAAAGAAGGTGTCGCCGGTCTGACGTCTGATGACTATCCGACACTGTTCTGTCGCCTTTGTTGGTCCGCGACACCGGCCTATTTCGCCGAGCTCTTGTCTGGCCGCAGGCTAATCCGCTGAAAAGCAATCACAATCTTTTCTTCTGCTGGGTCGGCCAAATTGGCACGAGTTTTGAAACCCTTCGTTGCGAGCTGGGAGCCGCCGACCGACCTTCATTTCGTGGATGACATCGCGATCGATGGAGCGAAGAAAGAAAAGCAAAATGGCAAATCCGCATCAGATAGCATTCTATGGGAAGGGGGCCTCGGCGAAATCGCCCCCTAACAAACAGGCTCGCCGCCCGCACTACTGCATCGTCGTGGCGCTGGCCAGGCTTGAACTCAAGGTGGTGTTCGGTTCGATCTTCCCGCGCTTTCCCGCGCTGCGCCTGGCCGTGGCGCCCGAAGGAGCGAAGTTGCGCAAGGAGATCATCACTGGCGGGTTCGAGGGGTTCCCGGTGCTCTGGTGATGCTCGGACGCCGCCGGGAATCGCGATGTTCTCCGCAATTTGCCGGCGCGCCTGGCGCGCGCCGATCAGATCAGCCAGCCAACAGGTAACCAAGATGGACGTGCAAGAAACCACGGCAGCATGCCGGGACGCCTTCGCCGAACTGGCGTCGCCAGCGCGCATCCACGACCCGTATCCGTTTATGCACTGGTTGCGCGAGCACGATCCCGTGCATCGCGCGGCGTCGGGCCTCTTTCTGTTGAGCCGCCACGCCGACATCTACTGGGCGCTCACGGCCACGGGCGATGCGTTTCGGGCACCGGCGCCGGGCGAACTGGCGCGCCACTTCCCGCGTGCGGCGACCAGCCTATCACTCAATCTGCTGGCGTCTACACTAGCGATGAAGGACCAGCCGACGCATACGCGTCTGCGCCGGCTGATCTCGCCCGATTTCACCATGCGCCAGATCGACAACCTGCGGCCGAGCATCGCGCGCATCGTCGCAGCGCGCCTGGATGGCATGGCGCCCGCGCTGGAGCGCGGGGAGGCGGTGGACCTGCATCGGGAATTCGCGCTGGCCTTGCCCATGCTGGTCTTGGCCGAACTGTTCGGCATGCCCCAGGACGACATGTTCGGGCTCGCCGCCGTCATCGACCCCATTCTGAAAGGCCTGGGCCCGCACGCCAGCGACGCCCAGCTCGCCACGGCGGACGCGGCCAGCGCCAGGGTGCAGGCCTACTTCGGCGACCTCATACAGCGCAAGCGCACCGATCCCCGCCACGACATCGTGTCAATGCTGGTCGGCGCACACGACGACGATGCCGACACGCTGTCGGATGCGGAGTTGATCAGCATGCTTTGGGGCATGCTGCTGGGCGGCTTCGCAACCACTGCTGCGACCATCGACCATGCGGTCCTGGCGATGCTGGCGTATCCCGAACAGCGGCACTGGCTTCAGGGAGACGCCGTGGGGGTGAAGGCATTCGTCGAAGAAGTCCTGCGCCGCGACTCGCCCGTCATGTTCAGCGCCACTCTGCGTATCGCCCAGCGCGACATCGAATTGGGCGGCGTGGTGATCCCGAAGAACGCGGACGTGCGCGTGCTGATCGCGGCCGGCAATCGCGACCCGGACGCCTTCGCCGATCCCGACCGCTTTGATCCCGCGCGGTTCTACGGCACCAGTCCTGGCATGTCGACCGACGGGAAGATCATGCTGAGCTTCGGCCACGGCATCCGCTTTTGCCTCGGTGCGCAACTGGCCAGGGTGCAGTTGGCCGAGAGCCTGCCGCGGATCCAGGCGCGCTTCCCCACGCTGGCATTGGCCGAGCCGCCGACGCGGGAGACCTCCGAGTTCCTTAGGACGTTCCGCGCGCTGCCGGTGCGGCTGCATGCGCAGGGGGGCTGAGATGCGCATCTTGGTCGACCAGGATATGTGCGCAACCAGCGGGCAGTGCGTGCTGACGCTGCCGGGCACCTTTCGCCAACGCGAACCCGACGGCGTGGCCGAAGTGTGCGTGGCGACGGTCCCGCAGGCGCTGCACGCCGCCATGCGACTCGCGGCCAGCCAGTGCCCGGTCGCCGCCATTCGGGTCATCGAAAGCGACGCTGGTGATGACGAGCGCGCCAGCGTCGGCCCTGCGCCTTCTCCTGCGGGGGCCGAGCGGCATGCCGCGAAAGACCAACGCAATCCAGGAGGACACGATGGCACGGTTTGAAGGCAAGGTGGCCGTGGTGACCGGCGCCGGCGCCGTTGGCAAGGCATGCGCCCTCGCCATCGCACGCGAGGGCGGCAGAGTGGTAGTGGCCGACATTGATGGCTCGGCGGCCATCGCCTGCACCGCGCAGGTCGCGGCCGAAGCGGGCCACGCGCTGGCCCTGGCCATGGACATCGCCGATGCGCGCAGCGCTGCTCGAGACTGCGGAGCGGCACTTCGCTGGGGTCGACCTGCTGGTGGAGCGACATGCATCTGACCCCGCGCCACCGTGCGATCCTCGACCTGGACCTGGCGGTCTGGGATCAGAACATGGCGACCAATCTGCGCGCCATGCTGCTCTGCTGCCGGCAGGCCATATGCCCGCGGCGGTGGTGCGATCGTCAACATGTCGTCGTGCCAGGGGCTCAGCGGTGACACCGCGCAGACGTCCTACGCCGCGTCGAAGGCGGCGATGAAAATGCTGTCGGCCTCGCTCGCTACCCAGTACGGTCATGCGCAGATCCGCTGCAACGCGATTGCGCCGGGTCTCGTCATGACGGAGCGTCTCCTCGCCAAGCTGCACGAGTGCATGCAACGGCATCTGCGCCGGCACCAGCTCCTGCCGCGCGTCGGCTGCCCCGAGGGACGTGGCCGCGCTGATGGCATTCCTGCTCTACGACGATGCTGCGTTCATCACCGGCCAGGTCGTGTGCATCGACGGCGGCATGCTGGCGCATGTGCCGACGTACGCCGACGGTGGCAACAGCCGCGCCGCGCGGCCTGCCGGCACACCGCCGAAGCGGCCGCGGCGCCGCGCTGCTGATGGCCATGCTGCTCAACCCGCTGGACCGTCGGCACCGGCTGCGGCACGACATCCCGGTCGTGCCCGGCGCTTTCCCCCTGGTCGGGCATCTTCCCGCCATCGTCTGCGACCTGCCGCGCCTGCTGCGGCGCGCGGAACGGACGCTGGGCAGCCACTTCTGGCTGGATTTCGGCCCTGCCGGACACCTGATGACCTGCGTGGATCCGGATGCGTTCGCACTGCTCCGGCACAAGGACGTGTCCTCGGCGCTGATCGAAGAGATCGCGCCCGAATTGCTTGGCGGAACGTTGGTTACCCAGGACGGCGGCGCGCACCGGCAGGCGCGCGATGCGATCAAGGCGGCGTTCCTGCCCAAGGGGCTGACCCAGGCCGGCATCGGCGACCTGTTCGTGCCCGTCATCCGGGCACGGGTGCAGGCGTGGCGCGACCGCGGCGACGTAACCATCCTGCGCGAAACCGGCGACCTGATGCTCAAGCTCATCTTCAGCCTCATGGGAATCCCCGCGCAGGACCTGCCGGGATGGCATCGCAAGTACCGGCAAGTGGTGCAGTTGATCGTCGCGCCCCCAGTCGACCTGCCCGGACTGCCCTTGCGGCGCGGCCGCGCCGCCCGCGACTGGATCGACGCGCAGTTGCGCCAGTTCGTCCGCGACGTGCGCGCGCATGCCGCGCGCACGGGGTTGATCAACGAGATGGTGAGCGCTTTCGATCGCAGCGAAGATGCGCTCTCCGATGACGTCCTGGTCGCCAATATCCGCTTGCTGCTGCTTGCGGGTCACGACACCACTGCCTCGACGATGGCCTGGATGGTGATCGAGCTGGCGCGGCAGCCTGTGCTGTGGGACGCCCTGGTCGAGGAGGCGCAACGCGTGGGCGCGGTGCCGACCCGGCACGCGGACCTGGCGCAGTGTCCGGTCGCCGAGGCGCTGTTCCGCGAGACGCTGCGCGTGCATCCGACGGCCACGCTCCTGCCGCGTCGCGCGCTGCAGGAATTGCAACTCGGCCAACGGCGCATTCCCGCGGGCACCCATCTGTGCATCCCGCTGCTCCATTTCTCGACCTCGGCGCTGCTGCACGAGGCGCCTGATCAGTTCCGCCTGGCGCGGTGGCTGCAACGCACGGAGCCGATCCAGCCGGTGGACATGCTGCAGTTCGGTACCGGCCCACACGTCTGCATCGGCTACCACTTGGTATGGCTGGAACTGGTGCAGTTCTGCATCGCCTTGGCGCTGACCATGCACAAGGCCGGGGTGCGGCCGCGGTTGCTGAGCGGCGTCGAAAAAGGCCGGCGCTATTACCCGACCGCACATCCGTCCATGACAATCCGCATCGAATTCTCATGAGCTGGCATCGCATCCCCGTGTGGCGAGGCAGCGGCGCCGGCGACGCGCGGCATTGCTGCACTCGGCGCGTGCGCTCGGTGCGACGCCGGCAACACCGCGGCGGCTCGGCGCTCGCCGTGGCCGTGTCAGGTACAAGGACATGAACAACATGCAGACCGGTTCTACGCTACAGGACGACCGAACTGGCGTTTCCGCGCTCGGCGGATTGGGCGCGCAGGTGCGCGGCGCGTCCGGCAGGCTGCTGCCGGAGATCTGGATGCAGGACGGCGCAAAGCGGGTCGAACAGACGCTGGCGCGTCTTCTCTGCGCCGAAGACAACGGTGAGACCGAGCTGATGGCGGCGATGCGCTACGCCACCTTGAATGGCGGCAAGCGCACCCGCGCCTTGCTCTGTCTGGCTGCCGGCGCACTGGCTGACACGCCGGCGCACATGCTCGACAACGTCGGCGCCGCCCTCGAGATGATGCATGCCTGTACCCTGGTCCACGACGACCTGCCCGCGATGGACGACGACGTGCTTCGCCGCGGCCTCCCGACCGTGCACGTCAAGTTCGGCGAAGCCACTGCGATCCTGGTCGGCGATGCGCTGCAGGCGCACGCCTTCCTGACCCTGGCGAGCCTGGATGCGCCGGGCGACAACCGTATCGCGCTCGTGCGCGAACTGGCGCAGGCGGTGTCCGCCGAGGGTGCCGCAGGCGGGCAGGCCATGGATCTGTCGCTGGTCGGAAAGCACGTCGAGCTGGACAGGATCGTGGCGATGCACCGGATGAAGAGCGGAGCGCTAGTGCGCGCGTCCGTTCGCATGGGCGCGCTATGCGCGATCGCGGAGGATGCCGCGCACGCTGCGCTGTACTGTGCGCTCGATCGCTACACCGCCTGTTTCGGCCTGGCGTTGCAGGTGGTCGACGACATTCTCGACGCGACAGCTGATACCGCGACGCTGGGCAAGACCCCCGGCAAGGACGCGGCGGCGCAGAAGCCGACCTGCGCGTCGATCATGGGGCTGCAGGCAGCGCGCCAGTTCGCGCTGGATTTGTTGCGCGACGCCGGGGAGGCCATCGCTCCGCTGGGCCCTCGTGCGGAACGGTTGGCGCAGATGCTGCAGCGGGCCAACGCGTATCTGTTCAAGCACGCGCCATGCGCATGAGCGCGCCCGTCCGCATGGAGTCGCCCCTGCCGCTGCGATCGCCCGGCGGCAGCGGTGCATGCTGCACTGTGTCCGAGTCCGCGGCGCCGATCGCAGCGGTTGCCCAGCACGGCCGCGGCGCGCTGCGCGCAAGCCTATGCGGCGGACCGGCGCCAGCATCGGCGCGTCGCCGCGCCGGAGCAGGGCGACCGTCCGGCACCGCCCATGCGCCGGGCCGCGACGGGCCTGCGGCGACGTGCGCGGCGTCTGCCCGAACCGTCTGCAGAAGGAACATCCCGAGTGAACGCGCTGTCTGAACAGATCCTTTCCGAATTGCGCCACCTGCTGAGCGAGATGAGCGACGGCGGCAGCGTCGGCCCGTCCGTCTATGACACGGCGCGAGCTCTACAGTTCCGCGGCAACGTCACCGGTCGGCAGGACGCATACGCGTGGCTCATCGCGCAGCAACAGGCCGATGGAGGATGGGGAAAATCGGACTTCCCGCTGTTCCGCCATGCGCCCACTTGGGCGGCGTTGCTGGCATTGCAGCGTGCCGATCGTCTTCCCGGCGCTGCCGACGCAGTCCAGGCTGCAACCCGGTTCCTCGAGCGCGAGCCCGATCCCTACGCGCAGACGGTGCCGGAAGACGCGCCGATCGGCGCGGAGCTGATCCTGCCGCAGTTGTGCGGCGAGGCCGCATCCTTGCTGGGCGGCGTGGCGTTTCCGCGCCACCCGGCGCTGTTGCCGTTGCGGCAAGCGTGCCTAGTCAAGCTGGGGGCGGTGGCGACGTTGCCGAGCGGCCATCCGTTGCTGCACTCCTGGGAAGCCTGGGGCACGTCGCTGACCACCGCATGCCCGGATGACGACGGCAGCATCGGCATCAGTCCGGCGGCCACCGCGGCGTGTCGTGCGCACGCCGTGACACAGGGGAGCACGCCGCAGGCCGCGCGCGCCGACGCGTATCTGCAGGCGGCATCGCGGGCGACGCGCAGCGGCATCGAAGGTGTCGTTCCCAACGTCTGGCCGATCAATGTGTTCGAGCCATGCTGGTCGCTGTACACCCTGCATCTGGCCGGGCTGTTCGCGCATCCCGCGCTCGCCGAGGCGGTGCGCGTGATCATCGCGCAGCTCGACGCCCGTCTGGGCGTGCGCGGTCTGGGACCGGCCTTGCACTTCGCGGCCGATGCGGACGACACCGCCGTTGCGTTGTGCGTCCTGCGCCTTGCAGGCCGCGACCCGGCGGTCGATCCGTTGCGCCATTTCGAAATTGGCGAGCTGTTCGTCACCTTCCCCGGCGAGCGCAATGCCTCGGTGTCGACCAACATCCATGCCCTGCATGCGTTGCGACTGTTGGGAAAGCCCGCCGCCGGCACCAGCGCCTACGTCGAGGCCAATCGCAACACGCACGGTCTATGGGACAACGAAAAATGGCACGTTTCGTGGCTGTATCCCACCGCGCATGCGATCGCTGCGCTGGCGCAAGGCAAGCCCCAGTGGCGCGACGAGCGCGCGCTGGCGGCGCTGCTGCAGGCGCAGCGCGACGACGGCGGCTGGGGCGCCGGTCGCGCGTCCACATTCGAGGAAACCGCCTATGCGCTGTTCGCGTTGTACGTGATGGACGGGAGCGAAGAGCCGACAGGGCGCCGGCGCATCGCGCAGGCGGTGGCGCGTGCGCTGGAGTGGATGCTCGCCCGCCATGCGGCGCATGCATTGCCGCAGACGCAGCTGTGGATCGGCAAGGAACTGTATTGCCCCACCCGGGTCGTGCGCGTGGCCGAACTCGCCGGGTTGTGGCTGGCGCTTCGTTGGGGGCGGCGCGTCCCGGCCGGGGGAGCAGGAGCGGCGCCATGATTCAGACCGAACGCGCGCTGCAGCAGGTGCTGGAGTGGGGGCGTTCCCTGACCGGGTTCGCCGACGAGCATGCCGCGGAAGCGGTCAGGGGCGGCCAGTACATCCTGCAGCGCATCCACCCGAGCCTGCGCGACACCAGCGCCCGCACCGGCCGCGATCCGCAGGACGAAACGCTGATCGTGGCGTTCTATCGCGAACTGGCGCTGCTGTTCTGGCTCGACGATTGCAACGACCTTGGCCTGATCGCGCCGGAGCAGCTCGCTGCGGTGGAGCAGGCGCTGGGGCAGGGCGTGCCGTGCGCGCTCCCCGGATTCGAAGGCTGCGCTGTGCTGCGTGCTTCGCTGGCCGCGCTCGCCTACGATCGTCGCGACTATGCTCAGCTTCTTGCCGATACTCGGTGCTACTGCGCGGCGCTGCGCGCCGGACACGCGCAGGCGGCAGGGGCGGAATGCTGGTCCTACGCCGAATACCTGCACAACGGCATCGATTCGATCGCCTACACGAACGTGTTCTGTTGCCTGTCGTTGCTGTGGGGGCTGGACATGGCGACCTTGCGCGCGCGTCCGGCGTTTCGCCAGGTCCTGCGGCTCATCTCCGCGATAGGGCGCCTGCAGAACGATCTGCATGGACGCGACAAGGACAGGTCGGCCGGCGAGGCCGATAACGCGGCGATCCTGCTGCTGCAGCGCTATCCGGCTATGCCTGTGGTGGAGTTCCTCAACGACGAGCTGGCCGGCCATACGCGCATGCTGCACCGGGTGATGGCTTCAGAACGCTTTCCCGCGCCGTGGGGACCGTTGATCGAGGCCATGGCGGCCATCCGCGGGCAGTACTACCAGACCTCGACCAGCCGCTACCGCAGCGACGCTGCGGGGGAGGCCAGCGTGCGCCGGCCTGAACGCGCGGGAGGCGGCGGCGTGCGCGCGCTGCCGTCGGTCCGATCCGACGCAACGCTGTCGCCCGATGCGACGGATGGAGCGAGCATGAGCGACACCGCCCTGAGCCGGCGCAAGGACGACCATCTGGACATCGTGCTGGATCGGCGAACGGCGCCGGCCACGATCGCCGCCGGCTGGGAGTACATCCGTTTCGAACACTGCGCATTGCCCGAGTTGGACCTGACGCAGATCGACCTGCGCGCCTCGCTGCTGGGCAAGACCATGCGCGCGCCGCTGCTGATCAGCTCTATGACCGGCGGCACGTCACGCGCCGAGGCCATCAACCGGCATCTGAGCGAGGCAGCGCAAGTCTTGGGGATCGCCATGTGCGTCGGTTCGCAGCGCGTGAGCCTGCAATCCCGCAACTCCCAGGGGCTGACACGCGCGCTGCGCCGCCTGGCCCCAGACATTCCCTTGCTGGCCAATATCGGCGCTGCGCAACTGCGCGAGACCGACGGCCTGGACCTGGCGCGCCGGGCGGTGGATGCGCTGGAGGCCGATGGACTCATCGTCCATCTCAATCCGCTGCAGGAAGCGGTACAGCCGGAGGGCGACCGCGACTGGCGCGGCGTCCTAGCGCAGATCGCTCGCGCCGCGCGCAGCGTGGGCGTGCCGATCGTGGCTAAGGAAGTGGGCTCGGGCCTGTCCGCCTCGGTGGCCTGTGCGCTCGTCGAGGCGGGCGTGGCGGTGATCGATGTTGCCGGCGCCGGCGGCACCAGTTGGGCCGCGGTGGAGGGCGAGCGCGCCCGCGATGCCGCCGACCGTGCAGTGGCGATGGCGTTCGCCGATTGGGGGATTCTGACCCCTGCCAGCGTGCAGGCGGTACGTCGGGCGCTGCCAACGGTGAAGCTGATCGCGTCGGGCGGAATCCGCGACGGCGTCGACGTAGCCAAGGCCATTCGCCTGGGCGCGGACATCGCCGGGCAGGCGGCCGGCGTGCTGCGCGCGGCTACGGTATCCACCGAGGCGGTTGTCGCGCATTTCGAGATCGTCATCCGCCAGTTGGCCGTCGCCTGCTTCTGCACCGGCTCGGCTGATCTGGCGGCGTTGCGTCAGGCGCGCTTGTTGCCCTCGGCGCATCTGCCCGCCGGTTGATGCCGGCGTCGCCCGCACGTGGCGGCGGGCGCCTCGTCTTACTGAGTCAGAAAGTCGCGGATGCGGGTGGATTCGCGCTGGCGCGGATTTGTTAGGGTGCTGCTTCGTGATCAGGGAAGCGCCCGGCGATGCCCGACTGGACAGCTCAGAGTGAAGCCGCATTTGACGCTTATGTCGATGCTTTGATCGGGGTGATCGGCCAAGCCGAACGAGCTGAGCCCCTGAAGGGCAACAAGGTGCGCCGGGAGACCGGCAAGGAGTAGATGGTGCAAGTCCATTGCAATGAAGGAGTAGCGATCCACATTGACGCCCAGTCATGCGCGGTCGGTCGTGAGGAGACCGGTAACTTCTCTGGGGTCAAACACGGGTTGTTCTCGAGCAGTCCATCAGCATCGTTTTGAGACAAAGCGATGGCGGTGGAATGGACGCTTACGATCGAGGGCCGGAACGAATTTGGTGAAACATGCCGGAAGGAGGTCCGCATAGACAAGAGCTGGGAGAGCCTATTCGACGGCGACATCGGCTTGTCGATCGGCGATAGCAAGAAGATCATGGCAGCGCTGCAGAACGCGGTCGTGAATCATGACGCGGAGACGTATGCCCTTCTTCGCCGGTTTTGCCCGGAGTGCCATACGTTCCGACCGCGTCAAGCTACACGACACGCCCGATCCGAACCGTCTGCGGCACCGTTGAGGTTCGCAATCACCGGATGCTGTGCCGGGAATGCCGTCCAGGGATGGTCGGTGCTTTCCGCCGCCGAAGGAAATTTGTCCCGATCGAGCGACACCGGAGCTGATGGAACTGACGGCGCGGCTAGGAAGCATGCTGCCCTACCGGCAGGCGCCGAAGGTGCCAGACTCAATTGAGCCAATATGCGACGAGAGTGGCGAGATGAACAGTGGCCAAGAAATTCCCGGCCAGCTTGTCGTATCGGGTGGCGATGCGGCGGAAGGCTTTGAGCCTGCAAAAACAGCGCTCGATGACTTTCGGCCTTTGTAGGCGCGTTTGTTGAAGCGATGGATGACAACGCGGTTGGATTTGTTAGGGATGACGGGCTTGGCGCCGCGACGAACAATTTCGCCGCGAAGGTCGACGCCGTCATACCCTTTGTCAGCGAGGAGCGCGCTCATGGGCCGCCCGAGCGCCAGAACATCGGGCGCCGCCGCGATATCGGCATTCTGGCCTCGGGTCAGATGCAGCACGACCGACCGGCAGAGCGGATCGCTCAGCGCATGGATTTTTGTCGTGCGGCCTCCGCGCGGGCGGCCGATTGCTTGATTGTGCTCCCCCCTTTTCCGCCGGAAGCACACCGGTGAGCTTTAATCGAGGTCGAGTCGAGCGACAGCACGACGCCGTCTTCGCCGGGCTTGGCCAGCGCTTCGAAGATTGCGCACCATCGCCCGCGCTTGGCCCCGCGGTTGAAGCGATTGTAGACGGTCGTGTAAGGGTCGTATTCACGCGGGCAGTCGCCCCATCGCGCACCCGACTGCAGCGTGTGAATGATCCCGGGTCGTCGTCCCGATCCGGCCCCGTCAGTCCCGTCGGCAGATGGCTCGATACGTCCCCATTGCCGATCATTCAGCCAAAACAAACCCGCGCGCATTCTCTCGCCCCCGAATCAAAAACTCGCAGGAGAGGGAATCACCTGGCGCTATTTAGGTACAGGTCCTGGGACAGCTTCGGTTGCGGCATTCTGCATAGCTTCGCTTCGTTCTCACAACATTGAGGACGTGCGGCCAAGTCTGCTCAGCTATCGCTTGGCTTGGCTCGATCGACCGGCACCCCGCCGTCGCATTTTGAGGCTCTGCGGAACTGCATGTACGAGGCAAACCCCTCGACGCTGGCTCGCTGGGTTCTCTCGAGCGATGCAACCTGCGCGTTACCCAATCCGCGGGTCGGTTTCCATCGTCCATGGGCGCAGCTCGTCGACACTGTCGGCTGGCGAGCATCGACGCGCGACATCTCTGCGCCACGCAGGCTGGCAAAGGCCTGGCGCACAGGCGCGAAAGCCGATCCATACATCGTCGATCCGCCCTCTGAAATGTGACCGCGATCATGAACCGATGAGCACTGGAATGTCCGGATCCCCATGGATGCAGTCAGCCGGACCGTCGCGGCCAGCCGCTCCTCGGTGCAATTGACGACAGTGCTCTTGACCAACACACGCTTAGCAGAGTGGCGGTGTGTTCTCTCCCGAAAGGTAGGCCGATAAGTCCATCACCAGGGTTTGTCAGAGCCAGTCCCGGCGAAGCGGGTGCAGTGACTCTCTCTGCGGCATACTCGTCGAGCTGGTGAGAGAGAGGGTCTGAGGCGATGCCTCAGACGGGGCGGTTTTCGCTTCTGTTCTTCACCGGCTCCATTTTGGCCAGGCCGTCCTCGTATGAAATTTCCGTGTATGATCCACCGATGTCCTTGGCCGCGTCGAGCAAGTAGTCGAGCCTACCGGCCGTACCGAGCTTCTTGATGTCATTCTTGTCGACGCCGGCGAGGTCCATCATCTCCTTCCATACAGTTGATTCGTCGCAAGGCAGAATGCGGAAGGTGATGTCGCCTATCTTAGTGCGGTACTTCGCGAGCAGATCAATGTTGTTGCAGAACATGAAATAGCTGCCTTTGGGGCTCAGCCTGCCATCCAGAACCTTTGCGGCCTGAGGTAGATAGGCGAAGGAATGCAGATATCCGGCAAGGACTGGGATGGTCGGTTCGCCTTCCTGCGCGATTGCAAGAACTTGTTCGATGGAATAGTCCGGCGGTCGTTTTTCGTCGGCGAGCTGGGCTTGGAACTTCAGCGCGATGTCGCCCCGAAATCCAAATCGCCCCGACTTCGTTGTCTCGGTCTTAAGCACCGCATTCAGCAACCGCCCCTCCTTGTCCAACTGGCCAAGAGCGGTGTTGTCGATCGACGTCATGGAAGGCTCCTCATCAATCTGTCGTGTACATTCATCGCCGAACGCGGCGTGTCCGCTAACCCTATGCAAGTTGTTTGCCGTGCGCCTATGTCTGCAGCGACGCACAGCGTAAGCGGCGGCTTGGCGCAATGTGCATGAATACGTGCCGGCACCATCACGAGGTCTCGGCCGGATGAGGTCGGGACGCCGGAAAACCGCCTGTCGCAAAGCCGACAGGTCGCAAATCGTATGGTCGCCGCCTGCAAAACCAATTGATTTCAGCTGCATCTCGACTGGCATGGGATTTGCGAATTGTGCCTCGCGACAGAAACTGAGAGCGAGCCAGAAATGATCAACCTAACGGATAGCGCCATCAACGCACTGAAGGCCGCAATCTCCTCGACAGCCCAGCCGGCAAGCGGTTTGCGGGTCATGGTCGAAGGCGGCGGTTGCCAAGGGTTCACATACAAAATGGGTCTTGCTCATGAGCCGGTCTCCGATGAGCCCGTGTTCGAGCAAGACGGGATCAAAGTCTTCGTCGACAAGGCGAGCCGGGCGCATCTCAACGGCACCACGATCGATTTCGTGGTGTCGCTCGAAGGATCAGGGTTCCGCTTCGATAACCCAAATGCCAAATCGAGCTGCTCCTGCGGCAAATCGTTCAGCTGAGCCGCCTTCGGACCATTCGCAATGGAAGGAGCATCGAACATGGGCCTGAAGGCTGAACGAACGAAGCAATCTTCGACTGCAGAGCCTTCCGATCGCCAGCGGATTGTCCGCGCCGTGCTCGATGAGAGTCGGCCAAGGCTCAGGCGTGATCGTGGGGATTGTGAGCTCGTCGAAATCGAAGGCAACAAGATCATGGTCAGGCTCACCGGCGCCTGCATGTTATGCAAGCTTGCGGGAACGACGCTCGCGGCCATTCAAGCGCGCCTGATCGTGCGGCTCGGCGAGTTCGTCCGCCTGATCCCGCTCCCCGGAGCTGCCAAAGTGGGGCCTTAAGTGCAGAGCGGACAGTCCGTGCGGCCGATCTACCTGGATAACAACGCGACGACCCGTGCCCATCCTTTGGTGGTCGCGGCAATGCTGCCGTTCTTCTCTGGGCAATTCGGCAATGCGTCGTCCGCGCATGTATTCGGCATTGAGGTTGCGCCCGCATTGAAGCAAGCGCGCCAGAAGCTGCAGGCCCTCGTTGGCGCGGCATTCGATCACGAGATCGTGTTCACGTCGGGCGCGACTGAATCCGACAACACAGCGATCCTGTCCGCGCTCGCCGTGCACGAGGGGCGCGACGAGATCGTCACAACGGCCGTTGAGCATCCAGCCGTGCTGTCCCTTGCCGAGGAGCTGGGCCGACGAGGAATCAAGACCCATGTCATTCCGGTCGATGCAAGCGGCCGATTGAACATCGAGGCTTATCGCAACGCATTGTCGAGGCGCACGTCAATCGCCTCGGTCATGTGGGCCAATAATGAGACCGGTACGATCTTTCCGGTGAAATCCCTCGCCAGGATGGCGCGCTCAGTCGGCGCGCTCTTTCACACCGACGCGGTCCAGGCGGTCGGGCGGATTCCGATTGACCTGAAGACTACGGACATCGACATGCTGTCGCTCTCCGGCCATAAGCTCCATGGTCCGAAGGGGATCGGCGCGCTGTATGTGCGCGAGGACATCAAGTTCCGACCGCTGATCTTCGGCGGCGCACAGGAGCGGCATCGCCGAGCTGGCACCCAAAACGTTCCGGGCATTATTGGGCTCGGCAAGGCGGCGGAACTCGCTGCGGCACACCTCGTACAAGAGCAGATGCAGATAGGCGTCCTTCGCGACCGGCTGGAGCAAGGCATTCTCGCTCTCGGCTGTTGCATCGTGCTTGGTCATATCAAGAACCGCTTGCCAAATACGTCTAACATTGCATTCGAGCATCTCGAAGCAGAGGCCATCGTCGACCACCTGAACCGCAACGGAATTGCCGTCTCACTCGGTTCAGCCTGCGCGTCCGGCTCGATGGAGCCGTCCCATGTCCTGCGCGCGATGAGAGTACCACCGGCCTTTTTGCGCGGTGCGGTTCGCTTCTCGCTGTCGCGCGAGACGGCGGCGGATGAGATCGATCGTGTCCTGCAAGTCCTGGCGGACATCAATGCCAAACAGAGAGCCTTGTGGCGTGCGTGTCAGGAGCGCGCGGGCGAGAGATCACAACTTGCGGAGCTCCTATGAAGGTCATGATTCGCCGTTCGCCCGAGACGGGGCTTTCGATTTATGTGCCCAAGAAGGATCTTGAGGAGTCGATTGTCGAATGTGAGCACGAGACGCTGTGGGGTGGTTGGATTCGAATCGCGAATGGCTGGGTGCTCGACCTACCCGCGATGGCGAGTGACACCATCCTTCCAATCACTATCAACGCCAAGAAGCGCGGCGGCGAGGCAACCGAATGATGAATGCTGCGACTCCACAGAACCTCGCCAAACCGGCGGATGCGGAAGCTATTCTTGGCGAAGCGGTTTGGCCCCTGCGAGGAAGGCCACATCATTCTCTGGCTTTGGCTTGGCGTGACCGAAGGTTCCAGCCGAGCGTGCCGATGACTCCGGAAGCGCTCGAAGCATTCTTGGGAACCAAGAAGGCGCCGACGCGCGGTGCCACACGCAATATCTCGGCCTAGGCCAGCACTGAGGCGTTGGGCCAACGAGATGGCGTTGGTGGGAAGGCCCTCGCGAGGGCCCATTGTGCTGACATCGCCAGCCCGGTCGTTGCATTCCGCACATCTTAACAGCGTCAGGCCAATTGCTGCAACTCCGCAAGATTCATTTTCGAGAGGATTGAATGTCGGGCCAGCTCGTAGCTTGCAAATCTTGATGCAACGTTCGCGATGCAAATCCTTGAATCAGTCGAACTACGCGTCAAGACTAAGGTTGTAAATGAAGCATGGTCAGACAAGGAGCGTCGATGGCGCGCGAACTGGAAGGCCAACGCCCTCCGCTCCTGACGATGATCCCTATCTATGGTTGGAACAGATCGAAGGCGCGCGGGCGCTGAACTTCGTCGAGCGGCAGAATAGCAGAACCCTGGAGGTGTTTGGCGGACCCGCAGCCGAACGAGACGGAGATGCGCTGACAGCGATTTACGACCGACCTGACAATATCCCCTATGTCAGCCGGCGCGGCGGGTATCTCTACAATCTGTGGAGGGACGCCACTAATCCACGCGGCCTCTGGCGGCGAACCACTCTGAAAGAGTATCGCACGCTGAAGCCGTCATGGGACATTCTGCTCGACCTCGATCAACTTGCCGTCAGCGAAGGCAAAGACTGGCTTCTGAATGCCACGGCCGCACCGCCTGGAAATCACTCGCGATGGATCTTGAGTCTATCGCGCGGCGGAAGCGATGCCGTCACTTTGCGTGAATTCGATTCAGACACGAAGCTCTTCATCCACGATGGCTTTATCTTGCCGGAAGCCAAAGGCAGCGGCGTATGGCTCGATTCCGATACGCTGGTGTTGTTAAGCTCCCATGGCGATGGCATGGCCGCGACCACCGGCTATGCGCGCACGGTGAGGCTGTGGCGGCGTGGTACGCATGTTGACAAAGCGGCAGTGATCTTTGAGGCCAAGGCCGCTCATGTGTCCGTCGGTTGCAGTGTTGACGACACTGTCGTGCCGCCCAGGATCTGGTTCCTCGATGCGACAGACGTCTCCAATTGCGTGGTCTGGCTGGGCGATGAAACGGGCGCCAAGACGAGGCTCGACTTGCCAAGTAACATCTGGATGCGGTCGCATCGCAACTGGCTTGCCCTGAAGCCGCGCGAATCCTGGTCTGTGGCAGGGCAGACCTATGCCGCGGATACGGTGCTCGTCATCCCGCTGCCGGCATTCCTGGCGGGCAGCCGCCAGTTCGAGATTCTCTTCGAGCCGGGGCCGCGCCGTGCGCTGCAGAGCTTCTTTTGGAGTGCGGGCAAAGTTGTGCTTTGTATTCTCGACGAACTCCGGCCAGTCTTCGAGATCTGCACGCCATCCGATCATGGCTGGATCCGCGAGCAATTGGGCGGGCTTCCTGATCTTGGCGTGGTCGACATCTGGTCTCTCGATCGCAATCCGTCCGAGAGCAATGGCGACTTGCTGGCTCACGTCGAGGATCCGCTCACCCCGCCGTCCCTCATCCTGATGGAGCGGGGCGTTGGCAGTCCCGCCGTGCTGAAGCAGGCGCCGAAGACGTTTGCCGCGGAGCACTGCGTGGTCACGCGGCACGAGGCCATCTCGATCGACGGTGAGCGAATTCCCTACCTACAGACCGGCCCGGTCAGACAGACCGGCAACGCGCCGGTCCATCTGAGTGGATATGGCGGGTTTGGGATCTCCGTGAAACCGTATTACAATTCCGCGCTCGGTAAGCTTTGGCTTCACTGCGGCGGCACCACGGTTCAGGCAAATTTGCGCGGCGGCGGTGAGTTCGGCACGCGCTGGCACGACGCCGGCCGGCTGGCCGGCAAGAGATTGTCGCATGACGATTTCGCAGCCGTCGCCGCCGATCTCGTTAAGCGCGGCGTGACACAGGCCAAGCGGATCGGGGCCGAGAGTGGATCGAACGGCGGCATCCTCATTACCAACATGCTCACGCGATATCCCGGGCTCTTTGGCGCACTGTTCTGCACCGTCCCGCTGATCGACATGCGCCGCTACACCAAACTGCTCGCCGGGGCGAACTGGCTCGCCGAATATGGCGATCCCGACAACGCTCAGGAGTGGGAGTGGCTGAAGACCTATTCTGCCTATCATGCCGCAAGACCCGGGCAGTCCTATCCACCGATCCTGATGGCCACCAGGCGGCGGGACGATCGCGTCCATCCCGGACATGCGCGCAAAATGGCAGCGAAGCTGCAGGCGATGGGCTATGAGGCTTATTTCTACGAGCATGCCGCCGGCGGCCACGGCTATGGCAAGGACAACAGGGAGCACGCCAGCTTGTTGGTGCTGGGCCTGCGTTTCCTGAAGAGCAGGATCGGCTGGCTGGATACCGAGACGTCAGCGACGTAGTGTAGTTGTTGGACGGCAGTTCGTGCGATGTCGACCGAGGCGGCTGCAGCCTTACGAATCTGATCGGCGTCCAAACCCGCACGACCTTTTCGAGATGCCAACCAACGTTTGGACGCACGGTCCAATTCATGGCCGTCGGCACCCTGGCCACTCGGCGTTTCTCTTCACCCCGACAATGCCTTCCGGAGTGTCAGGGCAGGGGCCCGCGTGATCTTCACGACATAGGTCGGCAACAGGGGGCTGCTTCTTGTCTGCATCTACGTAGGATCGCCGGTTCAAGTTGTCCTTCAAAGCGTCCGGAAACGTCTTTTGCGGATTGTG
Organism: Bradyrhizobium sp. 154; assembly: GCF_023073875.1. NCBI lineage: Bacteria > Pseudomonadati > Pseudomonadota > Alphaproteobacteria > Hyphomicrobiales > Nitrobacteraceae > Bradyrhizobium > Bradyrhizobium sp. 154. The sequence continues at coordinate 51,991 of NZ_JADPKG010000034.1, forward strand.
CTTTGCATACGCGTCACATTTCGGCGACAAGATTAACTTTCAACGACACCAGCCGCCATGCTCTTGGCCCAAGGGCATAGATGAAGCAGCGTACCCGCCGTCATCATAGCGCGGCCAGCGCTCTTGTGATCGCAATTTCTGTCAGCTTTCCAACATGAGTTGATAAAACGGACATTCGAGCAGGCGTTATCTAACTGCTTGAAGCGAACCAAAAAATTCGTTTGTGGCAGGTATGGCACGCCAGTTGCTCTTGGCTTTCAGAAACGATTCTGGGGATGCTTGCCTGGAAGGATTCGACTTGCGAAGAGAATTGGAAAAATGAGTACTTCAGCGCAACACCAGGTATCCTGCGGCGGCGGCGAGATCAGCGAGACCATGCAAGTCATGGCTAAGCACAAGAGCTGCGGTACGGTCGGTGGAAGCGGCAAGGCGAGCTGCGGATCTCAGGCCGGCATCGGCAATGTGCCAAATGAGGTCTGGGAAAAGGTGAAGAACCATCCCTGCTACAGCGAGGAGGCGCACCACCATTATGCCCGCATGCATGTCGCGGTCGCGCCCGCCTGCAATATCCAGTGCAATTACTGCAATCGTAAATACGATTGCGCCAACGAATCGCGCCCCGGCATTGTCAGCGAGAAGTTGACGCCGGAGCAGGCCGCCAAGAAGGTGCTGGCGGTCGCTTCCGCGATCCCTCAGATGAGCGTGGTCGGCGTTGCTGGCCCTGGCGACCCCCTGGCGAATCCGGACAAGACATTCAAGACGTTCGAGCTCGTCGATAAACTCGCGCCAGATCTCAAGCTGTGCCTCTCGACGAACGGTCTGGCGCTAGCTGATCATGTCGACACGATCGCAAGACTCAAGGTCGATCACGTGACGATCACGATCAACATGATCGATCCCGATATTGGCGCAAAGATCTATCCCTGGATCTTTTACCGCCACAAGCGCTACACAGGCATTGAAGCTGCAAGCATCCTCAGCAATCGGCAGCTCCAGGGCCTGGAGATGCTCACCGCGCGCGGCATCCTTTGCAAAGTCAACTCGGTGATGATTCCCGGGATTAACGATCAGCATCTGGTTGAGGTTAACAAGGCCGTGAAGTCGCGCGGCGCCTTCCTGCATAACGTGATGCCGCTGATATCGTCGCCCGAGCACGGCACCGTGTTCGGTCTCAGCGGGCAACGCGGCCCGACCGCGCAGGAAGTGACAGCATTGCAGGATAGCTGCGAAAGAGAGATGAACATGATGCGTCACTGTCGCCAGTGCCGCGCCGACGCCGTCGGACTGCTTGGGGAGGACCGCGGCGCGGAGTTCACTATGGAAAAGATTATGGCCATGGACATCAAATATGATGAGCAGGCCCGAAAGGAGTATCAGGCCAAAGTCGACAAGGCGCGCGTTGCAAAGCTTGCGGCCAAGCAGGAGCAGCTTGCGGGGCTCGCCAGCGCGTCCAGCCAAATCAAGGTGCTGGTGGCGGTTGCAACCAAGGGCTCGGGATTGATCAACCAGCACTTCGGTCATGCCAAGGAGTTCCAGATCTACGAGCTCTCGACTTCAGGCGCAAAATTCGTTGGCCATCGTCCTATTCACCCCTATTGCCAGGGCGGCCATGGCGAGGACAGCAAGCTCGAAATCGCCATCGGCGCCATCAACGATTGTCATGCCGTGTTCGTGTCAAAGATCGGCGGCTGCCCGAAGGCCGAATTGATCAAGGCCGGAATCGAACCGGTCGATCAGTATGCCTACGAGTTCATTGATGGCTCGGCGATCGCCTGGTTCAAACTCTATCTCGATAAAGTCAATGAGGGGAAGATCGAGCACGTTGAGCGGGTCGATCGGGCGGCCCACCGCAATGCGCTGATTTCCGCCGCCTGAGAGGATGGGTTCAGACAATGCCGTTCAAGATCATCGCCTCGCAATGCACGGGCTGTTCGGCGTGCGAAACGCAGTGCCCGAACTTTGCTATTTCCGAGCGAGCCGGCGTTTTCCTGATCGATCCTGAGAGATGCACCGAGTGCGCCGCCTACTTTGATGAGCCGCAATGCGTGGCGGTTTGCCCGGTTGACAATACATGCGTGCTCGACACGGCACTGCCGCGTCACCAGGAGCCTGCTTGAGGGCTACGATGGATGTCACTACGACACTAAAGGTTCAGAAACTCGGGCGGATGATGCTCCGCCTTGACGAGGCGCCGGCCGCGGCTTTCGCCTTCTCAGACCAGGTGGACGGCTCGCCCTGGTCCCAAACGTTTTCGCAAGTTGCCAAGTCATATTCTAGCGACGAGCACGTCGGCGGGAGCGCGTCGAGCTATTCCTGTCGGCCCCAAGGCCGCCGTCTTGAGCGTGGAGGATCGATTTCGCCGATGGGCCCACGAAGAGCGGACGCGTCTTCCGCGACACCAATCCAGGCACCTGCAGCCATTGTTGATCAGGCGACATTCATGCCCGAGGCCTTCTTCAGTTGGTCATCCGAAAGAGGGCGTCCTCGCCGAGTCCTGTCTTGGTCGCACGGTGTCGACTCAGCCGAGCATCATCCCAAGGCGACAGGGCTATCCTATCACCTCGATGAAAGTGCAGAAAGTACACCTGCGCCACGCCAAGGCGTTCGCACCGGATCACGTGATGCGGAAACGAATTTCTTGCCACTGGTGCGGTGGGCGCCACCAAGCCGGAATTCGGCTGCTATGAGAGCACCTCGTGTGGGTCTTCCTGTTCTCGCTCGACGCATATTGCCGACTTGCAGATGCGTCTCGGGCAACTGGGGAAGGACGGCAGCTGTCGGGAGACTGCTGGGGCTTTGCCCCGCGGACAAGGCTGGCGCCAAGGCGTTGTTGGGCACGCTCGAGCGTATGGGCGGGACCGTGAGTGATGACGTCCACAATGCCATCGGTTGCCGGGGTAATCAGGTCGACTCTGTCGGCTGTGCGCATCCCGCGCTGAAGCACGCGCCTCGCCGCCGGCTCAAGCACGCCTCCCTCGATGGCAGACGCGCGTGCCGCGTCGATGGCTTCTTCAACATCAACCATGGGCTCACGACAGTCTCGAGCATCTGGAGTTTAGGTTGCGGGGGTTGATGTTGCTGCACCGGGATCCCGACAGGCTCATGCAATCCGTGATCGCAAGCGCCGCCGTGCGGGAATGGAGGGCGTTGATCGAGCATCATGATAGGGTGGTCCGTAAGGCCGGGCGCCTGCAAGGCGCGGTACAATTGAACTATGGAACAGGGACGGCAGCATGAGCAACATCGCCCGTGACAGTGACATCGTCGAGCTGACGGACGCCCCCTTCTTTGATTATGGTGACAACGTGCGGGCCAACCGCACCATCCGTAACGACGGCACCTATGTAGGCAAGGAGATCGGTGAGGTTCTGGTCAAGAAAGGCGAGCTTGGCTATGTCATCTCGATCGGCACGTTCCTGCAACAATTTTATATCTATGGAGTCGAATTCCTCGGCTCCGGCAATCGCGTCGGCATGAAATGCAAGGAGCTCGATCTAGTCACGCCAAGCCACGAAGGCGAGGAGCCGTTCTTGCCAGGAGCGGCACCCCAATGATCGAACCAAGATCGCCAAAATACCGGTCAGGCCAACGTGTCAAGGCGGCAATCGATCTGCTCAACGACGGTTCCTTTCCCGGCGCGTCGGCGGAAGAGTGTCTGGTCAGCGTCGGGTACATTGGTGAGATCGTCCAGGTCGGTCGCCATACGGAAGCGAACCTACCCATTTATATGGTCGACTTCGGCAAGCACTTGGTGGTTGGCTGCCTCGAGGCAGAAATCTCTGCAGTCTAGGATATCGCGCAATGAACGCCGCAATCATCAGACGACATCATTCCGGATTGCCTGCGCATCCCAACGAGCTCGACCGGTGGCGGATCGTGCGCGCGCTGACGAAGCGCGAGCACTACCGATATGTCTCGCCAAAGGTGACAGCGGTTGCTGGCGGCTATCTGGTCGAGAGCCCGTGCTGCTCAGGCAATATCAATGCGGAGGGCGACCTCGTCGACGTCGCGCTGCTGCACCACGATAGGACTGGGGCGGCATGGCAGCTGCTCCGCAAAGATCACCGCAAGGGCGTCTGGGAGTGGCATTCGACCCATCAACGGCTTGGCTTGGCGACAGCGGTTCTGAACGCCGACCCTGAACGTTTGTTCTGGCAATAAGGATTGTGGAGATGGTGCTCGAAGGCGACTTGACAGAGATCGAGCAGACGCTCGCCGCTATTGATACAGCCTCTGAGCCCTGCCTGACGCTCCGGCAGAAAGTTCCACATCTTGCCTTCTTGCGAGGCGTCCGACATGACGCAGAGTCCGTTCCGCCGGCTTGGAAAGTTCGACCTGCATCTGCTCGACAGTGGAGATCACTGTGTACAGATCACGAATGATCCACACCGCGCCGCCGGCATTGTGCTGGCCAAGCGCTCTGGCAAGTCATGATCAAGCAATCGCCTTCCGGTGCCAAGCTCACACAGGACGGCTAGGCCCGCGGGTTGCTTGCCATGCCGTAGTGCCCGGCCCGGGAAATATCACGATCAGGTCGCTCGCTCGTTCATCGGGTCCATGTGACGGGGGCAGGCGATGGTCTCGCAGAAGTGTTCGCTGAGGGCGGAATTGCCTGGGTATCTCAACGTGGCTTATTACACCGAGGATACTGCGGTAGATCAAATGGGGATGAGCGAACCGTGCTCGATCAGCTGACGAGGAGTAACGGTCAGGCATTGCAAGATTTGGCTTTGTGAGTACTCGCCCTTAAGTCCGCAGGACTTGAGAAAATAGGAGAAGACGTTTGCTCTTCGCGCGGTAACGCCGTGCACTCGCCGTGAAGGCCCGTTGATGCGCGCGCAAAGTGAGGCAGTGCGACTGTCCCGGCCGATCCGCGCTACTCCATCAATAGTATTGGCGCCTGGAAATATCATACTACGAAATTGGTGAGTGAAGTCGGCGCATTCAAGCAAGAAGCGCTTTTCGAGTTGTTTTTCGAAGACGCATCGAGCGTCCCTTCTCTATGGCTTGCTTCCATGTTGAAGGGGCTGACGTGCACGTCGAAAATCGGGTTTGTCACGCGGATAAAGATCCAGAGGACAGAGGACAAATTCGCGTGTAGTTCCAGTTCTTATCTCGAAGAGAAAAATCCGCTTGAATAGTTGTCGATGACCATTGATATGGTAATGGGAAGCAGTTGCGTCTTCGCCAAAAGCAAGACGCTGCAGGCAAATGTGCAAAGCGAAATCGGAGAACACGTGGCAAAAAGCACCAAGCGCAAAGAGTATAGTAAGGATGACGTCAAGCTGCTCAAAGCGCACTCAAAGGCCCGCACCCCTGTAGCTAGGGTTTCAAAGCTTATGAAGCGATCCGAGGGCTCTCTAAGACAGAAAGCACGTACCTTGGGGATTGGCTTGGGTCACCAGCGCTGAGATACGCGTGAATGTTCGGAAATTGACCGGCGTGATGATCGAGACGGCCAGGCGGCTTACGACCGCCGGGCCACCTGATCTTTTTCAGGTCCCTGCGCCCGAGGAGCAGCTCGCGCGATGAACGAGCTGACCGGTTTGCTGAGCGGCTTACATCGTGAATATAGATTTACTGAGCTGGGAAAACACGGTCCGCGAGCGTGCCGGCGGATCATCATCTCGGCCGGTAGACGTCATTCGGCGCTGAGCCATCTCCCTCTGCCTCCATACTTCTCGAGGCGCGGCGACTGGAACCTAGTTGCCCCCAAGAGGGAGCTTGGCACCATTTTTCCGAGTCCGGGGCCGACATCGTCGGCCTACAGCATTAGCGGCCGGCGGCTGACGCAGATCGCTCTGATGATGCTGCCGGCCGGCAAGCCGCAGAAAGAAGGGAATAGCCGCGATCCGGCCTAGGGCGACAACATAGGTAGTCCGGCAGGAGATGTGCAGACAGCAGGCGCAGAAGCGTACAAGCATTTTGTATGTTCATGCGGAGCCGCGCCGGCATCCTCTTGTATGCGGGATTTGTTGTGAGGTGAGCAAAGCAGTGGTGAACATTGTTCATCGTTATCATCGAGACCGTCGATTTCGCCGCCGCGAGTGCCGCGCGCGGACAGCGCGGCGGCCGCGGCAGACTCCATGTCGGCAATGAGAATTGAATTGCGGGCCGCACTCGCTAGCAGCTGGCCGCATTTGCGGTAAGATCGTCTCATCTGGTATCCGACCAACGATTGAATCTGACGTCCTTCGAATGCGGGAGCTGCTCCTTGCTGCACTTTCGATATGTTGCCTCAGGCAATTTTAAGCGTGTCGCCGCCGATTTCGCGGTTGCAAGGGCAGAGCTCATCAGTCTGTATCGCATCCAGAACGCGTAACGTGTCAGTCGGGCTGCGGCCGACATTGAGGCTTGTCGCATAGACATGCTGGATCGTGTTCTCAGGATCGACGATGAAGGTGTAGCGATGCGCGATGCCATCACGCGATCGCACTCCAAGGCCATCGACCAGTGCGCCCTTGGTGTCGGCAAACTGCCAGATCGATAGACGGTGCAGATCCTTGTGCTCACGCCGCCAGGCGAGCTTGCAGAACTCGTTATCGGTCGAGCCACCAAGCACGACTGCATCGCGATCGGCGAAATGCTTGGACAGGCGAGCAAACTCAGCGATTTCGGTTGGGCAGACGAATGTGAAATCCTTCGGGTAAAAAAAGATGACTTTCCATTTTCCGGGGAAACTCCTCTCAGTCAGCGTCTCGAAGGCGCTCTGCCCGTTCTCCTCTTGCAGGTGAAAGCCGGGCTTCACGCCTGTGATGTCGAACGGCGGCAACTTACTTCCAATTCCAGGCATATTGTCCTCACAACATCGCGTTACACGGAAACAGCGTTCCGCGACTGGCAAAGCAAGCGATATGCCACCCATCTGCCGGCAAGTACCCATCATGCCGGTCGTGGAACATTCGCCTTTGATGCTGGCGTGTCCTCGAACCCCATCTGCACCGGATGGTCCTCAATTGACTTGGCCCGGCATTCCCCGTTCCGCGCTCTTTCGCCCGGCACTCGTAGTGGAATCCACGCGCCGGCTTTGTCGGGTTTGTCTCAGAGCTCTTGCCGCTGTCGGGTCCGCCACAGCATCCAGTCTCGGACGCTGCGCTATTAGTCGAGCCTAGTCAGATGCTTAACGCGCGTGCGAACGAATGGCACGCCAGTTGCTAACTGGATGCAGCAACAACGAGTGAGGGCTGAGGGCACGCCGACGCCGATGGCGAGCGATGGCCTCCTTCCCGAAACCCGTGTGCCCACGTTTCTGAGAGAGAGAAACAGCCTCGCGCGTTCCGCGCGAAAAATTGGCAATCGGTTGATGGAGAGCAACATGTCTTCGCTGAGACAAATCGCGTTTTATGGCAAGGGTGGCATCGGTAAATCGACAACGTCGCAAAATACGCTGGCGGCTCTTGCTGAGCTGGGTCAAAGGATTCTCATCGTTGGCTGTGATCCCAAAGCGGACTCGACTCGCCTCATCCTGCACGCCAAAGCGCAGGACACCATTCTGAGTCTGGCGGCGAATGCCGGCAGCGTTGAGGACCTCGAAATCGAGGACGTCATCAAGCTCGGCTACAAGGACATTCGATGCGTCGAGTCCGGCGGTCCAGAGCCGGGGGTGGGGTGCGCCGGAAGAGGCGTGATCACTTCGATCAACTTTCTGGAGGAGAATGGCGCCTATGAGGACATCGACTATGTCTCTTACGACGTGCTCGGCGACGTTGTCTGCGGTGGCTTCGCGATGCCTATCCGCGAGAACAAGGCACAGGAAATCTACATCGTGATGTCCGGCGAGATGATGGCGATGTATGCCGCCAACAACATCTCCAAGGGTATTCTGAAGTATGCGAATTCCGGCGGCGTGCGCCTCGGCGGCCTGATCTGCAACGAGCGGCAGACGGACAAGGAGCTGGAGCTGGCAGATGCTCTTGCCAAGAAGCTCGGCAGCCGGCTGATCTACTTCGTGCCACGAGACAATGTCGTGCAGCACGCGGAGCTGCGCCGCATGACTGTGCTGGAATACGCGCCAGAGTCCAAGCAGGCGGATCACTATCGCAATCTCGCGACCAAGATCCACAACAATGCGGGACAAGGCGCCATCCCGACGCCAATCAGCATGGACGAGCTCGAGGATATGCTCATGGAGCACGGCATCATCAAGCCTGTCGACGAGAGCCTGGTCGGCAAGACCGCCGCCGAGCTCGCCGCTGTTTCGGCATAGTTGATGTTGTCGGCCTTCTCGACCGGGGAAGGCCGACATCGTCCACTCAGAAGCTGGGGGACCTTCATGATTGGCACACAAAGCAAATTGGCCGATACGATGTCATCTCCTGTATCAGCAGCTCACATCGCCGAGCAGCGCGACCCAAGTGAGCTCTACGGGCTTCTGACCGGGCGCCATCCAACAGAAGTCGACATCAGCGACGATGACGATTTCGATCGCCATGTGCTCGCTTGCGTTCTCGCCGCATCCGCTATGGATGGCGGCCAACTTCCCGAACGGGCTGGCTTGACTAACCAGGAGCTCGATGCGCTCTTGGTGCAATACTTCCCATCCACCCCAGTCAGGAGTTGTACCTGGCGCGAACAGTCCGCGTTACCGGCTCCTGACGAGACGATTATGGTGCGCGACCTCCTGCTTGCGCAACGTTCCACTCATGGCGAGGTCGGCGGTTGGCTCGCGACGATGATCGCGCGGCGCGCCATGGAGCCTAATCACCTGTGGGAAGATCTCGGTCTGCGGGAGCGGGACGAATTGTCCCGCCTCCTGATGCGCCATTTCGGGCCGCTGGCGGCTCGCAACACCAAGAACATGCGCTGGAAGCGCTTCTTCTATCGCACGCTATGCGAAGATGACGGTCTGGTGGTGTGTACCACGCCGGTCTGCACGGAATGCAATGATTTTGATCTTTGCTTCGGCGAGGAGAGCGGGGAGAGCCGGATGGCCGGACGCCGGCGGGATCATCTGCGTCGTCTCGATGACTCAGTCCAAGCCATCCCAAGTTCGCAAGACTGAGCTCATAATGGATGCCCCTTCGGTTCACGATGCAAGTGCAACACCTGCTAAGGTGTTGTTGCGATGGGAAGATTATGGCCAGCTCAGCCTTGAAGAGCGCGTTGAGATATACCGCCTGCATGCAGGCGGTATATCTCAAAATCAAATTGCGGCTGCACTCGGCCGGGCGCCATCGACGATCAGCCGGGAACTTAAGCGCAACTCCAGGCCGACGAAGGCTTGGGCCGGTGGCTACGAGCCGGTCCGGGCCCAGCAATTAGCCGAGCGACGGAGGCGGTGGGATTGTCGCTTTAAGCTGGCGCGCCAGCCAGGCCTGCGAAGACGCGTCGGCAAAAGCCTTGCGATGGGACATTCGCCGGAGCAGATCGCCGGTCGGCTGGCGCTGAAGCATGGTCGCGTCATCATCAGCCATGAGTCAATCTATCGTTTCATCTATCATCGGACGGCCCAGAAGGATTACTGGGATCGCCTGCTGCCGCGTCACAAGAAAATGCGAGGGCGCCGGCGACGGGGCGGCAGCTCCGCCAGCCTCATCAAACAACGGCGCTCGATCACCGAACGACCTGCTGAGATCGACGGCCGCCAGGCGCCAGGCCATTGGGAGGCCGACTTCATGATGTTCTCCCGATGTGGTCAGGGGCTGATGGTTCTCCACGAACGACAAAGCCGCTTCAGCATGGTTTGTCGTCCGGCCGATCGAAAAGCCGTCCCCACCTCTCGGACCATCGCCCGCCAGCTCGGCAAACTGCCACCAAGGATGCGCCAAACCATCAGCTTCGACAATGGGAACGAGTTCGCCGAGCACCATCGGCTTCATATCCTCGGCGTCCAGACCTTCTTCTGTGATCCGCACAGCCCCTGGCAAAAAGGCGGCGTGGAAAACTCGATCGGCCGCTTACGGCGCTGGCTGCCCCGCAAGACGGATCTCAATCTCCTCACGGCCGCCGATCTTCGACGGCATGTTCAGCGCCTCAACAACACCCCACGCAAATGTCTGGACTTCAAAACGCCTGCCGAGGCATTCTCCCAACTCAAATCAGCCGTTGCACTTCAACCGTGAATCCATCCCCCCTCCAGGCGCGAGTCCGGGTGTATCGGACGAGCTTTCGGCTAGCTGTCACATGACGAGACGGGTTTGAAAAGACACAAACAACTTCGCGCAGGCTGCCTAAGCAGGACGCGGCGGCGCCTGATGATCGCGGCTTGATAACTGGCGGAGGCGACCGTCACATTTACCGCCGAGATGTTCTATGTTGACGCGACGATCGACGCCAACATCCGCCTCTTGATCGCGCCCCGCTGAACTTATTTACGAACACCGACTTGTGGTTGGACCGAACCCGATGGCTCAAAAATCTTCTTAAGCGCCGGAATGCACGCGTCTTCCCCGAAGTGCTGTAGCTTGAGGTGAGGCCCGAACCGTTGGCCGGCTAGCAAGCTTCCAAGCTCGGCGCCTGCCTTCAGCTCGGTCGCAAGCGCACCGAACCTGGCGCTCCGCCGTTTCCACCCTGTCGGATTTGCGACACACCCGACTAATCTGAAATTCGGCGTCATTCACAGGTTCTTGGGAATTCGAGCGGGTTGGCACAGCAGTTGCTGAACAGCTTCCGGAATAAACATACGGAGCCGCTGATGGCGTTCGCCGCCGCAATTACCGGGCCCAACAAAGATCGGTCGAGGTCCATAGTCCTTAACGACACCACCTTGCGCGACGGCGAACAGACACCCGGCGCGGCCTTCACGACACCGGAAAAGGTCTCGATCGCGCGTGCGCTGGCCGCGGCCGGAGTCACGCAGATCCAGGCCGGAGCGCCGGCGATGGGTCAGGAAGAGATTACCGCGATCCGAGCGGTCGCCGAAGCGGGCCTTGCGGCCACGATCATCGGCTGGTGCCGATGAAACCCGCGGACGTCGATGCGGCGATCGAGGCCGGTGTTTCGATGGTCAGCCTATCGATTCCATCGTCCGACGTGCAGATTGCGGCGAAACTCGGTGGCGGCCGCTTGGCCGCGCTGGAGCGGGTGATGCGCGTCGTGGCCTATGCTCGCAACAGGGGACTGTATGTCGCGGTGGAGGGCGAAGACTCCTCGCGTGCCGATGTCAACTTCATGATCGACCTGATCGCAATCGCCAAGGCGGCCGGCGCGCGGCGCTTTCGTGTCGCAGATACGCTGAGCGTACTCGATCCCGACGCGTCCTTCGCGCTCGTGGCCGCACTGCGCGCCAGCACCGATCTCGAGCTCGAATTCGACGGCCATGACGATCTTGGGCTAGCGACGGCTAATACGCTGGCGCCGATCAAGGCCGGTGGGACGCACGCCTCTGTGACGGTCATTGGACTGGGCGAGCGAGCCGGCAATGCGCCGCTGGAGGAAGTTGCCGTCGCAGATAGGCAGCTCTACGGCCGTGATACCGGCGTGCTGGTATCTGAACTGGAAAAGCTCGCGGCCGCCGTTGCAGCCGCAGCGTGCCGCACCATTGCGCTCAACAAGGCGATTGTCGACGAGCATGTCGTTACCCATAAACCCGGCATCCACGTGGGCTCTCAAAAAGACCGGCCCACCTACCAAGCGCTCGACCCGGAGTTACTCGGCCGCTCCCACCGCATTGTGATCGGCAAGCATTCAGGCCTTGCCGCTATCACTTCGCTCTTGTCCGAGTTGCAGGTTTCGGTCACCGCCGAGCAAACCGAAACCATTCTCGCGCGCGTCAGCAAGCATGCCATCGAGCACAAAGGCCCAGTTTCCCAGAAAACGGTGGTGGCGATCTGGCGCGACATTCACGAGAGATCGCTCGTCAACCGAGGGCGATCGGGTGGTCAGCAATGCGCATCGCGCGATCAGGTTGGAACATTCGAGCCAGGACGGTTTCTCGGCGCGGATCTAATGGAGGTTGAAAATGACGACGGACGGGATCCTTTCGCAATTGAACAAGGCCTCGGCGGCAGAGGAGTTTTTTGCACTGCTCGGCGTCGAGTACAATGCGAAAATCATCGACGTGGCGCGGCTTCATATCCTTCGTCGCATGGGTCAATATCTCGCCGGCGAGGAGTTTACCGGTGCATCAGATCCTGACATCGCCTCGCGTTGCAAGGCCACGCTTGAGCGCGCCTATGCCGACTTCGTCACGTCCTCCCCGATCGAACAGCGCGTGTTCAAGGTCCTGAAGGATGCGGCCGCACCACAACCGAACAAGCATCCAGCATTGGTGCAGCTCGGTTCTTTGGAGTGAATTGAGTTTATATCTCGTGCTCTGGAGCGTGAAGGTTCAGAGAACCTGCCAACGACCCAAGTTGCAGTTACGGGCCTCGCGGATCCGCAGCTTGGACTCGGCTCCTTAAGGTAATCACGGCTCAGCCCGGATATTTCCGTCGTTTCAAGCTGGTCTCATGGTGCAGCTATCTCCTGCAATGGTACGCCGGCAGCGGGGAGCGCATATTTAGCGAGGAAAGCGCAGCAAGGTTCGGATGACTGTCTTCTGTCGCATTCCGGACACGGGTCAGCACGGTTTCGAATGTTCCGATCCTCGTGAGAGGCTGCCAATCCGATTTCCTTCAGTAAGATTCTGTATTGGCGGTCAATTTTCACCGTCTGCGCAATTGGTACGACAATTGCTGACATATGCTCAACTACTCTGGAGAAGCGAATGCACACCTTGGTCCGCATCGAGTTTGTTTTGGACGCCGCGCAGTTTCGCGCGCGCTGCCTGTCGGCATCATGATGCGTCACGACGCCAAAGCGATGGTTGCATATTCCGGCCTGGCTGAGCTGAAAGCTGCGCTTGATCCGCGCCAAAGATTCGTCGACGAAATCACTCCCGTTGGCCGATCTATGGCCGAGACTTCCCGGGGGGACACCTTGCTCTCCAGCGCCGGCCGCGCGGCGCCGTTGACGGGCGGCTTCACCGCCGGCCCTCGTGCCCTCGCCAAGAGTTGCGGGCGTGTCGCTGCAATCGGCAAGATTGCGAGGGCATTCAGAGTAATGGATCGCGTTTTCACCGGCAAGCTCGCGGCCGACAATGGCACCAGCCGAGCCTCTGGTAGGTCCTCGATCTGTTCCAGCTCGGTTGCATCTCGAAGATGAGGGGGACCAATCGATCGGCTCGCGTGACCGCGCGGTTGCGTGCCTCACTAGTTGCCAAATGGTGGCCCCAGAATGCCGAACCCGGAAAGAGCCCGCAGCGCGTGCTTCCGGGCTCGTCGACAAAAGTCCAGCAATGGGTGTCTCGGCCCCGCGCTGCTGCCAGGCGGTGTTGACAAAATGACGGCGGGCACGCGGCCGAACGTTAACTGAAGCAATCTTCACCCGCGAAGTCAAAGCTGGAGGCGGAGCACGCTTCGCTGGCGAGCCGCTACTGAACACGGATGGGAGTACAGATGATGAGCACCGCACCCAAAAGCGCAGCTCCGGCCGCGGGTGGTGGTCGCGCGGCGACCAAGAGGGAGCTGCCCGAACGATTCAAAGCGTATAAGCACGTCTGGGTCTTCATCGAGCAGGAACGCGGGATAGTACACCCCGTCTCCTGGGAGCTGATGGGTGCCGGCCGACGGCTTGCCGACAAGCTCAACGTTGACCTCGCCGCGGTTGTCATCGGCCCAGTCGGGGAGACGACGCAGCAGGCGGTCGCCGAATCCTTCTGCTACGGCGCCGACCTCGCCTATATCGTCGCGGATGATCTCTTGGCCGATTATCGCAATGAATCCTACACCAAGGCCCTGTCAGAGCTGGTCGATACGTACAAGCCGGAAATCCTACTCCTAGGGGCAACTACACTCGGCCGCGATCTCGCCGGTTCAGTGGCCACCACACTGCTCACCGGCCTAACTGCCGACTGCACCGAGCTCGATGTCGATGCCGACGGCTCGCTTGCAGCGACCCGGCCGACGTTTGGCGGCTCACTATTGTGCACGATCTACACACTGAACTACCGTCCACAGATGGCAACCGTCCGTCCGCGCGTCATGCCGATGCCCGACCGCGTGACCGGCGCGGTCTGGCGCGTCATCTCGCATCCGCTCGGGCTTGTAGAAGAAGATATCGTCACAAAAGTGCTGTCGTTCCTGCCAGACCGCGATTCTAAAAAGTCCAACCTTGCCTATGCCGACGTGGTCGTCGCTGGAGGGCTCGGTCTGGGGTCGCCTGAGAACTTCCAACTGGTACAGCAGCTCGCGGACGTGCTTGGCGCCGAATATGGCTGCTCGCGGCCGCTGGTCCAGAAGGGCTGGGTCAGCTCGGACCGACAAATCGGCCAGACCGGGAAAACCATTCGGCCAAAGCTCTATATCGCGGCCGGTATTTCCGGCGCGATCCAGCATCGCGTTGGGGTGGAGGGGGGCGACCTCATCGTTGCCATCAACACCGACAAGAACGCTCCGATCTTCGACTTCGCCCATATCGGCATCGTCACCGACGCCATTCGACTGTTGCCCGCATTGACCTCTGCATTCCGCGCGCAGCTGTCGCCGCACTCGCACGACCGCATCGCTGGATAGGGGAGCTTGTTATGATCGAGGAAAGATTCGACGCGATCGTCGTCGGTGCTGGCATGGGCGGGAATGCGGCAGCGCTGATCATGGCCGAACGGGGCCTAAAAGTGCTGCAGCTGGAGCGCGGCGAGTATTCGGGGTCGAAGAACGTGCAAGGCGCCATCCTCTATGCCGATATGCTGGAGAAGCTGATCCCGAATTTCCGAGAAGATGCACCGCTTGAGCGGCATCTCGTCGAGCAACGCTTCTGGATCGTCGACGAGCGTTCGCACACCGGGATTCACTATCGCTCCGATGATTTCAACGAGGAGAAGCCGAACCGCTACACCATCATCCGCGCCCAGTTCGATAAATGGTTCTCCCAGAAGGTCCGCGAGGCCGGCGCCACGGTGCTGTGCGAGACCACGGTGACCGAGCTCCTCCAGGATTCCCATGGGAGGGTCGTCGGGGTGCGCACAGACCGAGATGGAGGTGAAATCCATGCAGATGTCGTCGTGCTGGCCGAGGGGGTGAACGGAGTGCTGGGGACGGGTGCGGGCTTAAGAGGGCGGCCGAAACCGGACAAGGTCGCACTCGCGGTCAAGGAGATGCATTTCCTATCGCGCGAGACAATCGATGCTCGCTTCAATCTCAAAGGCGACGAGGGGCTCGTCATCGAAGCCGCCGGAACCATCTCCCGCGGCATGACCGGTATGGGCTTCATCTATTCCAACAAGGAATGCATATCGCTCGGTATCGGCTGTCTTGTTGCCGACTTCCAGCGTACCGGCGAGACGCCTTACGGCCTGCTCGAGGGCTTCAAGCGTCACCCGTCCGTCGCGCCGTTGATCGAGGGTTCGGAAGTAAAGGAATATTCCGCGCATTTGATCCCCGAAGGTGGATACAAGGCGATCCCGCAGCTTTGTGGTGAGGGCTGGGTCGTTGTCGGAGACGCCGCCCAGCTCAACAACGCCATCCATCGCGAGGGGTCCAATCTGGCGATGACGTCGGGCCGTATCGCCGCGGAAGCGATCTGCCTTATCAAATCGCGAAATGATCCGATGACGGCCAAAAATCTTTCGCTTTACAAAAAGCTGCTGAATGATTCGTTCGTGATCAAGGACCTGAAGAAGTACAAGGATATGCCGGCACTTATGCATACCCACTCGCAGAACTTCTTTCTCACATATCCGCAGCTCTTCTCCAAGGCGATGCAGGATTACGTGCGCGTCGACGGCACACCAAAGCTTGAGAAAGAGAAGCTGATGCTGAGCTCGTTCATCAAGGCGCGGTCGTGGAGTGGACTGTTCAGCGATGCCCTGCGCATTGCCCGGGCCTGGCGGTGATCACAAACCAAAGACAACGACGAACGACGGAGCCAGAAACAATGCCGAGCGAGCCATCCCGACGTGTCGAGGACAAACTGTTCTACAACCGCTATCTCGTTGATTCCGGCCGCGCCCATATCAAGGTGCGGCCGCACACCACACCATCCTCGCGGCTCTTATCGATGCTGAAGGCCTGCCCTGCACGGTGCTACGAGCTCAGCGATAAAGGTCATGTTGAGGTGACAGTCGACGGATGTATCGAGTGCGGCACCTGCCGGGTGATCTGCGAAGAAAGTGGTGATATCGAGTGGAGCTACCCACGTGGCGGTTACGGTGTGCTATTCAAATTTGGTTAAAGCTTCGGGATAGCGGCTGATTGGCAGGCTGCGGCGTTCTCGCGATACAACGAGATCACGCGCGAAATTGAGATTTCATCTGATTCAATCGAGTCCCGATCTTTCCATCTACCGGGCGGGCCCTTGCCAGGTTCCGCTATAATATGCCCCGGAGATAGGCAAAGCGAGCGGATCCGAAACAGGGCGCAACGCATTGGCGGCATTAGCTCGTCCACCTCGGATCTGTCGACCAATCCTGGTTCTCTTCCCCAATATCTGGCCGGTTTCGTCCTTCTTGGAGTTCGCGGCGATCCGCCTGCCGCCACTGCCTCGCGACGCTGCCTATCACCTACAAACGGAACGCTGGAATCAGGACTTCGCTTCGCCATAGCCGCCGGCCCCACGAACGTGCCATCGAGCGCCTTGTAGACAGACAGGCACGAGCGGATCACGAAATTAGCGCTTTGTGACTCCTTCGCGCGACCGCCGGCTGCGCGTTCGTCAGGCGGGCTGCGCACGCAGCACACAATTTTGCACTTTCATTCGCCTGTATCGCCGGGATATATGATCGGCCGGAGAGCATGACGATGGTTCGATTACAAAAGAGCAGGGCAGCCGCTAACGCGCGGCGAGCAGAGGCACGCCGTGAGAGTTTGGTCGGCGACATCCAGGCCCGCATAGCCGAACTGAGAAGCTTGCCGCGCGAGAAGCTCGCGGATGCGGTGTTCATGCTCTCGATGAATGCAAGACGGCAGGGCGAGTTGATACGACATGCGATCGAGAAGCGCGCCGAGGTCGACTTGGACTTTGAAGCGCCGCCGAATGCTGATTTGGCGACCTATCTCGCGAATGATGTGGTCTCGACCTTACGCCACCACGTCGCTGACTTTCCGACCTTGCTGGACCTGTTGGTTGAGCGAGCGCCTGACGTCTGCTTCACCGTGGATCGGGAGGAGGCCGTTTCGCTGCTAGCCGCAATCATTCGCGAACAGCGGCTCGAAGGAGTCCTTGAAGGCCTCAGGCTCGCCGGGCTCCTGAACCAGCCAGCGAAGGATCGCCATGCCTGGATCGGTTCGGAAGCGGATTTGAGAGGAGCTGCCGAGCGTGCGTGAGTGTCCAGGGGGCTTTGAGGGACAGTCCTGCAAGATGGAATGTCCAGAGCGGATGGGGACGTCAGAAAATCTCGGCGCATGCTTGCGAGCTCAAAACCGCATCGAAATTCGCGGCGTAGTTCCTTTGTCATCCGTTTAGTATTTATCGCTGACGCGGAGCCGCTATGCACGCCCGGTCGCAGTCCCCGGCCGCGTCAAGCTCGGCGACCTTCGCGTTAGCGAGGGCGAGATCCGCAGTTCTGAGCTTTCATGTCCAGTTGCAGCGCGCGTTTTCGCGCTGGCGGATCATGCAACCGTTCGCTAACAGCCGCGCAAGGGAAATCACGGCAGGACACGTCGACCGAGCCGCAGCGATGTGGCAAAGCGGCGAAAGGCAGTCGCTCAACCCAGTGAGGCGTCCTGGTGAAATCGACCGACCTTGTTTCGGTAGTCGCTGGCTGCGCCTGGGCGGCGGGGCAAGGCCTGGCAAGTATTCCGCGACCAAGTCGAGAACAGCAGAGAAGCTGAGTGGCGGCCCGCTGCAAATTGGGCAAAAGGGCCTTCTTGGGTGGCGCTGGATCGTCCACATGAACGCTCCGCCGCGCGTCTGCCATACACCCCCTATCCTTGCTCGATCCTCGGGGAAACGAACTCGCTTCGGCTATTTGCTGTGTTCGCGAGCGCACCGGGATTTCGCCGAACCTCGCGTCCACGAGCACGGGAAGACATAGCCGAAGTCCGCAGCTGAGTGCAGCCTAACGGCGCGTCCCACGTCAACGCTTGGTCAGGTCGGTCAGTAGGCCCGCTCAAACCCCACGAAGGCGCCTCCACGCGCTACGGCCAGCCGCACTCAGTGAGCTGCTGTAATAATCTGAAAGCATCCGATCGCAACTTCCATCACGATCAGCACGACTATAACGCACTCAAGGCGCAGCGAGCGCCGTGTGTCGATGATGTCCGTCAGTGCGTTTGCCGTTCCGGATATGGCCGACAGCTTGCGCTCAAGCATCTCAAGACGCTCCTTCAGCTCGTATTCGTCTTTCAGACGCGAATAGAGCCGCTCGAGTTCCGGCTTCTCCCAGAGTGTGTCGGGCTTTTCGGCAAGGGCGACGCGGCCCGCGACGCGCTGCTGGACCAGGAGCGCATTGCCGATCAGTTGGAGAATGCCCTTGCGGCCCCGCGGCGTCCGGCCGCGCTCGGCTAGTTCGCGTGCAAAGGGTTCGATCACGTCGAACACCGCGGCGACACGGCGCTCATCTCGCTCCAGCGCCGTGCTCTTGGCTAGCGTATCGGCGATCAGCAGCAGCCGATCGTCGGTAAATTCTCTGAGACAAAATCCGCCCGCCCGGCAGGATGACCTCGGCGCTCTGGTCGTTGCAGAGCTGCGGCTGCGCGCTCTCCTCCTCATAGGAGCTGAGTTCACCGATGACCCGCGATATCAGGGTTTCGATCAGAGCGGTTCCTTCCGAGGGCGACAATCCGATGAGCACTACAACGCCATAGCGGAAGATCACGACAAGGCCCGCATGAATGCGGAAAGCGACCGGCGTCGAGGACACTAGCGTTCCGATTTCGAGAGCCGACGGGCTGATGCGATCGCCCAGCATGACTGCGCGAATGCTCAGCATCGAGGCGGCCGCGGTCTGTTCGGAGACGGCAGGCTTACCGGGCGTAAGTTGATCCATGTTCACTTTAGCATCCGGTTTGACTGCGACACGATAGCGTTCCCCCGGGACCTTCAAACACGTCCAGAACTTCGTCGCAGATCGTGCAGCGGAATTTGCCGGGCGCGTCGCTGAGAGATGATGCTGCGATCCAGAAAATGCCGGCTCCAAGTTTGGATGGGTGCGTCGCCATTTCCATGTTCGTGCATGCTTGGCCGCAAGGTCAATCGAACGACCCAGCAAGCTCTTGGAGGATTTCGACGACCCGGGCCGCCAAACATTTGGCTGCGCCATAGGCGTCGTCCTCGAAACAAGGTCGAGCAAGATTGATGCCGAACCGGTGTCTTCGCGCCAACGGCGTCGGGAGTTTCCGCTTCAATGGGCGAGCGAAAATGATTGTCTGAAACGGCAAAGGTTGACCAAAGACTGGCCGCGATGTGTGTTCAATTTCCGCCAGAGCATGTCGGCTACAGAACACGGCGAATCCTGCGCGCCGCCGGATGCTTCAAGGCAATCAGAGCCTTAACCGCCGCAGCGGCGCTGGCATAGCTGTTGCATGAAATGTCGCAATGACCGAGCGAAGGCGGAGTGCACACCCGGTCCGATCTGGCGAAAACAGGACGTTACCAGTGGACCGAGGGTGGCGAAGGTGAAGTGCCGTTTCCAACCGTTAGTCACACGACAGTCCCGGCAAATTCTTGAGCGAAGGCCCGAGTACAACGGCAGAAAGGACTCGAGACCGTGCATATCGAACCCGGAATAGTAACAGACGCCAAGCTCGTGTTGAGGTACGCGACAGGCATTGCGACGGGCTGCGTCATCGCCAAGCTTGTGGTCGAGACCATACGCGAGCGGGGCGCAATGTCATTTGCTGTGCAAGCCATCGCCGCGACGGGCCTTGTGTTCACGTTTTTCGAAATCCTGCCGCACTTTGCGGTTGGGGTCTCCGAAGTGCAATTCGTCCTGCGCTCGACGCTGTCACTGTTGTTCGGCGCGGCGCCGGTTGCCCTTGGTCTTGCGCTCGGCCTTTTGCTGCAAGGCGTGCTCTTTGTTCCGACCGACCTGCCGCAATATGGTATGAATGCCAAGACGCGTCTAGTGCCGCTGTTTGCCATCCGGGCGCTCGCCAAGCGGCTCATTCCATCCAAGGCTGCCTATCGCGATCTGCAGTACAGTAATGCGATTGCGCTCTCGACTGCGTATCAATCTGCAATCATTGTCTCGGTCGCGTTTTGGGCGCTTTATGGCGCGGGCTTCGGCGCCGCCAACCTCGGTGACGTCGCATCGTTCGCGGTTTCCTATGCAGTTGTGGCCTTGGTCGAGCCGGTGGCTGATCTGGTTGTGCTGGCGCTCGCGAAACCAATTGGGCGGCGTGAGTGCGAGGGCATCTGTCGCCCACCGCTCTTAAAAGGCATGTTGCTGTTGATAGCAACGATGGCCGTCATGTCGCCCGTTTTGCTCAAGCGATGCGTACGCTTTCCCCGATAGCAGCCGGCTGCCGCGATCCCGGGCGACGCGCGATCGCTGCTATCCGTGGCAGCGAGGGGGCTGAGCTTATGCTCATTCCGCACAAGGCGACCAGGAAATCATATCTCGACGACTTGCGGCCGGCCGTCCGCGTCGGCCCGGTCGCTAGTGAGCGGACGCGCACTACCGAGTTCGACCGGCTGGTGCGTGATGCGGCCAAAGCGAACTGCCGCAACGACCTGGAGGAATGGCGGGATGCGGTCAGCGCAGCAGCCTGGTCGCAGAGCATCCGGGGCGAGGTTGGACGCGAGGGGAGTCTTGCACTGCTGATACACGGGGATTCATCCGTCGAGCGAGCTTACCCATGCAACATTAGCAGCCTGCTCAGCACAGCCGCGATGGCACGCCGTTCGGCGGCTTCCCATGCTCTGCAGCACTCGGCCGGAATGTTCGTAGTTCGACAGAGAAGATCGCTATGTATGGATTGATCGTGGTGTTGACCATGCTCGCACTGTGCAGCATCGTGTTTGCCGGCGAATTGACGGGGCCGGCAAAGGTCATCAGCACCGACACCCTTGAAATTCACGGGACACGCGTTCGGCTCTGGGGCATCGACGCGCCGGACAAAACTCAAATGTGCCGAGATATCAACGTCAATCAATATCGATGTGGCCTCAGGGCCGCGAGCGATCTTGAAAGCTTCGTTGCAGAGCGCGAAGTCAGTTGTCTGTCAGTCCTGGAGGATGAGTGTGGACGGACGATGGCGATCTGTTCAGCTGATGGCATCGATCTCGCAGAATGGTTGGTGCGTAACGGTCTGGTGCTCGATTGGGCGCGATACTCCAGGGGACGATACCACGCTCCGCAACGCGCGGCCGATCGTGCCGGACGGGGCTTGTGGGCGGGCAGCTTTGCCGTACCTTGGCTATATCGAGCGTGCATTCGGTTAGGTGGTCGACCAGCCAGCTGTTCTGACGACGCGAATGCACACCCTTGACTCGTATTCCCCACACCAGAATATATGCCAGAGTCGGTTCCGCACAGAGTGGCAGTCACGGGCGAGCTGGCCTCGACCGGCAGTGAAGCTTACCACTGCCGCCCAATCATGCTCAAAGAAGTAGGATGGTCTCAAGCTCTCGTAAGCGCGAAAGTCGCAAGACAGAAAATCGCAAGCTCCGCAGGAACGCCATCGTTCTCGGCGTAATTCTTCGGAACCATGGACTCGCGGTCATGCCAAGGCGGCGCCTTTTCGAGTTCGAGAGAGAGCCGCATTTACTCGGAAGAATGGCGGGCTCTCCGGAGCCTAAACAAGACAAAGGCGTGGCACGGAACAACAATCAGATTCCGCTGGGTACAGGTTGAGCGGAAGAAAGAAGGCTACTGGCGTTCAAGGCACCACTGGGCGAGGTAGGCAACACGAATGAAGCTTGGGATGCAGCCTACCTCCACGCCATTCGCCTCAAACTTTCAGGTTTTGACATGCCCAGAGCGCGCAGCTTGATTCCCAGAGGTCGCCAGATGCTGTCCCGCCAAAACTCATACACTCGCGCTCAAATCTGATGGACCAAGCAGGTGCGACGCTTGCTCAACGCCGCCTCCCAGGGGCCATCGAAACGACGGTAGTCGAATTGCGCCCTTTGCCGCGGGAACGCCGCATAGGTACCTTTCCGGACTTCGCTGCTGTTGGCGATATCGGCCGCGATTGCCTTTTCAAGCCACGGCTGCTCCGACATAGGCCAGCATTTGGCCGGGCGGGTAAGAAGCCTAACACCACATGAGCGGTTTCGGTGACAAAGACGTGTGGACCTGCCTTGCACGCGCCGATCACAACAATGCCACAGAAGACAATGCAGCTGTTCGTTCGGTTGGAAACAGCATGGCTCGCTGACAACTGGCTGGAGATCCGCTGAATGAGCAACACCGCATGCGACGAGCGCAACTGCTGCGGCAGCCCGAACAAGAACGTCAGATCGCATATCACCTCCCGAACACGAAGTGCGCGCCTTCCAGAACGAAGCGTGAGCCACTGAACTCGCAGCGTCGCTCCCATGCCCTCGTTGTGTGCAGACTCTGTGCCGACGGGCACGATGCAAGCTCCCGGCGTTTTTCAATCGCGATGTCGTCCACCCGACAATAGCGGTCGTTGTTTAAACAAGCCGCGGGTCTGAGGTCGAACACGAATCGAATGCCGTGCGCCGGTGATTTCATGAACGCTCCTGCGAAAGAGATTGGGTGATGGAGCTTCTTTGGAACCACACAATGAAGTCGCACCGGT
Source organism: Bradyrhizobium sp. 154 (assembly GCF_023073875.1). NCBI lineage: Bacteria > Pseudomonadati > Pseudomonadota > Alphaproteobacteria > Hyphomicrobiales > Nitrobacteraceae > Bradyrhizobium > Bradyrhizobium sp. 154. The sequence continues at coordinate 74,616 of NZ_JADPKG010000034.1, forward strand.
AATTCGAGGAGCGGAGCTGAGCTCACTCAGAGATCGCAAGCTCACCTGACTGCGATCCGCTGGGTTCATTGCCGTTCTATTCGCACGGCGATCCTCGGCAGCGAATTCTTCGTGCCGTTCTGGGTGGTGCTATTGTGCCAGACCGATGCCGGTGGGACCCTGATGGGCGGCTGGCGTATCGTGCGCTAGGGCTTTCGCGTCACGACCAGGTCGCGGCCAGATGGTCTCGGCCCAGAGGCCTTGCATCAGCATCTTGTGCTTGGCCACTTTCCTCGCCATTATCGGCGCCGCGCCCCTCAGCGGTGCGCTGGAACGTGGCCAGCTCGATCGTCTATGCCTGCAGAATGACGTGCCGGCCTCGGCGATCGTTGCGGCGCTGACCTGGTGGGGTCAATGCTTTCGATGTTTTCGTCAGGACACGAGCTTCAGCCCGACAATGCCGGCGACGATCAGCCCGATGCTGGCAAGGCGAAACGCGGCGGCCGGTTCTCCGAACAGGATGATCCCGAGCGCTGCGGTGCCGACCGCACCGATGCCGGTCCAAACCGCATAAGCAGTTCCAATGGGCAGCGTCTTTAGCGCAAGGCCGAGCAGGATCACGCTGCCGGCCATGGCCGCGAGCGTGAGCACGGACGGAACGGGCTTGGTAAAGCCCTCAGTGTATTTGAGGCCGATTGCCCAGGCGACCTCCAGCAGGCCGGCGACCAACAAAATGCTCCAGGCCATGGCGGCCCTCCGTTTATGGCAGGGTCGTCCCGCGGCTGATGTGGTGATGAGCTGGAAGGCCACCCTTGCCAGGGCTCGCGATTCGCAGGGGTCAACTTCTCTCAAAAATTAGCATTCCGACGTTATTGGTTCGGCGAATTCACACGATCGACAAAGTAGGAAGCCGTCCGTTCCGTTCATGCGATCGGCAATCTTGCAAAAAGCTGCCCCTTCGAAGAGATCCTTGTACCTGTCGCGGAGAAGGTTGCCCAGAACGTGTCGTCGCTCAAAATCCATGCAGCAGAAAGTAACGTCGCCGTTTGGGAGAAGAACATTACGATATTGCCGTTCGTCAGGGCATGTCAGTGCTCCAACGATTGGCTGCCGCGCTCCAACCATCTTCTCGCTGTTGCCAGCCCTGCTGCCCGGCGGACGCGAGCGAACCAGCGCTTCGTCAGGAATTATGCCGACAAGTTCGGGATGCACCTCGCCCATGACTATGAAGAGCAACGATGAAATGTCGGCATCGACAAGTTGGCGCATCAAATCGACATAGTTGCGCCTGACGAGACCACCATCCATGTGCGTGCCGTCATCAAAAACATGCACCAGGAAAACGCGGAACTGCAGCGCACGCAAGCGTCTTAGATCCCGCCCGTTCATCCCTACCAGGGTTGTGAAAATTCGGATTCCATGGCCACAAGCATAGGCATGCTCAACCATTTCGGTGCAAGCCGGATTGAGCCAAGGCTCCGAATACCCGGAAAAGCTGATGTCGACAGCTGCTGGTACGCGCGCCAGACATCGCTTGAAATCTTGGAGAGAAAGATGCTTCACGTCGGATATCGCTCTTTGCCGTTCGGCAAACTTGTCCTGCGGGCAATAAGAACATCCGACGACACAGCCCGTTGTCGTAGTTATCTCCAAGACCCTGCCGCCACTGATTGCGGAGCGCAGCTCCTGTAGAGTCATCGATTCTATATTGTCCACTTCCGCGCTCCGCGTTTGGAACAAAGAGACCTTGAGGGGACCGTCGATTTGCATCTCATGCCGGTTCGCCCATGCATCATTCTCCATTCGTCGTCCATCAGCGCGACACGGCACGGTCGCAAGCGCGATCGCGACAGATGAAGAAAGCGCCACGGCTCTCTCTCCTTAGCGCCCCAGTCCAGCAGGATTGGACGGCTGTCGAGTGCACATGCGTCGATGGGGTTGGTCTAACGTCTCGCTTATTCCAACAAGCATCAGTCATGCCATTGGCGGTACTGTCCATAACTCGACACGTCCGCGATAAATGTCGTCCCAAATGCCGCAACCGAAGCGCAACTCTACGCAATCGATAGCGTACAATATGACGCTACGTGCGATTCAAGCTCTCTCTAGAATGAGTTGAATGGCAGCTTTCTTATGAAAAGTGACGGTGTAGCCGCCACCCCGAGCGCCACGTCATCATGATCAACGTGGCCGGCATCGACCCGCGAAGTTCCGATTGCGAGTGCCATTGGTCCCGTCGAGAATGCAAAGTCTTCACCTTGATCGTAAGCGCTTAGCCGGGACCCTTATTGGGGCTGGCTTGACGATTTGCGGAATCGCCACGGCATGAGGTCTTCGATCCTGCTATGAGGATGGCCTTCGATGATCGCCTCGAGTGTTTCGGCGATGTAGGCAGCCGGGTTGACGTCGTTGAGCTTGCAGGTGGCGACGATCGACGCGAGCAAGGCCCAGTTTTCTGCCCCGATTTCATGACCGGCGAAGAGCGCATTTTTCCTGGTCAGGCAAACTGGCCGGATGGCGTTCTCGACCGGGTTGGTGTCGAGCTCGAGGCGCCCGTCTTCGAGGAAGCGGGTCAGCCCCTGCCAGTGATTCAGCGCATAGCGGATGTCTTCGGCAAGTGTCGAGCCGCTGGAGATCATCGACAGCTGCTTCTCGAACCACATTTTCAAAGCGGCGACGAGAGCCAACGAATGCTCCTTTCGCGCGGCGAGCCGGATGTCCGGCGATGCACCGCGCACCATGGCTTCGATGGCGTAAAGCTGTGCGATGTGCCGAACGGCGGCCTCGGCGATCGGCGATTTGCTGTTGCGGGCCAATTTGACGAAGCGCCGGCGCAAGTGGCTCCAGCAATGCACGAGCGTCCAAGGCCCTTGCAGTCGAGCGACTTCGGTCAGCCGATCATAACCGTCATAGGCATCGCATTGCGGGAAGCGTCCGCCAAAGCCGTTTAGGAACTGCTCAGCGAAGGCACCGCTGCGACTGGGGGCATATCGGAACAGCACGATCGGCGGACTTGGGCCGCTGTGGCCGCGGTCATCGGACACGATCGCCCAGAAGTAGCCTTTCTTCGTTTGGCCGCGCCCGGGATCGAGTACCGGCGCCGTGGTTTCGTCCATGAACAGACGATCCGCCGCTGCCAGATGGCGGCGCATGCGGTCGGCAACGGGCTGCAGATGGAAGCAGGCGCGACCGGACCAGTTGCCTAAAGCGGGATGGGGTTTGGTTGAATCGATTTGGGATTCCCAAATCAGTTCGTTTCTGATTCACCATGCTGGCTGGGCGGGAGGCCAGCATGGATGGGCCAAGCCTT
>NZ_JADPKG010000029.1:0-1120 GCF_023073875.1 Bradyrhizobium sp. 154
GCGGATGTGTCCCCTTTACGTTGCGGGATTGATCGGTCCTGGCGATCGCAAGAGCGTTCAGCCGATGGCAGAACGCCTCGCAACCGGCAACTACGATCAGCTGCACCAGTTCATCGCCGATGGTGTCTGGGACGAGTCATCGCTGGAATCTGAGTTGCTCAACCAGGCCGACGGGCTTGTCGGCGGCAAGGATACGGTGCTGGTCATTGATGAGACCTCACTGCCAAAGGTGAACGGTCGGTTGGTGTTGCGGCTCAATACGCGTCGGCTCTCGGCAAAACGGCAAATTGCCAAACGCTGGTGTCTTTGACGCTTGCGCGAGGTGAAGTGCCGGTGATGATCGCTTTGCGTCTCTTTCTGCCTGACAGCTGGACTAGCGACCTGTCTCGTTTAAAGCGCGCTCGCGTGCCGGTCGAACATCGAACGGCACGGTCCAAGCCGGAAATTGCTTTGGCCGAGATTGACCGCGCGATGGCAGCTAACGTGCGCTTTGGATGTGTACTGGCGGATGCGGGATACGGGCTCAGCGCACCGTTTCGACAAGGGTTGACAGAGCGCGGGCTGGCTTGGGCCGTCGGCATCCCTCGGCATCTCAAGGTGTATCCGGTCAATGTGAAGCTCATTTGGCCGATTACCAAAGTCCGCGGGAAACCCCGGAAGCACCACGTACCAGATATTTTGTCGATTGCGGCAGAACAAATGCTGGCGAGCGCCAGGTGGAAAACCGTGAGTTGGCGCAGCGGGACGAAAGGTCGACTGAAAGCCCGATTTGCTGCTGTCCGTGTCCGCACCGCCGACGGACCTCCGCAGCGGATATGGGATAAGGGTCAGCAGCATCTCCCGGGCGACGAAGCCTGGCTCATTGGCGAGCAACGTGCCTCAGGGGAGAAAAAATACTATCTGGCCAACCTGCCTGCGTCGACGGATCTGCGCACACTGGCCGCCACCATAAAAGCACGATGGATCTGCGAGCAGGCGCATCAGCAGTTGAAAGAGGAGCTTGGACTTGATCACTTCGAAGGGCGATCATGGCAAGGTCTTCATCGTCACGCACTAATGACCATGATCGCCTACGCCTTCTTGCAATACCGTCGCCTCGCACACGCGGGGCGGAAAAAAA
>NZ_JADPKG010000068.1:0-77454 GCF_023073875.1 Bradyrhizobium sp. 154
ATCCAGCAACGGGCGGTTTTGCGAGAACCGCCCGTTTGCACATTCTGGCAGATTTCCCAGACACAAGAGCGCGACATAAGCCGTTCCAACCATCCGCGCAGGGAAGGCCGGGATGTCTCCGGTTGCCCTGTTGTCCGCTATGCATGAAGCACACGCAATCTGCTCTTGGCATGGCGGTCCATCGGAGCCAACCGGCTCCCGGTCTTCCCTGCGCCTTCTTTCATGAGAGGGCAAGGCATCGAGACAAAGCTCGGGCGAACAAGCCGCGAGGATGCGAAGATGTGTCTGCGATTGAGCTGGGCGTTAGAGGTCGCAATGCCGACGTTGATGCAGTTGCGCGACGCCGCGTCCACTTCAGCATGCGTAGAAGCGCAACCGTCATAGTCTCTAACGCCCACTAACCAACACCTGACTTAAAACTGTCATAATCACCGAACGGAACCTGCGCCTGTGCGCTCTTTACACGCCGTTAAGCGCACCTGCATTGGGATGCGCCCGCATAGTGCGTTGGGGACTGCCATGAGTGCCGCAAAGAAAGTGCCGGGAAAACCGGCCGCCGAAATGTTCGATGACATCCCGGTGCTTCAACGCAAATGGCGTGCCGCGTTGAAGCCGGGCGAACGGCTGCCGCGTTACGAGGACGTGATGCTCGGCAGCCTCGGACGACTCGCCGACCATATTGCGCTGCTGAAAGGTGACGGCGCGCTCGAACTGTCGCGCAGCGGACGTTACGTGCAGAAATGGCTCTGCGAGGAGCGCTGGGACATTCCCGTCGCGGAGCTGTCGCCCGACTGCGCCACAGCGCTGACGGAAGCGGCCGCGATCGCGCTCGCAACGGGGCGGCCGCATCACGCGAGCGCGCATTGCGTGCGCGACGGCATGGTCAGGACCTACGATCTACTGGCGCTGCCGACCGCCTCGCGCTGGAGCGCGACGCTGGTCGGCACCTACATCAACGAGCGCGGGACGCAATATAATCTCCTCGACGCAATTTTTTCCGCGACCGATGACGCGGTCGTCTCGCTGACGACGCTGCGCGACGCAAGCGGCAAGCCGTTCGATCTCCAGATCGTGCACCACAACAAGAGTGCGAGCGCGCTGCTGAAGGCCGCGACCGGAAGCCTGCTATGGCGGCGGGTCAGTGAGGCAGGCACGCTGCTGGCCGCGCCCGAGATTATGGACTTCCTGCTCAAGGCCGTCTCGGGCGGCCGCTGCGAGCAGCTCGAGATCGAGAGCGACGGACGACACCTGCGCCTCGGCACCACCGCCTTCGCCGACGTGGTCTCGTTGACGATCTCCGACGTCACCGCATTGAAGCGGCGCGACGCCTCGTTCCGCCTGCTGTTCGACAACAACCCGATGCCGATGTGGGTGTTCGACGCACAGACTAAGCAATTCCTTGGCGTCAATGACGCCGCGGTCCAGCATTACGGTTACAGTCGCGCCACCTTCCTGCGCATGAAGCTGCACGAGATCTGGCCCGAGGACGAGTGGAAGAGCCACGCCGAGGCGCTCGAGCGCGTCGGCGATGCCTATCATTCCTCGCGCAACTGGCGGCACTTACGCGCCGACGGCAGCGAGATCGAGGTGCTCACCTTCGGCCGGCGCGTCGCCTTCGACGATCGCGACGGCTATCTGGTCGCGGTGGTCGACATCACCGAACGGCGCAAGGCCGAGGCGCGGATCGCCCACATGGCCCATCACGACGGGCTCACGGACCTGCCGAACCGCGAATATTTCCAGGAGCGGCTGAAGCAGGCGCTCGACCAGGCCGGCGGAAAGCGGGTCGGCGTGCTCTACATCGATCTCGACCTGTTCAAGAACATCAACGATTCCTTCGGGCATCCGGCGGGCGACCGCCTGCTCAAGCAAGTTGCCGAACGCCTGACCAATGCGGTTCGCGGTGCCAATCTCGCGGCGAGGCTCGGTGGTGACGAGTTCGCCGTCATCCTGGCGGCCGACGTCTCGCCGAACGAGGCCAGCGCCTGCGCGACCCTGCTGATCGACATGTTGAAGGCGCCCTATGAGATCGATGGCCAGGAGATGGTGATCGGCGCCAGCATCGGGATCGCGCTGTCACCGGGGGATGGCATGACGTCCGAGGAATTGATGCGCAACGCCGACATGGCCCTGTACCGGGCGAAGTCCGACGGCGGCTGCGTGCACCATTTCTTCGAGCGCGAGATGGACCTTCAGGCGCAGAAGCGCCGCGACATGGAGCTCGACCTGCGCCGCGCCTTTGCCAATGGCGAGTTCGAGCTGCACTACCAGCCGTTGGTGTCGATCGCATCCGACCGCATCTCCGGCTTCGAGTCGCTGTTGCGCTGGCGGCACCCGGACAAGGGCATGATCTCGCCCGCCGAGTTCATTCCGGTCGCCGAGGACATCGGCCTGATCACCCAGCTTGGCGAATGGGTGTTGCGCGAGGCCTGCGCCGAAGCCGTCAAATGGCCTGGCGACGTCAAAGTCGCGGTCAATCTGTCGCCGGCGCAATTCCGCAGCCGCAATCTGGTTCAGGTCGTGATCTCCGCTCTGGCGCAGTCCGGCCTGTCGTCGAGGCGGCTCGAGCTCGAGATCACCGAGTCGATCTTCCTGGCGGAGACCGAATCCAACCTCGCCACGCTGCATCAATTGCGCGAGCTCGGCGTCGGCATCTCCATGGACGATTTCGGCACCGGCTATTCCAGCCTCAGCTATCTCCGCAGCTTCCCCTTCGACAAGATCAAGATCGACCGTTCCTTCATCAAGGATCTGGCGCAGCGGCCCGATTGCGGCGCGATCGTGCGCGCGATCTCCGGTCTTGGCCGCAGCCTCAACATCACCACCACGGCGGAAGGCGTCGAGACCGAGGATCAGCTCGACTGGCTGCGCGCCGAGGGCTGCAACGAGGTGCAGGGCTTCCTGTTCAGCGCAGCGCGGCCCGCCGCCGAGATCGCAAAGCTGCTCGCCGATTTCGGCCAGCGCGCCTCACGGGCGGCGTAGATCCGGAGGATAGCAATCGTAGACCAGTGCCTTGAAGGCGGGTGTGATGCGGCTGCGCTCGTTCTGGGTCTGCTGCATCATGAGGTAGGCCATGTCGAGCTTGGGATCGACGCCGAAATAGGTGCCGCTGCCACTGTCCCATTTCAACTCGCCGATCGAGCCCGGCGGCGGCGGTTTCGCGTTGCCGGGATCGGTGCGCACCGCAAGACCGTAGCCATAGCCGAAGCCGTCGCCCGGGAAATAGAAATAGTCGCGTCCGACGCCGGACCCTGGTCCGATGTGGTCGGTCGTCATGGCCTTGAACGCAGCCGGGCTCAGATAACGCTTGCCCTCGAACTGGCCGCCGTTGAGCAGCATCTGCGCGAAGCGCTGATAATCGGTGATGGTCGAGAGCAGCCCACCGCCGCCGGACTGCCATTCGGGATGGTCGAGGCGCTCGCGCTCGGCGGCGAGCAGGATGAAATCGTTCGGCAGCGGCCGCGCCATCCGCGCCAGCTCGTCCTCCGTCGCCAGCGCAAATTTGGTGCTGCTCATGCCGAGCGGATCGAAGATGCGTGCTTTCAGGAATTCGTACAGCGTCTGGCCCGAGATGATCTCGATGACGGCGCCGAGCACGTCGGTGGAATGACCGTAGCGCCACAACGTTCCCGGCTGCCGCGCCAGCGGCAGCTTCGCGATCCGATCGGCGAATTCCCTGTTGTTGAACTGACCTTCGAAGATATTGGCGGCCTTGTAGGCCTGCTCGACCCATTTGCCGCCAATATAATCGTAGCTGATGCCCGAGGTGTGCCGCAGCAGGTCCTCGATGTTGACGGGACGGACCGGCGGCACGAGATCGAGCTCCAGCTTGCCGTCGGGCTTGGTAATCTCGAGGCCCACCTTGGTATCGGCGAAGAGCGGGACGTATTTCGACACGGGGTCGGTGAGCGCGAGCTTGCCCTCATCGATCAGCATCATCGCGCCGAGGCATGTGATCGGCTTGGTCATCGAGTGGATGGCGAAGATCGTGTCCGGCGTCATGGCAAGGCCGGTCCGGACGTCGCGCACGCCGAACGTCTTGAAATAGACCGGCTTGCCGTGCTGCTGGACCAGGATGACGGCGCCCGGCAGCCGGCCGCTCGTTACCTCGTTGTTGAAATATGCGGTGATGCGATCGAGCCCGTCGGGCGACGGGGAAGGGATGTCGGCGGCGCGACCTCGCGCCATCGAGCCGGCGAGCACCGCGGCTCCGACCAGAAACTCACGCCGTCTCATCCGGGCTTCCTCCCTCGGCGGGATCAAAGCCGCAAGACGCCAAGGGCGTCAACAAGACATCGATTAAAAACGCGTCACGATCTCCGCAAGGAACGGTCGCGGACGGTCTTCGCTTGGCTTGGTCGGCGTGCCGATATGGACGAAGCCGGCGAGCTTTTCGTCCGGCTTGAGGCCGAGGCCGTCCAGCACGTCGCGATCGAAGGCGAACCAGCCGGTCAGCCAGCAGGCGCCGTAGCCGAGGGCGGTTGCGGCCGTGACGATGTTCATGGCGCTGGCGCCCGCCGACAATTCCTGCTCGAAGGCCGGCACCTTCGGATGCGGCTTGGTGAAGCTGACGACGCCGATCACCAGCGGCGCGTCGGTGAGGCGCTTGCGCTCGATCTCGATGTCGGCGGTGGGCGCGCCTGGATTCTTCCGGGCAAAGACTTTTGCGATCACCTCGCCGGCGCGCTGGCGGGCATCGCCCTCGAAAATGATGAAGCGCCAGGGCGCCAGCTTGCCATGATCAGGCACGCGCGCGCCGATGGTGAGGATGGTCTCGAGCTCGGCTGCGGAGGGGCCGGGCTCGGTCATTTCGCGCGGCTTCACCGAGCGGCGGGTCTTCAGGAGTTCGATGGCATCGGGCACTGCGATATCCTCTTCAGCTGGTCGGCGAACGTGCACACCCGAGATAGGCATGCACGCCCGCAACCGGAAGCGAATTTAGATCGATTTCAGGGATCAGAGGGCGCCACGCGCCCGCTGGACGTCCGGCGGCGTTGCCTCGTGGACCAGCGCGGCGATCGCCTCCTGCGTCGTCATCACCTTCTGGCCGTCGCTGCCGAGCCGGCGGACCGAGACCGAATGCGTCTCGGCTTCCTTCTTGCCGACCACGAGCAGCGCCGGGATCTTGGCCAGCGAGTGCTCGCGGACCTTGTAGTTGATCTTCTCGTTCCGCAGGTCGATCTCGACCCGAAGGCCTGCGCGCCGCGCCTGCTCAACGACCTGCTTGGCATATTCGTCGGCTTCCGAGGTGATGGTGGTGACCACCACTTGGACCGGCGAGAGCCAGAGCGGGAAGCTGCCGGCATAGTGCTCGATCAGGATGCCGATATAGCGTTCCATCGAGCCGCAAATCGCGCGGTGCACCATCACCGGCGGTTTCTTGCCGCCGTCATGGTCGATGTAGAACGCGCCGAACCGCTCGGGCAGGTTGAAGTCGACCTGGGTGGTGCCGCACTGCCAGTCGCGACCGATGGCGTCGCGCAGCACATATTCGAACTTCGGGCCGTAGAAGGCGCCTTCGCCCGGATTGATCTCGGTCTTGATGTGGTTGTTCTGCGACTGGATCTCGCGCAGCACCGTCGCCATCACACGCTCCGCGTGATCCCACATCGCGTCGGTGCCGACGCGTTTCTCCGGCCGGGTCGAGAGCTTCACGGTGAGATCGCCGGTGAAGCCGAAGTCGGCGTAGGTCGACAGGATCAGGTCGTTGATCTTCAGGCATTCCTCGGCGAGCTGATCCTCGGTGCAGAAGATGTGCGCATCGTCCTGGGTGAAGCCGCGCACGCGCATCAAGCCGTGCATGGCACCGGAGGGCTCATAGCGATGCACCACGCCGAACTCGGCAAGGCGCAAAGGCAGGTCGCGATAGCTTTTCAGGCCGTGCTTGAAGATCTGCACGTGACCGGGGCAGTTCATGGGCTTGAGCGCAAACCAGCGCTTATCCTCGGCCTCGTCGCCGGCCGACTGCGCCGCGAACATGTTCTCGCGATACCAGCCCCAATGGCCCGAGGTCTCCCACAGCACCTTGTCGAGGATCTGCGGCGCGTTGACCTCGCTGTAGTCGCCGGTCAGGCGTCGCCGCATATAGGCGATGAGCTGCTGGAAGATGGTCCAGCCCTTCGGGTGCCAGAACACGACGCCCGGACCTTCCTCCTGGAAATGGAAAAGGTCGAGCTCGCGTCCGAGCTTGCGATGGTCGCGCTTCTCGGCCTCCTCGATCTGCTTGAGGTAGGCGTCGAGGTCCTCCTGCTTGGCGAAAGCGGTGCCGTAGATGCGGGTCAGCATCGGGTTATTGCTGTCGCCGCGCCAATAGGCGCCGGCGACCTTCATCAGCTTGAAGGCATTGCCGACCTTGCCGGTCGAGGTCATGTGCGGGCCGCGGCAGAGATCGAACCAGTCGCCCTGGTAGTAGATCTTGATCGGCTCGTTGCCGGGAATGGCGTCGACCAGCTCGACCTTGAAGGCTTCGCCCTTGTCGCGGAACACCTGTTTGGTCTTTTCGCGATCCCACACCTCCTTGGTGAAAGGTTTGTCGCGCGCGATGATCTCGCGCATCTTCTTTTCGATCGCGGCAAAATCTTCCGGGGTGAACGGCTCGTTGCGGAAGAAGTCGTAGTAGAAACCGTTCTCGATCACCGGGCCGATCGTGACCTGGGTGCCCGGCCACAGCGATTGCACGGCTTCGGCCAGCACGTGCGCGCAGTCGTGGCGGATCAATTCGAGCGCGCGGGGATCATCGCGATGGACGAACTCGATCCGGGCGTCGGCCTCAATCGGGTCGTTGAGGTCGGCGAGCGTGCCGTCGAGTGCCATCGCCACAGTGCGCTTGGCCAGCGACGGCGAAATGCCCTTGGCGATATCGAGGCCGGTGATGCCCTTGTCGAACTGACGCTGGGCGCCGTCGGGGAAGATGAGGGTGACTCTGGGGGCGGGGGTCGCGGGCTTCAGATTGGAGAGGCTGTACTGGAAGCCGGACTCGGATTTGGGCTGGTCGGTCATTGCTTTACTCCTGAGGCTCACTCCTGCGAACGAGCGCAGGTAAGCGGGAACGAGCGATATATCAGCCGATTCGGCCTGCGCAATCCGGCAATTCCAAGAAAGTGGCGCGCAAAAGCCGGGACGGTGCACCAACTATTTCAGACCGTGCCCTTTAACAGACCGCAGCTCTGCTCTACATGCACTTGCATGGAAAGATCGCCTGCTGTCCGCCGCTTCGCGCCAACCGCTCTGATGCTCGGCAACATCGTCACCGGCTGCTCGGTGCTTGCGCCGGCGGGCATGCTGCCGGAATTGGCGACTGGGCTCGACGTCAGCATCCATGCGGCCGGGCTCCTGATCACCTTTGGCGCCATCACGCTGTGCATTGGTTCGCCGCTGACGGCCTGGCTCACCAGTCGCATCGAACGGCGGACGCTGCTCACGACGACGCTGGCCGTGCTTGCTCTCGGCAATCTTGCCTCGGCCTTTGCACCCGATTATGCGAGCCTCCTTGCAATCCGTCTGGTGATGCTCGCGATCGGCGCGCTCTATACGCCGCAGGCTGCCGGCACGGCGGCGCTGATCGTGCCGGTGGAGCGACGCGGCAGCACCATCGCCTACATCTTCCTCGGCTGGTCGCTCGCTGCCGCCGTCGGCCTGCCGCTGATCACCTTCATCGCCAGCCGCTATGGCTGGCGCGCCGCCTATGGCGAGATCGGCGCGCTCGGCTGCATCAGCTTCCTGTTGCTGCTGCTGCGCCTGCCGGCGGGCCTGAAGGGCGCGCCGGTGGACATCAAGACTTGGGCCGAGGTCGCCCGCAGCAGGGCCATCCTGCTCCTGCTCGCGATCACCATGCTGCAAATGTCCGGGCAGTTCGTGGTGTTCACCTTCATGGGCCCGCTGCTCAAGAAGCTCACCGGCGCCGGACCCGATGCCATCGGCATCGTGTTTGCCCTGTACGGGGTCTGCGGCTTCCTCGGCGTCGCCATCGCGACTCGCATCGTCGATACCTGGGGGCCTTATCGCACCTCGCTGCTGTTCACCTGCCTCCTGCTTGCGGGGGTCACGGGCTGGGCGCTCGGCGCCGGCACGCTTGTCTTGATGGCGGGCGCGGTCGCGGTCTGGGGCCTTGGCTTTGCCTCGACCAATTCGATGCAGCAGGTGCGGCTGGTCGCGGCCGCGCCATCACTGGCGTCGGCGACCGTCGCCCTCAACACGTCCGTCCTCTATATCGGTCAGGCGGTCGGCTCGGCCATCGGCGGATTACTGTTCGCCCGCGAGCTCCTGCACACGCTCGGCTTCGTCGCGGTCGGTTTCGTGGTGCTGGCGCTGCTGCTGGTGTTCCTGACCAGGCCCCGGCGAGCCGCCGCCGCAACAGCCTGAATCTCGCAGCTTCCTATGCGCAAGGTGCTTGGCAAACCGAGCATGAGGGCGCTAGAACGCCATGCATGGGGACCAAAGAGAGTTGACTGAAATGAGGATGATTCTGGCGGTTGCCGCGGTGCTCTATTCAGCCTCCGCATTTGCGCAAGCCGACAAGCCACCGATGGTGGGGGACAAGCCGCTGGTGCAGGTCAAGCCCAAAGGGACCAAAGAGGCTGCGGCCAAACCCGCTGCGGCGGCGAAGGGTAAGCCGCAATCGATCGCGGCGCGGCTCCAGGCCTGCCTCGAGATCGACGACGGCACCAAGGACCGCCTCAACTGCTACGACGCCGTGATCCCGCCGGCGCCGAAGCCGAAGCCGGCGAAGGCCAAGGGCTACGCAGACTGCCGTTTCTTCAAGGAAGAGGACGAGCGGCTGGCCTGCTTCAACGGCTTTGCCGAGAGCATTCCGAAGCTGCCGAAAACCTAAGCGAGAGACCGGGCCCCTCGGCGCCTTAGAGTCACGTCCGTTTAGCGGCTCGATGCGGGTGGATTGGTAGAGGCCACGCGCGTGAGCGCGGGCGTCGCCGACATCTTCACCAGCACGTCCTTGAGCGGATCCCGCGTCCAGGCCCTCGTCACGTAGTCGCGATGGGTGATGCCCTCGCCAGTCTCGACGAACACCACGCTGCCGGGCCGCAATGGCTCGTCCATGTCCTCGGAGACGCTGATGCCCTTCTGCCGCAGCAGGCTCATCAGCTCGCGGTCGCGCCGCGCGGTGTAGCGGGTGTAGGCGCTGACGAAGAAGCCGGAACGGTGGCTCTCGATCCAGGCCGCGAACTTGTCCATTTCGCCATAGACGGCGTCGAGCAGCACGACGCCGCGGACGCGGTCACTGATGCCGCCGACCTCCAGGCTCCAAGCCGTCGGCAGGAAGCCGCCGCTATAGCCGACGATCACGATCGGCATGTTGGCGAAGGCCCGCGCGCTGTTGGGATCGCCGGTCAGGCGGGCGAGGTGGTTGGCCGATTCCTCCATGAAGCGCTTGAAGCCGCCCGCCTGCCAGAATTTGCCGGCGCTGGAATCGGCGGCATCGACTGCCATCTGCGGCGCAAGCAGGACGGCATTGGCGCCGGAATCGGTGATCTGCTTCGGCACCAGCTGCCGGTCGCGCACATCGCGCTCGAGCGTGGCGCCATTGCCGTGGAAGAACACCACGATCACGCCCGGCTTGCGAACGTCGAAATGCTCTGGGACGTGCACCAGCACGCGGCTGTCGCTGTAGGTTTCGTCCTGCCAGTAGACGCGCCCCGAATAGCTGCGGTGGCCGCGGCGGTCACCCTTGGAGATGTTGAGGAAGGGTGCGTCGGAGGCGGGGTTGTTGCCGAAATAGGGAAAGGCCGACGACTTCATGCTGACGAGCGTCGTCAGGTCCTCACGGGGCGGGCGCTTGTAGGGGAGCTGCGGCTCGAGCGAAGCGACCTTGTAGGGCGCCTGCTCAGCCTGGGGCTGCTGCTGGACGGCGCGCTTGGGCGAGAAGTCCGACATCTGCCGTTGCAGCAAGCTCTCGCTCGCCGAGGGGAAACGCTCCTTGAACTGCGGGGCCGGAAAGCGATCTTCGAACGTGTCGCCGCTTGCCACCTGCGCATTTGTCTTTGCGACGACCTGCACGTTGGCCTGCGAGTTCGCCGCGAGCGCCGCCGGATTGGGGGCCTTGCCGCATTGAACCAGCGTCAGCGACAGCGGCACCAGGGCTAGAATCAAGCCGACCCGGAGCACACGACCGCGCGCGCCGGACGTCGTCCGATCGGCACGCGCGTTCGCTCTCAGTTTCGGAACGGCCCCGACCATCCACCCATGACCCCAAGTCACGTCCATCGGCAATTTCAAATCAATTCAGCCGACTGGCGTTTAGGTGACGTTAAGCGTCCAGAGAAATTTCCCCACATCCGGAACCGTCAAAGGGACCATACAATCGTGTCGTGATTGTGGGGAAGGGAAAAGGGATTCTCGGGGGTGGTGCAGCTTTATCGCCCAAGACCGTGCGTGAAAGGTGTCAACATACCCGTCACGCCTGCCTCATTTAACCCTTGTTAACCCTGCTTGAATTGACTGGATCAATCTGCACGATGCCTCCCGATGAGGCGTGACGCCTGAGGCTTGAGAACCCCGATGACGGCATCAGATGCGGGTACCGCGCCCTGGACTGGCCGGCTGACCGAAAGCGGGTCGGGGGTCTCTGTTCTGGTCGCAACCGCCATCGTCATTGCCGACATGATTGGGGTCGGCGTCTTCACCAGCCTCGGCTTCCAGGTCAAGGACATCCCGTCCGGCTTCTCGATCCTGCTGCTCTGGACGGTCGGCGGCATCGTCGCGCTGTGCGGGGTGTTCTCCTACAGCGAGTTGGGCGCGATGTTTCCGCGCTCGAGCGGGGAGTACAATTTCCTCGGCCGCGCCTATCATCCCGCCTTCGGCTTTCTCGCCGGCTGGGTCTCGGCCACGGTGGGGTTTGCGGCGCCAGTCGCGCTCGCCGCGATGGCGTTCGGCGAATATGCCAAATCGGTCGCGGACGATCTGCCTCCGATCCCGCTCGCCATCGGCGTGGTGTGGCTGGTCTCGCTCGTGCAACTGACCGGCGTCAGGCACTCCTCGACGTTCCAATTGATCTCGACGATTTTGAAGGTCGTGCTGATCGTCGCCTTCCTGGTGGCCGGCTTCGTCATCGGCGTGCCGCAGCAGATCGCCTTCACGCCGCAGCCGGGCGATCTCGCCCACATCGTCAGCGCGCCCTTCGCGATCGGGCTCGTCTTCGTGATGTACTCGTTCTCGGGCTGGAATGCCGCGACCTACATCATAGGCGAGATGACCACGCCGCAGCGGAGCCTGCCGCGCGCATTGCTTGTGGGCACGCTGATCGTGCTCGTCCTCTATGTCGCGCTGAACGCGGTGTTCCTCTACTCGACGCCGGTCAGTGCGCTGGCGGGCCAGCTCGACGTTGCCAGCGTCGCCGGCAGCGCCATCTTCGGCGGCCTCGGCGGCCGGATCGTCGGCGCGATGATCTGTGCCGGTCTGATCTCCTCGATCAGCGCGATGATGTGGATCGGCCCGCGGGTGATGATGACGATGGGCGAGGACATTCCGGCGCTGCGCGTGTTCTCGCAGCGATCGGCGAACGGTGCGCCGGCCTATGCCATCCTGTTTCAGCTCGCCGTCGCGACCCTGCTGCTGTTCACGCGCAGCTTCGAGGCGGTGCTCGACTTCATCCAGTTCGCGCTGCTGTTCTGCTCGTTCTTCACCGTCGCCGGCGTCATCAAGCTCCGCATCACCGATCCCGATTTGCCGCGGCCCTATCGCGCCTGGGGATACCCGTTCACGCCGCTCGTTTTCCTGCTCGTGACCGCGTTCATGATGTACTACCTCTTGATCGAGCGGCCGGTGCAGTCGCTGTCGGGGATGCTCGTCATGCTCTCGGGTCTGTTGATTTATGTCGTCTTCCGCAGGCGGCCGGTGGCCGCTGCCGCTTCACCACATCGCGAATCGACATGATCCGACCCCTGAGAATTGCGGCCGTCGCTCTTGCCTTGCTGGCTGCGGCTGTCTCGTCCGCACGCGCCGCCGACGTCACCTTCGACGACACTGCGCGCTTCCTTGCGGGCATGCAGCCGTCGGCGGACTCGCCGCTGGTGCCGCTCACGAAGGATCCAGGCTGGCAGCGTCATGCAAAATTCTTTGACAGCGCCTTCGCCCAGCTCGAGCAGCGGCAGCTCTCGAAGATCCGCAATTGGGCCGACGTCAATCTCGCCGCGCCGCGGCCAACCATGTTCTACATGTTCAGCGGCCCGGACTTCCTCTACGCCAATGCCTTCTATGCCAACGCCAGCACCTACGTGCTTGGCGCGCTGGAGCCGGTGGGAGCGGTGCCCGAGCTGACGCGGCTGCCGCGTAGTTCGATCGGCGCTGCGCTCTACAACGTCGAGCGCTCGCTCGGCTCGATCCTGAGCTTTTCCTTCTTCATTACCAAGCAGATGAAGGTCGACCTGCACGCCAATCAGGTCAACGGTACGCTGCCGATCCTCTATGTTTTCCTCGCGCGCTCCGGCAAGACCATCCGCAATGTCGAGATGATCGCGCTCGACAACAAGGGCGGGGTTCACACGGCCGGCGACAATCCGGGACCCAACGCGACGCATGGCGTCCGCATCACCTTCGCCGGCAGCGACGGGGAAGCGCGCACGCTGTATTATTTCTCTACTGATCTTTCCAATTCCGGTGCGCGCGCGGCCGGCTTCCTGAAATTCTGCGAGACGCTGGGCCCCGGCAACAGCCTGCTCAAGAGCGCGTCCTATCTGCTGCATTCCGGCAATTTTACCCTCGTGCGCGACTGGCTCCTCGCCAACAGCGCCACCATCATCCAGGACGATTCCGGCATTCCGCTCGCGAACTACAATGCACGGCAATGGCGGTTCTTTCCGTTCGGCCGCTATCTCGGTCCGATCGATGAATTCGCAAGCCGCTACCAGGAGCGCTATGCCGAATTGTTCACGCGCGCCCAGCCGATCGATTTCGGCGTGGGCTATCGCTGGCGGACGCACGAATCGAACTTGCTGCTGTCGGTGAAGGTGCCGGGCAGCGAGATCGCGCCGGCGGAGACCACCTCGTCCGCCGAGCCGTCGTCAAAGCCGCCGCGACCGAAGCGGCTACGCCCGCCGGAGTCGATCCCGCCGCCGTCCGGACGTTTCTTCTGGTTCCGCTAGCTACCAGTGCACATTCTGGCTCGGCACGATGAACGCCGTCGTGCTTGGCGGCGTGGCGAAGCTCGTCGCCAGATACCAGCCGGAGCCGAGCACGAACACCAGTAGGGCGACGATCGCGAGCAGATCGATGATTCTGGGATCGTGATGGCCTCTCCGACCAGAATTGAGACCAGGTCCGGAGGGAAAATGACGGCTGATTTTCCAGCGCATTGTTGTTTCCTCCCGATGGGAGCATCACATCAACGCGAGGCGAGAGTTCCGGTTCCGACCGCGACGGCACAGCACCGCAGCACTCAGGATGCGTTGACCCCGCGCCAGCGGCCGTAGCGCCAGGGCACATACCAGCGCGCGCCTTGCGGTGCGGTGAGCGGTACGTTGTCGATGCCCGAGGTGCCGAAGGGATTGCAGCGCAATAGGCGCGCGAGTGTCATCCAGCCGCCGGCCCAGAGTCCGAACCGTTCGATCGCTTCGTCGCCGTAGACGGAGCAGGTCGGCAGGTGCCGGCAATTGTAACCAACCAGAGGCGACAACGTGTGCCGATAGAGCCAGATCAGCGCGCGGCCGAATCGGCGCGGGAGCCGGAGCGCGCCCGCGACCGGGCTGGAACAGTGCTCGCAGGCTGAATGCTTCATGTGCGCTTTGCTGTCAGGTTAAGCGAAGTATTGCTCAGTTCCGCAGCAGGGAACTGTAAGCAGTTGTTTGCGCGCCATATTTTGCCTGCTTTCTGGGAGCAGTGCAGCAAGTATCTGTGGACGATCTGTATTCGCCCGGATACCATTTTTATGACGCCCGTGTGTAGAAACATACGCCTGTATGATGGACTCAGAGGGCGCTACCGGGGATTGTTTGGGGACCTTTTAGGGCTTGGGGAAGGAACCAGATTGAGACTTCTGAACTCCCTTAATCTTCGCGGCTGGTTGCTGGTGGGAACCGCCGTGTGTGGAGTCGCGCTGGCTGGCGCCGTCGCGACCCTTGGAACGTCAGCTCGAGCCGGTGCTGCGCTCGAAGAGCGCAAGCTGCCGATGAAGTTCAGCTGGGTGGCCTGCGAGCCGAACTGCCGCGGCTGGGTCAGCGCGGTCGGAATCATCACCGCCGATACGCCGAAGGCTTTTGAGGAGTTTTCTCGCGGGCGCCAGCTGGGCGGCGCCACGGTGGTGCTCGACTCCAGCGGCGGCTCGGTCAACGACGCGATCACGCTCGGCCGGCGCTTCCGCAACCTCGGACTTCTGACCACGGTCGGAATCAGCGTTCAGAACCGCGGCGGGCAAGGCGCCCGTCCGGCGGTCGCGCCGGGGGCCTATTGCGAATCGATGTGCGTGTTCCTGCTGCTCGCCGGCAAGAAGCGCTATGTGCCGGAAGCTGCCCATGTCCGGGTCCACCAGATCTGGATGGGCGACCGCGCTGACGATGCCAAGGCTGCGAGCTACAGCGCCCAGGACCTGATGATCGTGGAGCGCGACATCGGCCGGCTGGCCAAATACACGTTCGACATGGGGGGTGCCGGCGATCTGCTGTCGCTCGCACTCAGCGTGCCGCCGTGGGAAGATTTGCATGAGCTCGACGCCGGAGAGCTTAAGCTCACCAATCTCGTGACCACCGACCTCGTGGCCGACGTGTTGCCGCATGTGGACATCTCCGCACCGGCGATGGCGGAGCTTACATCGAAGACGCAGGCCAGGTACGGCGCGGAACCGGAGCAGCCGCAGCAATCTGCCAAATCAACCAAGACCGCGGAAGCCCTGGTGCCGACGGCCGGCGGCGTGGCGACACCAGCGGCGGCGGCGCAGAAGTAAACGATATGCTTTGATGGGTCATTCCGTGGCGCGCGACAGCGCCAGCCCGGAAGATCGGCAATCTCTGGATCCGGGTTCGATGCGGAGCATGTCGTCGACCCGGCCAATACGCCGGGTCCGGTGGCATCGCCCCGGAACGACGGAGAGCACTCAGCCCTGAGCCGCCGCCGGCTGCTTCGCCTTGGCCTCGATCTGGCCGATAGCATCGACCACCGCATCGAAGGTGAGAAGGGTCGAGGCATGCCGCGCCTTGTAGTCGCGGACCGGCTCGAGGAACTTGATCTCTTCCCATTTTCCTTCAGGAGGCGCACCGTTCTCCTTCAGCATCTTGCGAACGGTTTCGCGCAACTCACGGAGTTCGCTCGCAGTCGACCCCACGATCCGACTTGCCATGATGGACGAAGAGGCCTGTCCCAAGGCGCAGGCCTTCACGTCATGGGCGAAGTCGGTGACGGTGTTCCCGTTCATCTTGAGGTCGACCTTCACGGTCGAGCCGCACAGCTTGGAGTGGGCAGTGGCCGAGGCATCGGGGTCCGACAGCCGCCCGAGCCGCGGAATATTCCCGGCCAGTTCGATGATCCGCTTGTTGTAGATGTCGTTCAGCATGTGATGGAGTCCAGCACTTCCGCACCCGATCGGCCTTGGCGGGCGGCGTCCAGGGTCCTATATAGGGTCGGAACTCGCGGAAAAACAGTCCAGCGGCCCACCGGCGGTGATCCAGAATGGTGCGGCCGGCGTGGCGACGAGCGGACCTTTTTCGCCGAGACTGTTCTGTTCAGGCGTCCGGCGGCTTGCCGCCCCGTCTGCCGGTGACACTCCGGCCGTAAGGCCGTCGAACGGAGTCGATATGGACGCTGCAATCAAATCCATCCGCCCCAACAAGCCCTCGGACCGCCAGCCCGAGAGCCGCCCGGCCGAGCTTGATCCCGCTGAATTTCTCGCGGCCGCCGTCCGCGCCGACCAGCCGCGCCCTGCGCGCGCCGAGGCGGAAGCAGCGGTGAAGACGCTGCTCGCCTATATCGGCGAGGATACCGAGCGCGAAGGCCTGCTCGACACGCCGCGCCGCGTGGTCGAGGCCTTCGACGAGCTCTATCAGGGCTACCATCAATGCCCGGCCGAGGTCCTGGACCGCACCTTCGGCGAGACGGCGGGCTATGACGATTTCGTCCTGGTGCGGGATATCGAGTTCACCTCGCAATGCGAGCATCACATGATGCCGTTCTACGGCAAGGCGCACATCGCCTATACGCCGGTGGAGCGCGTCGTCGGCCTATCCAAGCTCGCGCGCCTGACCGATATCTTCGCCCGCCGGCTCCAGACCCAGGAACATCTGACGGCGCAGATCGCGGCCGCCATCGACGAGGTCCTCAAGCCGCGCGGCGTGGCCGTGCTGATCGAGGCCGAGCATACCTGCATGTCGGTGCGCGGTGTCGCCAAGCATGGCGCTTCCACCTTCACCAGCCGCTTCACCGGCATGTTCCGGGACAATCCGGCGGAACAGGCCCGTTTCCTGTCCCTTGTGCGAGGCCTGCAGCGCTGACCTCGCCAACGTTTTAAGCGAGGACGCTCGTGTCCGCCCACTCTCACGAAGTCGAGGAAGGTCTCGCCTTCCTGCCGAAATTCGACGCCGCGGGCCTTGTGACGTGCGTGGCAACCGACGTCGTCAATGGCGACGTCCTCATGGTCGCGCACATGAATGACGAGGCGCTGCGCAAGACGATCGCGACCGGCGAAGCCTGGTACTTCAGCCGCTCGCGCAACGCCTTGTGGCGAAAAGGTGAGACATCGGGTCAGACCCAGCGCGTGGTCGAGATACGCACCGATTGCGACCAGGACGCGGTCTGGATCCGCGTCGAGCAGATCGGCGCGGCCTGCCATACCGGGCGACGTTCGTGCTTCTACCGCAAGGTCGAGGCCGAGGGCGGCGGCGCTAGGCTCGTCTTCGTTGATGCCGAGCGGCTGTTCGATCCGGGCGACATCTACAAGAAGTAGCCATCCGTCATTCTGGGGCATGTGAAGCACGAGCCCGGAATCGATCGTGCGATATCATGTGCGGTGGAATGGATTCTGGGGCTCGCAGCTTCGGTGCGCCCCCGAACGACTCGGTTCGGCAGGGCGAGAGCCAAATTTACCCCGCATTAACCATACCTGTTCCACGGTGAGACGACTGGGCGCCGAATTGCCGGCGCCGCTCAATGCCGCGCGGGGCGGGCACTTCATCATGTCGGTCGACAAGTTCAGTGCGACGCAGACGGCCGGTCTCGATCCGTCGCGGGCGCGCGTCGCCGGCGCGATCAAGCAGGCCTCCAATATCTCCGGCGTCGGCTTCCAGTACATGTTGACCACCGCCAAGATGGAATCGGATTTCAATCCGACGGCCGGTGCCACCACCTCGTCCGCGCACGGGCTCTATCAGTTCATCGATCAGACCTGGCTTGGCACAGTGAAGGAGGCGGGCACTCAGCTCGGCTATGGCAGCTATGCCGACGCCATTACGAAGACCGCGTCGGGCAGCTACATCGTCGATGATCCGATGATCAAGCGGTCGATCATGAAGCTGCGCGACGATCCCGAGGCCGCGTCCAGCATGGCGGCGGCGCTGACGCAGTCGAACAGTTTCAAGCTCACCGGCCTGCTCGGGCGCAGGCCGAGCGACAGCGAACTCTACATGGCGCATTTCATGGGTGTCGGCGGCGCCGCGAAACTGATCGCCAATGCCGAGGACAATCCGCAAGCCGTCGGCGCGCGGCTCTTTCCGAACGCGGCCGCCGCCAACCGCTCGATCTTCTACGCCAATGACGGCCGGGCGCGCAGCGTCTCCGAAGTCTACTCGGTGCTGGACGCGCGCTATGCCAGCGCGGCGAATTCCAAGATCACCCGCAGTGCGATGGCGATGTATGGCGGCACGCCCTCGACTACGCAGGTGGCGGGCGCCAACGGCGTACAGCCGACAGCGCCGGTGATCGACAACGCCGCTTATCTCCAAACCTTCCCCAATACCCGCGCCGTGACGCCCGTCAGTGCGACGTCACCTACGACGCTCGCGGACAATGCGCCGACCACGCCGGCGTTTCGTTCGATCTATCAGCCTGGCGACGCCACGCAGCCGGTCTCGACCGCTGTGCAGAAATTGTGGGGCAACAACGCCACGCTCACCTCGGTGGCCTCAGCAACGCCGGACATGCGTCCGCCGCAGCCGCTCGATCTCTTCAGCGATCGCAGCGGCACGTTCTCGAGCTAGCATCTGCTCTCGTGCCCGGACGCTCTGCAGCGTACAACGCTTGCGGCGCTGAGCTGGGACCCAGGCGCAGCAAATCCTTCCGAACAAATAGGCCCGGCTTAGCGGCGCAGCGCTCGCGCGCCGCACCGTGTGCGGGATACAAGAAAAGCGCGGCTTTGTTCCCTTAACAAAACGTCAATAAAACCAGCCAGTTATGGTGAACGCTTTGTTAAGCGTCGTGGTTTATTTTGTGTTGCAGGTGACAAGCCGTCACTATTTTTCGTTTTCGTTGCGTAGGCCGGAAGCACCATGATTGTTCGGCAGTTCATCAATTGGATCAGGACGGCGTCCGCGGGCGAGCGGGCCGAGGCGACGCGGGCGTTGGCCCGGGCCTGGCTGATTTCAGACCTTTCTCATGATGACCGCGTCGCCGCCGAAGGCGCGCTTTTGATGTTGCTCGACGATCCCTCGCCGCTGGTGCGGCGGGCGATGGCCGAGGCCTTTGCGCGCAGCACCGAGGCGCCGGCTGCAATCGTGCGGGCGCTGTCGGCGGATCAGCCGACGGTTGCGCTGCCCGTGCTCGAACATTCTCCGCTGCTGATCGATGCCGATCTCGTCGACATCGTCGCCACCGGCAATGACGAGGTGCAGTGCGCGGTCGCCCGCCGTATCGCGCTGCCGGTCTCGGTCTGCGCCGCCATCGCCGAGGTCGGCTGCGCGGCGGCCGCGCTGGAGCTGATCGAAAATCCCCATGCCGAGCTCGCGCCGTTCTCGTGGAATCGTATCGTCGAGCGCCACGGCCACCTCGCCGCGATCCGCGAAGCGATGCTGGTGCTGGAGGATCTGCCGGCCGCAACGCGCGCGGCGCTGGTGGCCAAGCTTTCCGAGACCCTTGCGCAATTCGTCGTGGCCCGAAACTGGCTGAGTGCCGATCGTGCCGAACGCATCACGATCGAGGCGCGCGACCGCTCCACCATCAACATCGCGGCGCGCTCGCGCGGTGGGGACATGCAGGGCCTGGTGCGGCACCTGCGCATCACCGGCCAGCTCACGGCGGGTCTGATTTTGCGCGCGCTGCTGTCGAGCAATCTCGACCTGTTCGACGCGGCGCTCGCCGAACTCGCCGATCTGCCGCTGGCGCGCGTCTCGGCGCTGCTGCACGAGCGCGGCGGCAACACCCTGCACGCGTTGCTCCGCCGCGCCGGGCTGCCCGAGGCGACATTTGCGGCATTCCAAGTCGCGCTCGACGCCTGCCACGAGCAGGGTTTTGTCGACACCGATGACCGCGCGGTACGGCTGCGCCGTCGCATGGTGGAGCGCGTGCTCACCCATTGTGAGACCGACCGCGGCGCTACCGAACCGTTGATGGTCCTGCTCCGCCGCTTCGCCACCGAGTCCGCGCGCGAAGAGGCGCGGCTGTTCTGCGACGAGCTCGTCGCCGAGGACGCGGTCGATCCGCTCTATGACGATCTGATCGCGGCGTAGCAGGTCCTGCGAATTCCGTCACTGCGAGCGCAGCGAAGCAATCCAGAGTCTCACCGCGGAGACAGTTCTGGATTGCTTCGCTGCGCTCGCAACGACGAGAGGGAAGAGCTGGGCCTTATTCCGCCGGCGCAATGCTTGGCGCCAGGATCACCTCGAGATGTTCGGGGCGATCACGGTTGACATGGGCGAGATATTCGTCGGCGACCTTGCGCAGGCGCCGGCTGAGCTCCGCGGAGACGCTGATGCTGTCAAGCCTGGTGTTCTCGTGCGCGATGGCGAGGATTGCGTTGATGTGGTGCGTGAACAGCTCGGCCGGCACCTTCGAAAGATCCGGCGCATGCTCGATGATGCGGCACAGGCTCTCGGCGATTCCCGCTGCCGAAGGAAAGCCGAAAGTCGCCGCATCGCCTTTGATGTCGTGTGCGGCGTGGAACAGCTCGTCGCGCAGCTTCCTGGTGAAACCATCCTGCTGCACCTCGGTCCAGGCGGCGGACAGTCTCTCGACCTCGATCCTCATCCAGTCCTTGAATTGGCCGGACAGGCCCGCCAGCGCCTGCTCGGCGCGGGCGACCGGATCGTCCATGTCTTTTGCTTCGACCCGGCGCAGCACTTTTCGCAAGGGATTGGGCTGCGTGATGACGTGATGCGTGGCGAAGGCCTTGACCTCGATGTCCTTTGCGCTGTTCTTCGCCATGATGCCTGCCTCGTGTGAGACGCTGCGCTAGATGGAGGAGCGGGCCTTGTCGAGCAGCGAGGGCTGCTGGAGCACCTCGTGCTTTTCGCCGACGCGACGCTCCGGGCCCATATAGGCAGAGTTGGTGTTACGGCGCCGGTCCGGGCCGAAATAGGTCTTGGTCTTGATGAAGGGGCGGGGATTGGCAACCACGTTGAGGATGCGCTGGTAGAGTCCCTTGGCCGAGATCGGCTTGGCCAGGAATTCGGTGACGCCGGCATCGCGCGCGACCGTGACGCGGCGCTTCTCGGAATGGCCGGTCAGCATGATGATCGGCGCGTAGGGGTTGCCCTTGGATTCGGGCTGCCGGATCATTTGCGCGAGCTCGAGCCCGTCGAAGATCGGCATCGCCCAATCGGTGATGACGATGTCTGGCACGTAATGGCTGTACATTTCCAGCGCCGTGGCGCCATCCTCGGCCTCGTAGACTTCGCGTGCGCCGAACGAATGCAGCAGCGTCCGCAGGATGCGGCGCATGTGCGGATTGTCGTCGCAGACGAGGAAGCGCAGCTTGTTGAAGTCGATACGGAACATGACGCCCGGGCCAAAGCGGTCAACCTTCGTTAACCATATCGTGGCGGGGGTTAACGAAGGGTTGCGATCGGCCTTTTGAGAGGGGCGGGCCGGCGGCTCAGTAGCCGAACTGTTCGCGCAGGATCCGCTCTTCCAGGCTGTGGCCGGGGTCGAACAGCATGCGCATCGAGATGGTCTTGTCGGAGAGGACCTCGACACGGCGAACGTCGCGCACCTCGTCATGATCGGCGACCGCCGCCACGGGGCGCTTGTCGCCCTCGAGCACCTCGATCACGACATAGGCCGTGTTGGGCAGCAGCGCGCCGCGCCACCGGCGCGGGCGGAAGGCGCTGATCGGCGTCAGCGCGAGCAGCGCGGCGTTGATCGGCAGGATCGGCCCTTGGGCGGAGAGGTTGTAGGCGGTAGAGCCGGCCGGCGTCGCCACCATGATGCCGTCGGCGATCAGCTCGGCCATGCGCTCGCGCTCGTCGATCAGAATCCTTAAGCGTGCGGCCTGGTAGGTTTGCCGGAACAGTGCGACCTCGTTGATGGCGTGGTGCAGGTGGACGCGGTCGTTGACGTCGGTCGCGCGCATTAAGAGCGGATGGATTTCGGATTCATGCGCCGCCTCGAGCCGCGTGCGCAGATCGTGCGTCGAGTATTCGTTCATCAGGAAGCCGACCGTGCCGCGGTGCATGCCGTAGATCGGCTTTCCCGTGTGCATGTTCCGGTGCAGCGTCTGGAGCATCAAGCCGTCGCCGCCGAGCGCGACGACGACATCGGCTTCCCTGGGGTCGTAATTGCCATAATCCCGGGTGAGCTGGCCGAAGGCGGCCTGCGCCTCGCTGCTCGGGCTGGCGACGAAGGCGATCCGGTCGTATCGCGAGGGTTTGGTCATGGCTTCCCGGGCAGGTGCCGCTGGCTCGAGTAAGTTCCGCCGGGCTCGTCTATACGACCTGGGCCTGGATTGTCGAGGAGGACCGCCTTTCAAGGCAAACGGGGGATTGCCCCATCCCGATTCAGGACGAAACGGGAGCGCTTCGGGCCCGAAAGACCTCTCCATGCGCCGCCGAACCCATGATCCCCCAAACCGTCGCAATTCCTGGCTAATGATCGGTGCGCACCGGCCTTCAGAGCCGGGCACGGAGAACGATCATGGTATTGAGTTTGCCGGCGCTCCGCCACGCGATGCTGGTGATGGCGGTGTCGGCTTTCGCCTTCGCAGGATGGGCGCGCGCGGAGGATCCGCCGCAGCCGCGCTCCGAGACGACATCGCCGGCCGGACAGAAAGGCGGGCGTGGCGGTGGCGCGCAAAGCTCTGCGCCTGGTTCGCCGTCGGCGGCCGAGCTGCATCGTCTGCCGCCGGACTCCACCACGAAGCAGACGCTCGATCTGCCTGGCCGCACTCTCAACTTCGCCGCGACCGCCGGCTCGATCCGCGTGTTCGACGGCAAGGGCGACCCGCTGGCCGACATCGCCGTGACCTCCTATGAGCTCGACGGTGCCGATCGCGCGACGCGCCCCGTGACCTTCCTGTTCAACGGTGGGCCCGGCGCATCTTCGGCATGGCTCCAGTTCGGCGCCGCGGGGCCGTGGCGGCTGCCGCTCGATGGCGAAGCCCTGTCGCCGTCCGCCTCGCCCGAGGTGAAGCCGAACGCGGAGACATGGCTCGACTTCACCGATCTCGTCTTCATCGATCCCGTCAGCACCGGCTACAGCCGCTTCGTCGCCAGCGGCGAGGACGCGCGCAAGTCCTTCTATTCCGTCGACGGCGACGCCAATTCGATCGCGCTGGTGATCCGCCGCTGGCTCGAGAAGCACGACCGGCTGATCTCGCCGAAATACGTAGCAGGCGAAAGCTATGGCGGGATTCGCGGACCGAAGGTGGTGCGCCAGTTGCAGCTGCAGCATGGAGTCGGCGTCAGGGGATTGATCCTGGTCTCGCCGCTGTTCGACTTCCGCGAGTTCGCCGGCACGAGCTTGCTGCAATATGTCGCGACGCTGCCGAGCTATGTCGCGGTGGCGCGCGAAGCCAAGGCACCGGTCACGCGCGCCGATCTCGCCGACGTCGAGGCCTACGCGCGCGGCGAATTCCTGGCTGACCTCGTCAAGGGCGAGGCGGACAAGGAGGCGACCAACCGGCTGGCCGACAAAGTCGCCGAGCTCACCGGCATCGACCAGGCGGTGAGCCGCAGGCTCGCCGGCCGGCTCGACGTCGGTGAATTCCGCCGCGAGTTCGATCGCAAGAACGGCAAGGTGACGGGACGCTACGACGGCTCCGTGCGCGGCTTCGATCCCTACCCGGATTCCAGCAGCTCCCGCTTCGGCGACCCCTCGGGCGATGCACTCCAGGCGCCGCTGACGAGTGCCGCGGTCGACGTGTTGACACGCAAGCTCAACTGGCGGCCGGACGGCTCCTATGAAGTCCTGAACGGCAGCGTCGAGGGCCACTGGGATTTCGGCCGCGGCCTCAACCCGCCGCAATCGGTGTCGGAACTGCGCCAGATTCTCGCCACCGATGCAAAGCTGAACCTGCTGGTCGCGCACGGCCTGTTCGATCTCGCCACGCCCTATTTCGGATCGAAGCGCGTGCTCGACCAGTTACCGGCCTTCGTTACGCAACGCGTGAAATTCGTCGTCTATCCCGGCGGCCACATGTTTTATTCGCGCGACGGTTCGCGGCAGTCGATGCGCAGTGAGGTCGAGGCGCTTATCCGCGAGTAGGCCGCCGCTTGCGTGGCGGATACCGGCGCGCGATCTCGCGCGCCACGACGCTTGCAGGCTTGACGTTGGCACCGGCGATCCAGATGTCGCTCACCTTGCCGCGCTTGTCCCGGACGCGGCGGACCGGCTCGCCATGGCTGGAGTAACCGGCGGCCCAGGCGAGCTTGCCCCTGTCGCGGCCGGTGACCTCGATCTCGGCGGCATCCATGAATGGGTTGTTGAACTGCGGGTTGGCGACGAGCACGCGGTTGCCCGCCGGCACGAGATCTGTGGCTCCCCAGATCGTCCACCACCGGCCGGTCCAGTCGCGCACGCGCCGGTCGGGCGCGCCGCGTGTCTTGAACGCGCGCAGGATCTGCATCGAGCCGTCCATCCAGAATGGCGCCGCGCCGTCAATGGAATTGCTGAGGATGCTGATCGCGAGCTCGCAAGCGGGGATGGAGCAGGTCCGGGAGATGTAACCCTGGAAGCCGCCGCCATGGCCGAACCAGTCCCAGCCGTCGGTCTTGCCGGCGTTGACGCCTAACCCGTAATAGCCCTCGAAGCTCTGCGGGATGCGCCAGTGGTGTCGCGTCATCTCGCGGCGGCTCGCGACCGAGAGAACGCTCTTCTTCGCATTGGGCGCGAGCTGCGCGAAGAAACGGGCGGTATCGCCGGCGGTCGCGACGAAGCCCGCCGCGGACGCCATGGCGTGCGCGGGATTGTCGCCGGGGATTACGCAGCGCTCGCCGAGCGGCAGCTTTCGGGTATGGCCGCGCGCGAACGGCGTGCTCTTGGCAAGCGGCGCATCCGGTTCGGTCTCACGCAAGCCCACGGGTTCGACGATTTCGCGCTTGATCCAGACAGGGTAGGGCTCCTTGGTCACGGCTTCGATGACGAGGCCGATCAGGCCAAAGCCATGATTGGAATATTTGAAGCGGGTGCCGGGCTCGATTGCGGCCGGCAGCTTCAATTCCGCGAGCAGCTCCTTCGCATCGAGATAGGGCCGGCTATCGATGAACTGGCCTGAATCGGCGCCGTCACGCGTCAGTCCCGCGCTGTGCGAGAGCACCTGCGCGATCGTCGTCTCTGCCACGCGCGGATGCAGGCCGCCGACGTATTGACCGATCGGATCGTCGAGTCGGAGCTTGCGCTGCTCGCGCAGCTTCATGATGCCGGCGGAGGTGAAGCTCTTCGAGTGCGAGGCAATGCGGAAGCGGTGCCGCGGAGTGAGCTTCTCGCCGGTGTCGAGATTGGCAAGGCCGAATGCGTGCTCGGCGACGACCTCGCCGCGATGGGCAAAGGCGATGATGACGCCGGGCTGTTGGAATGTCCTCTGTTGGAATTCGATCCAGGAGCCGATGTAGTCGATCGCGGATCGCAGCCACGTATCCATTGCACACCAATTGCGAGGGATGCTGCGCAAGGCTAGCCGAGAAAGTGGAACGGGCACAACCCCAAGGTTGTGCGCGCTCGCTTCATTCAAATAGTGATGTCTTAGTAGACCAGCGTCGCGCCGGTAGGCCTGTCGAGCGCGGCGGCGAGCGAGCGATATTCGGAGCTGTCGGTGCCGGCGAGCGAGGCGATCTTGTTCAGGTGGTACTGCGCCTGTTCGCGGTTGCCCTGCTCGAGCTGCCAGAGGCCGTAATACTGCCAGGTGCGGACGTGGTTCGGATCGTCCTTCAGCGCCAGCTCGTAATAGGCCTTCGACGACTGGTAATCGCCGAGCTTGCGATAGGAGTAGCCGATCAGGTTCGCGACATCGGCAACGTCGTCGCGCTTGAGCGACTTCAGTTGGTCGATCGCGCCGTTGTAGTCGTGACGGTCGTAGATCGCAGTGTAGGCGGCGCGATAGGCCGCCACGAATTTGGGATCGCTGACGGATGAGCTCTTCTTCTTGCCTTTTTTGGTCGAAGTGTCCGACTTCGGCGGCGGCGAAGGTTCATCGCTGCCGGCGGCATAGGCGCTGGTCAGCGTCGGCCCGGCCGCCAGCGCCATCGAGACCAGTCCCGGCACCAGAAGCGTTGAGAGTCTGCGCATTGATGTTCTCCCGTATGAAACGTGGCGATCCTACACGATTGCCCGAAGACCGGAACACCCATGGGGCAAAAACATTCCCGCTTCGCACGATCTATTCGTCCCGGCGCAGATGACAAACTTGTCATCGAGATGAACGGGAGCCCGCAATGGGCTTCAGACTGGGTTCAGTGGCTGCTCTCTAGGCTCGGACTTACGATCGAAGGGGTGACGAGAGGGCGCCGCCTCAAGATCCTTCCCAGAGGAGACCAACCATGTTGAAGACCATTTCCGCAGCCTTGCTCGCAGCCTCCGTGATCGCAGCCCCGGCTTTCGCCGCCGAGGCGGGCAAGACCACCACGACCGCGCCGGTGATCAAGGCGGACCAGAGCCAGACCAAGGCGGCGGATACTGCGGTCAAATCGGATGCGGGCGTCAAGCCCGACACGAAGGCTTCCGACGTCAAGGCGAATGCCAAGGTGGACACCAAGTCGAACGCGATGAACGCCAACGCCGCCGCCACGCCCGACGAGCACAAGTCCGTGCGCAAGCATCGCCATCACCACAAGCAGGTCACGGCCAAGGAATCGCTGAAGGCGCAGCCGGACGTGACCAAGCCGGCGACATCGGACAAGCGCAACTGACCACTGATCCCGCGCGGCGGCATCCCTGGCATTGCCCCGCCGCCGCGTGCGGAGTTCAGGCCCGGTCCGTTCGCCATGCCTCGTGCGAAAGCCCGAGGTGTCGGCGGCGGACCGGCGCGCCGTTTGCGCCGCTGCAAGCGAATTCCCTTTGTGCAAGCTTAGATCATGCAGGCTTGGGTTCGTGGAAGCTTGGGGCTAGAACACCTCCGAGTCTGATCGAGCGGAGAGCGGTGCCTGTGGGGCGATTGGCGAGATATGCAGTGATCATGGCGTTGCCGTTGGCGCTTGCGGCATGCTTCGGCAGCGACGGTGACCGTCCAACGCTGATGGGCGGGACCCAGGCCGGAGGGCCGCAGCCGTTTCCCGACAACTTCCGCAGCGACACGCTGGCCTTGATGCGCAGCTATCTGAACAACCCGGTCGGGGTGCGCGACGCCAGCATGGCCGATCCGGTGCTGCGCGAAGTTGGCGGGCGCCAGTTCTACGTGAGCTGCCTGCATTTCACCCCGCGCGAGACCGATGGCAGCTACAAGGGCATGCGCGAGCGCGCCGTGATTTTCGTCAACGGGCGGAGCGACCGCGTTATCGATCGGACGAGCGAGCTCTGTGCCGGTGCGGTTTACGCACCCTTTCCGGAACTGGAAAAGATGACGCGGTAGCGCAAAGCCCGCCTTCATCGCCTCATGATAGGACAGACCGCGCCGGAGCCGCTGGATCACATCTTGGCGAGCTTTGAACGGGCGGTTTCGTCTCGCGACAAATCGTTACGGCTCGCCCTGCGCCGACGACGAGAACGGCCGGCGCAAGGGACGTGACGGAACAAAATCGCGTTGTTGCCAACCCGTCACAGTAACGAACGATCAACGTTCCGGCATCGCCGCGAAGCAACCAAATTCACGCCACGTTGTTTGCGGAGGGTCGAATTTGAGAGAACGGGGATGATCATGAAAACGATTTTGCTCGGTGCAGTCGCGCTGCTGGCGCTGGCCGCGCCAGCCGCTGCAGCCGACATGCAGCCGCGCCCTTACACCAAGGCACCGGCCTATACGCCGCCACAGGTGATCTACAACTGGACAGGTTTCTACATCGGCGGCCATGTCGGCGGCGCCTTTGCCGGTGACAATGGCTTCCAGTCGAGCGATGCCCGCTTCCTCGGCGGCGTGCAGGGCGGCTTCGACTACCAGTTCGCGCCCAATTGGGTGGTGGGTATCGAGGCCCAGTATTCCTGGCTGCCGACCAACAACAACGGCGTCACGTTCCCGCTGGGCACGCAGGTGACGTCCAACACCGACCAGCTCGGGTCGGTGACCGGTCGCATCGGCTACACCTGGGGACCGACGCTGCTCTACGCCAAGGGCGGTTATGCCTGGCGCAATAACGGCCTTGGCGTGAACATCGCCGGGGTGCCGCAGGCCTTCACCACCACCGGCAACAGCAAGGACGGCTACACCGTCGGCGCCGGCCTCGAATACATGTTCGCGCCGAGCTGGTCGGCCAAGGCCGAGTATCAGTATTACAACTTTGGCAGCACCACCTTCACCTCCGGCCCAGCCGATATCGTCGGCGTCCGCGGCCGGGAGGATGAACATACCGTCAAGGTCGGCGTGAACTACCGGTTCGGCTGGGGCGGTCCGTCGGCGTCGCGCTACTGACCTCTGCCAACGACGCGATCTGACAAGGCCGGCTTTCCCGCCGGCCTTTCGTTTGCCCGCCTCTTGCTCGCCGGCCTGTTGTTCGCTTTGCGTCAACCATCTGGCGCATCGCTTGCAAGCAAACGTTCCGGCGCGCGTCTTCTCACGCGCGTCATGGCCGCGGGGTAAAGCAAAAATAATTTTTGCCGCTTACGGAACTCGCTCCGGAACGCGTTATATGAGAATTGCCGGGCTGGTGGGACGACGAACATGCGTATCTTGGTGTCGGCAGGGGTGCTCGCGTGCGTCATCTGCTTGCCGTGCTCTGCACAGACAATCCTTAAATCCGAGCCTCTGATGCTGGCGCCCTACGAGGTGGCCTTCGTCAAGGACGCTTCCTGTCCGTCGGGCAAGGTGCTGAAGGTCACCGGCGCGATCCGCGGGCTGCATCGCCGGAAGGCCTGCGTGGCCCTGGCGGGCGAGCAGGCGTCTCTCGCGACCGCGACGCCCTGAGCCTTCGCTCAGGTTTCCCGCCCCGGAGCTCCGGACCTCAAGTGTTCAGCTCAAGCTCCATCCTCGACTGCTGCTCGGCCTCAGCTTTGTTCTTGGCGGGGTCCTCGCCCTGGGCTGCCTGGCAGGGCGCGATCTCGTAGTCATTGTCGAGCACCCGGCGCGGTCCCGGCCGCTCGTCGTCCGCGGTCACGTCCACGACGAGACCACTTCGCTGCGCGAGTTTCCAGACGTCGGACTCGCTCGGATAGGCCTTGCTGATCTGGGCGTCGTTGCAGAACAGGGCGTAGGGCATTCTTCCCGCTCCAGGAAAGCCCGTTAACGACTTTGCGCGGAACGGGTTCCGGCCGGCTGGTCGATCACGGCGCCGTGATCGGGCAGTTCGTGTCCTGAGTCGTAAACGAGTCCTGAATCCGTAAAAAAAGAATCCCTGGGACTCTCCGGCTGGAATCAGCGGATGTTTTCGGCCATGACGAGCGACCTGAAAACCTCCTGCGGGCACATGCTCCTGCCCCTGACGTTGGCGCTGTTTGGCGCCTGCGCGGCCAATCTCTGGCTGGTGTGGTCCTGGCTGTAAGCCCCGATTGGAGCGCCGGCCCTACTTTTCGGCCGGTGGGCGGGGGGAGGCGTCGCTCATGGCGGCGCGCAATTTGCTCAGGGTGGCCGCGCAATACTCCTCGCGCTCGCGCGCGAACCGCTCCTGATGCTTGCGGAAATTGGCGATCCGGGCCTGCATCTCGCTGCGAAAATCGCCGCTTGTCCGTGCCGGCGGGAGCTTGACGAACTGAGCCTGCGGAGCGGGCTGGAGCGGTCCGATCTCGACCGGGGCGGTCTCGACGGTCGCCGCCGGCGAATCCGACAGCGCGGCCGGCTGAAGGAAATCATCCTTTTTGCCCGTCACCGATTGAACGAAGGCCAGTGTCTGCGCGATCAGTGCGTCGCGTTCCCTGATCCACTTCATGATCCACCTCTGCCGCGCTCCATTCCAGCAAAGCGGCCGCGCCGAATCAAGGTCGTTTGAAAGGGATTGCATATTTTTCCCGATCGCCCGACATTGGTCGGATGAATGACGAAGACGAACGGGTGGACGAAGCGGAGGGCTTAAGGCTCGTCCGCGCGTTCCTGTCGCTGCCGCCCGACAAGCGGGCGGAGGTGATCGCGTTCGTCGAGGAATTGGCGCGGGCCCATGGCCGGCCCGAGAAGGGCACGGAGGCATCGCCGACGTGATGGTTATCGCTGGCGCGGATTGACGTTGGGCTCGAAGGGTGCGCCGACCACCCGAACCGGTGTCGGAGCGGTGGCGTCGATTGCCATCCGCTCGGCCACCTGCTTTGCAGGAGTCGGTGCTGGCGCCGGTTCGAACAGCGCAACTGTGCCGGCCACGACGCCACAGCACAGCGTCACGCTCGCCAGCAAAAATATGTTTCGATTTTCTTCCCTGATCCGCATGGGTCGAGAACGAGCGACGCACGGCTTTGGTTCCGACCCCCATCGGATCAGCGTCTCCGACTCTGCCCAACGCTAACGATCAGATCGGATGGCACGCTGCGATTCCGGAGGCTCGAATCGCCTGTACACTGGGCTTCCGACTTGCCTAGAGGCTCACCCGATGACCGCCCACCGTCCTCCCGTGCTCGCCCACCAACGTTTCCTCGCCGACCGCGAGAATTTCGCGGACCTCGATCTCGCCGCCCGGTTCGAACGCATCGAGCGGACCAACCTTTGGGGCGCGCCAACTTCCGTCTCCGGCCTCGGCTCTGAGGACCCAGCGACCGCCGCGATCCGAGAGGGGCTTCCTCCACTGCTGCAACGCCTCGGTGCCCGCTCGCTGCTCGACGCGCCCTGCGGCGATGCCGGCTGGATCAGCCGCATGACGCTCGATGTCGATTACACCGGCATCGACATCGTGCCGTCGCTGATCGAGGCCAACCGCCGGCGTGTGGCAGGCGGGTCGTCGGGCCGGTTTCTCGTTGCCGACATCACGCGCGATGCACTGCCGCGTGCGGATGTCATTCTCTGCCGGGACTGTCTGGTGCATCTGAGCTTTGCGAATATCGATCGCGCCCTCGCGCAATTTCAGATGAGCGGCGCGCGCTTCCTGCTCGCCACCACCTTTCCGGAATGGGAGGCAAATCGCGATTGCGAGGATGGCGACTGGCGGGCGCTGAACATGGAGAAGCCGCCGTTCGACTGGCCGGCGCCGCACGCGCTGATCAGCGAGCGTTGCGAGGAGGGCGGTGGCGGCTGGCGCGACAAGAGCCTCGGGCTCTGGCAGCTGGATCAATTGCCTGATCGTGTCTGCCTTGCCACGGAGGAGCGTTTTCGATGATTGATGCCAGATGCAGTTGTGGCGCGCTTGCGCTGTCGCTTCCGGGGCCGTCGCGTCTCGTCGTTGCCTGTCACTGCACCGACTGCCAGCGCCGAACCGGCGCGCCGTTCGGCGTCGGCGCCTTCTATCCAGCTGACGCCGTCACGTTCTCAGGGACGCCGAAGGAGTTCGTCCGCGCTGCCGCAAGCGGTGGCAAGGTCCGCAGCTATTTCTGCACCGACTGCGGTTCGACGGTCTATTGGAAAGCCGACAATCTACCCGCGATGATCGCCGTTGCCGTCGGTGCGATCGCGGACCCGAACTACCCCGCTCCCGTCAGATCGGTGTTCGAGCAGGCGAAGCATGTGTGGGTGAAGATCGCTGACGCCGAGCACTTCCAGCAAAGCAGCGCGCCGAAGAATTCGAGGTGAGAGCCGTGCGGCAAAAGCTGGTGCGGCTGAGGGGATTGCTAAATCGATCTAAGGCATTGAATTTTATTGTAAAGTCTATTCTCGAATTGCCAGTCTACCAACGGAGCTACCAACATCTTCCGGACGCTAGCGGAGATTTGGGCGGGGATAATGGTGTCGGGAGCATGCCCGGACAGCGACGCTGCGGGTATTGTTGAGCAGCACCAACCCTGAAAGGAAGGCGCGCCAGTCCAATGCGAACGACAGTTCCGGCCGCCGTTCTGACCGCGGCAGCACTCGCCTTGATGCCCTGTTCAACGGCCTTTGCGGCAGAAGACGGCCCTGAGTGCTTCTCCCAATACACCAAGACCAACGTTTGCGACTACGCGCGATCGGCACAAGCCGCGGTGGCACCGACACTGCCGATGAAAGCCAGCGCGAACCTCACCATAGTGTCGGTAGCGGTTGCGGGACCGCGCCTCGTCTACGTGGCTGCAATGAGTTCATCCGCTGCCGAAGCAGAGGCGACGGCGGCGGCGCGCGGCATAACCATGCAGAACTGGGCTGCGCAGGTGGAAGACTACACGCGAAATTCGGTGTGCAGCATGGAAGCACTCGCAGCGTTCGTCGGGTTGGGCGGTGAGGTGCAGTATTTCTACAAGGGCGCGGACGGGCGAGTTCTGTTCTCGCCGCTGGTTGGGCGCAACGATTGCTTGAAGCGCCGGTAAACGGGAAGTTCCGGCGACCGGATACCGAAGGTTGGAGTTCGATGAAGGCTGATCGCTTTCCCTATGAAGCGTCGCGATGGTCGCCGGCGCAGCCGGACGAAGCCAGACGCTGGTTCGAAGAACTGGAAACGCAAAGTCCCCTGAACGTGCGCAATAGGCTGACGCAAACCGACGCCGGCCCTGCCGGCACGGTTACGATCGGCACGACGCAAATGACGATCGGCTTCGCCGAAGACTGGCTGGCTTGGCACGATCGCAGGCGTGAGGCATCGGAAGGCAAGCCAAAGAAGCACTGGCTCGATTGGGCTGGTTGGGCAATTGCGGTGATATCCCTGTGCATCACCGGGTTCACGGCCTACCGCACGCTGCTAATCCAACGCGACGACATCCGGGTCGTTGTCGACGGCACGCTGGCAGTGCGGCCCGATAAGGGCGATTTGCTGCTGGATCAGGATCAGCAATTCACGTTCATCAATTCGGGAAACCGCGCGGCGGTCATCACCGAAATCTATGGAGAATTGGTGCTGGTCACCGATCCTAAGACTGGCTGCGATGGCCGCTTCGCCAAATCGATCGTCTTCAACCCGACCCAGATCGTCGTAAAGCCGGGAGACATTTTGCCTGTGCACGCGAACGTGGTGGAGCGTTATCCTTGGGTGAAGGACGGCAACGCACTCCGGTTTCGGCGGAGCAAGGGAGAACAGAACGACAGCTACATCCTCTGCCTACAGCTGTACGTGACGACACCGGACAGTACATCGATCCGGTGGGTTCAAAAGCTGTATTCGGTCCCGACGAAGGACGACCAGGCCCTGGACGCCCCCGATAGGGGCCGGCCGCCGTTGAACGTGATCCAACAGATGCACTGGGGCTTAAACTGACAAAGCGGGTCTTGAGTTCGATCCTCACGCTTCTGCTGTGGCCGATCTTCATCACCAAGAATGCTGCGGTCTACGCGAGTTTGTATCCCAGACGGCTCGCAAAGGTCGCTGTCTTCGTCGTGTTCATTCCACTAATTGCGATCACCTCGCTGATGTGGGCCGGTCTCTGGATCGTCGGGGTTGGAAGGGCGATGAACTTGTTCAGGTAGTCCGCTGACGGCCGCGAGCGCCGGCGTCGGGTCGTATTGAAGCCCCCCAGCCGGTCCCCTGAGATTTGACGTGGAAAACGGCACCGGGAGCATGCCCGGTTCGCGGTATCGCGTGTAGTATCGGTGCCTGCAACCGGGGGGCAAGTCATGGCGCGGACGCGGGTCACAGAAGATCAGTTTCGGGTCGACGAAAACGGGGTGACCCATACCCCGACCAACGCCCGCTGGACGGCCTATCCCGGCCGCCCGGAGCCAGCCGTCTACTCTTCCGGCATGCTGGGAAGCGTCCTTCCGAACGGTGATGACTACTGGCGCGAAGACGTCGAACCGATCGCGCTGAAGCTTCTCGCCGCGCGGCCCGCGGCATCAGAACCATGACCCATCGCCTTGGGACCGCCGATCTGATCGAGTACGCCAATCGGAAACGCGCGTGGATTGCTGCTGCCCGAATGGCCTTCGAACCTAGGCGTCGCGAGGCCTGCTTTGTTTGCGGCAAGTTTCAGTCCATCGCTCAGGCTCACCATGTCGTACCATTGGGGGAACAGTTCGACCGTGGCTTTCCCGCCGCTGACCACGAGCACCAGTTCCTTTGCCCGAACCACCACTTCATCCTCCATCTCTGGATCGATGATGACATCTCCCACCAGCGGCGCGGCCGGCGCGCCGCTCCCACCGTCGACGATCTGACGAACGAAGAAATCGAGCGAATGCTTCAGCTGTCGGGCCGCGCCGACGTTTAGAGGAACAGAATGAACCGACTTCAAAAATTCGTGGAACGGGGCGCTTTTGGTGAAGGCACCGGACGCGCTGCGTACGTGCTTGATCCGACGAAGCTGCCAGAACCTGGCAGCGGCTTCGATTGGCAGATCGTGGATGACTTCCTGCCGGGCGATGCCGTCCTTGCCGACCCGGGCCTGAAGCAACTATTCGAGGTGGCATTGAAACGCGGCTGCGCAGTGGTGGCGCGAGCTACAGAAGCATGACGTTCGGGTTAGGCATTATCACGACGATCGTTGCCATCGCCGGCGCGGCGATTGCCTACTTCCAATTTGTCACGGCTCGCCGGAAGCTGATGCTTGATCTTTTCGACCGCCGGCTGAAGGTGGTTGAAATGGTTGAACGGGCCGTCGGAGCGTTCCAATCGAGCGGAAAGGTCACCGGTCAAAACTTCAACGACTTGCTGACCGCGAAAGCTGGCGCGCGTTTCCTATTCGGCAGCGACGTCCAAGATTACTTGAACTCCCTGCATCGGGACTTCGCTTTTTGCCTAACCTACTCCGATGCGATGCTTGCTGATCTTGCAACGGCTAACCGAGATGCGCTGATCGATCAGAAATACCAGATCGAACTGCGGCTGGCCCAACAGCCCGCGCAGCTGACGGTCGCCTTCGGGCCTTATCTGAAGTTCACCGACAAGCAGACGAAGCCGTGGCTGCCGTGGTGAAAGGGGGCCTCACCCGGTCAGGTGCGCGCGAAAAGAAGAAAGGCGAGAAGTTGGAAACAGACGACGAAAGAACGCGGCGCCAAAACGCGGAGCGAGAAGCCGAACTGGAACGCGTGCCCCTTCAGACGATCGACAAGAGCCAGTGGCCAAAGGGCGTTAGACCTATCGCGCTTTCCGAAACGAACGGTCTTGGCATCGACAACGACGGGCGTTTGCACTGGAATGGAAAGCCGGTCGAAATCATTGGGCGTCGAGTTGATCTGACCCGCGGCCAATCCGCGTTCGCCATTGTAGTTGCTATCTTCACGATCTTCGGCGCGATCGGCGCAGCCGCCCAGGGTTGGGCGGCCTACCACGATTGGGCTTGCAAAAATAAGCAGCCAGCGCTGCTAAGTTGCCCCTCGAATTGAGCCTCAGCGTAAGATGACCTCACTTCCTCAATTACTCCCTGACGTCGACTATCTACTCAGCCTAGAGGCCGAGGAACTGGCAAGCTATCTTCTGATCGCCCTTTCGGCGCAGCGGCAAAACGGAAATGTCCATGCAACGAACTTCCTGAGTGGCTTGTTCAACCACCATCCCCATTCAGGCTCGTACGCTGATCGATCCAGGCAGGATCAGATCGAATTGGCGATAGCTGAGGCTTGGAATTGGCTTGAGGTGCAAGGGTTGTTAGTCCCAGCTTCAGGGACGAACGGAAGCCACGGCTGGAAGCGCTTTAGCCGTCGCGCCGAAATCATGGCTTCGCCGTCTGACGTCACTACGTTCGCGCGTTCTCGTCGGATCGAAAGGGAGAAGTTGCACCCCCGGATCGCCCAATCCGTGTGGTCTGCCTATCTGCGCGGCGAGTACGATGTAGCTGTCTTTCAGGCGATGAAAGCAGTTGAGGTTTACGTCCGCGAGGCCGGCGATTTTTCGGCGGCTGATCTCGGCACGGATTTAATGCGGCGCGCTTTCCACGAAGAGACCGGCCCTCTGACAGACAAGTCGGTTGAAAAAAGCGAGCGGCTAGCAAGATCGGCGCTGTTTGCCGGCGCAATTGGATCGTACAAAAATCCGCACTCACACCGAGACGTGGACCTGAATGATCCCAACGAAGCGATGGAGATCGTCCTTCTTGCGAACCACCTACTTCGCATTGTTGATGGTCGCGCCGCGGTCAGAGGCG
Source organism: Bradyrhizobium sp. 154 (assembly GCF_023073875.1). Classification (NCBI taxonomy): domain Bacteria; kingdom Pseudomonadati; phylum Pseudomonadota; class Alphaproteobacteria; order Hyphomicrobiales; family Nitrobacteraceae; genus Bradyrhizobium; species Bradyrhizobium sp. 154. The sequence goes on from NZ_JADPKG010000068.1 coordinate 35,491, forward strand.
CCCCTCAGGCGTGAACTCCTCAGGTTGAAAATGAGCGACAGCGAGATAGATCGAGTACCTAAGACAACTCTCGACTGTTGGAAGGCTGAGCTTTCAGAATGGATGGTCCCCGGCGCGTTCCGCAGTCGTGTCGACGCGATCATACGACCTCTTCCTCGTCATATTTTCTTTCGCCAAGGAGGGTTGGCGTTCCTGCGTGACGCTTGGATAGCTGGCAAGGTCGCGAACGCGCTTTCATCGCGACTAGTGCGGCTCGTGCCACACGCGCGGCCCGACTTCGAAGTGCAGACCGACATGCAGACGAACCAGCAATTTGAGGTAACAGAAGCTGATATGGACGGGCGTCGGCGCGGTGACGAGATCGATCTCCCTTCTCTGGAACCCGACCCGGTCGAGAACTGGCGGAGGAGGTTTGAGGCTATTCCGGCGGCCCTAGATCGTGTCGTCACAAAGAAAGTAGCGAAAGATTATTCCTCCGACGTCAGTCTGGTGATCTACTTAAATCTTAGCTGCTACGGTGCCTACACAGCCGAAGGTCTGCCAATCATCCGCGAGAGCACCTCGGCTGCACGTGAAAAATTCCGATCCGTTTTCGTCATGTGGGAGGGCATTCTCTACAAATTCTGGGAAGACGGAAAGCCGGCGACTGAGCGATGGCCAATTGCTCAGCTTGACGATTTTTGATGTGATCCGAGATGAGTTCTAAGTCATCAGCCGCCCTTCTTTGTTCAGCATTTCTGGTATTGATCGCCGTCAACGCCGTTAAGGCCGGCGAGCGCTCGGCCGAAACCCCCGAATGCAAGAAAATAACGGCGCGGATCATCGAGCGAACGAATACGCATTTCGATCACTTCTCACCGTCCGGCGGCAGCGTTTTCTTCAAGCGCCCCGACATGGTCCTGATCTGCGACCCCAAGTTCGTGACCTACGTCTCACTGAACTGGGACGCGAGCGGCTTTCCGCCGAACGAATGGTTCACTCTTGCTGCAACGGCGGGAAACGCCGTCACCGGCATCGATCCGACCACACTGGAGGCGGCGGCGCATCGGTGTCACCGCGCTGCTTTGAAGGATAAGAACGAATTGGCCAGCGTGTATCTCCACGTTGCGACGGTAGAATGTCAGGCGTTCACAAGGGACGGGGGTGGTCTCGTGATCACTTTTGCTCGGCCATTGAGCCGGTAAAGGCGCAAAAGACAATCCGGCCCTCTCGCAAACCGATCCCGGCCCATGCCTACTTCTTTTTCGCTTTTCGGCGTGGCTTTCGGGCCGGCACAGTTTGACGTAGAGTGGCGCTTTTTTCAGTAAGTTTCGCCTCCAGCGCAGGCGCAACGAAAGTTCGATGAACGAAGTGCTCTAGGATATCAACCATCGTTGACAAATCGGACGGCGTTGGGAGCCAGCCACGATGCATTGAGGCGCTGCCAGCCTCCGTCAAAGCCTCTAAGCGTTCGCGATCGACGGCGTTGATACGACTTGATGCGACCAGTTCATCAAGCTTTTCTTTGAATGTCAGATCGGCATTCACACCGAGTAGTTCGGACGCAATGTCAAAAACAGTCCTCACGCCCGCGGATGCCAATCGAACTAGGTCGTTATCAAGCGCGACATACAGCTCTCTCATCGCGTCATACAAGCGATCATGAGCGCCGATAAATCCGATTGGGCCGAACCAGTCCGGTGACTTGCGCTTAGAGATGGCAGGCCAATAGGCTATCTTCTCGTCGTAGACCAAGACATCTTGCTGGGTCGCAGCATCCCATTCGTGATTATAGTCCTCAGAGAAGACTTTGACCGTTTGACAAAAGACGTGCTCACACCCCCTGCATTGTAAGATGGACCATGTGGTCTGCCCCCAGACCATTCCGCCGGCATCATCCCAGCTTTCGACCATACTGCCCTTAGTATCGCAATTCCGTTCACCCCCGCATTGTGAACACATGGCCTTCTGTACCGTTATGGGTTCACTTGTCTCCGTACCTTGCGACGTCATCTTTACTCTCCGATGGATGGCATAGCGCTACCTACTCGGCTGCTCGCTTTATCAGGATTATCGCAGTTGTCAGCCCATCAACAGTAAGGCTGTGGACCGCTTCGGTCCCGCAGCTCCCGCGCCGTTCGCACTCAACGAAGAGCGAGCAGCAGCACAGGCCCGCCGCGTTGTTGCCCGCGAAATAACCAGAGCCTGCCAGAATTGGTTAGCGGGTTGTTAATCGGTGGTCGGCAGGCTTGCCGTCAAGCGCCGCCTGATTACCCCCAGCCCAAAGGCAGCGCGAAGCGATGGCCGGCGGCAGTGATGCCCGCCGGCCATTCTTAAGGATGCCGTCGAGCGCGTCCGCCAACGTGCCGAGAAGAATTTGATGCCAGCCGTCGTCCGCCGGCACCTGCCACTGCCTCAGGCTGGCGACTTAGCTGGTCAGTGCCATGACGCCACCGATCGTCGTCGGTTCTAAACGGATCAGCACGGCTGCATGATCTTGGAGAGCTTGGCTGCTTTGCGCGCTGACGTCGTCGACCGCGACGATCGTCCCGTCGGCTTCGACGACGACCGCCGCGATCCCGGCACAGTGCATGAAATGGATCGGCATGTTCGCGGTTCAGTCCCCAGACTTTCGGCAGCAATCGCAATGCCGTTCCGGAAACGTTTTTCACCTTTCTGGAAACTACTTTCCGGCGTGAACGTCGGCGGAACGCAATAAGGCGACCGCGTCGACGTGCGCCTTGATCTCCGCTTCCTCATCCAACTGAACCGCGCTGCCCGGGCCGCCCATAGGCTTCACCGTGAACGGCTTGAAAGCGTCGACCAAGCCGCGAAGGGCGGCGCGCAGGCGCAGGTTTTCCGCCGCGACTTGGCTGTCCCGATCCATCCCATGGCTGATCGCAAAACTATCCACACCCCCAAGGTCCAGTAGTTCAGCCGCATACCGCCCCACGATCGATTGATAATTTGCCGGCCTCATTAGATGGCGCTTTGATGCGATATGCCCAATCTTACCCGCCGCCGCAGCAAGGACGATCCAGATCGCGAAACGTGGCTGATCTGTTTCGGCGACGTGCGGGTCGGCATCATCGGCCGGCGCGCTGGCGTTCCAAATTCAGCCCCGCAATGGGGGTGGTCTTGCGGCTTTTACCCCGGCATTGACCCGGGCAAACATCGAACTGGGATCGCCGAAACGTTTGACGGGGCACGCGCCGACTTCCACGCCGCGTGGGAGGAGTTGGCGGGCACGCGTACGGAGGCCGATTTCGAGGCGTGGCGCCGCGAGCGAGACTGGACGACTTGGAAACACCAAATGCACGATCTGGCGCTACCGTTGCCCACACAGCGCCCGGAAGGGATTGCGCGCTGCTTCTGCGGCGAGGTAGTTACCACTCGCACTCTCGACGCCCACGTCCGCACCGCTCACCGCCTGACCGCCGCATGAAGCTCACCACCGAACGTCCTTTCGCCGATCCGGAAGCCGCTGCCCGCAAGCTGGTCGAGATTACCGCCGGCATCGAGCCCGTCCAGGACGGTCGCATCCATATCGAGAAGATCAACGCCCCGTTCCTCTACGCGCTGAAGGCTAGCGGCGAGGAGTTTGGCGCAGGGATCAAGCATGCGGTAGAGAGGGGCTGGCTGGAACTGCACGAGAGCGGTAGTTATGTCCGCCTCTTGTAATCGTAGACTTTCGCAGGCGGGACCTTCACTCGTAACGGTCGAAAATGCCACGCCTGTGCAACGCGCTTTCGGCAAGCTTGTCCCACTCGGCCGCTAGGCGCAGCCATGCTCCCTTGTCCTCTTCGCTAATGGCCTCCTCCGCCAAACGGCGGCATTCCTCAGCCCTGCCTTTGAACCGGTCGGCGTCAGATTGAACCACGGCACTTCCTCAGCTTCACGCTCAACTTGCCAGAACAAGTGCGCGTTCCCGGGATGCGCTATTCTGACGGCTACCTCTGGGGAACCCCGCACCTCGCACAGTCGTTGGCTTTAGTCAGCAGTGGAGTTGCGTAATGCGTCACGGCCCCTCGATCGTGCCTTCCGATCGTCTCGATCGGGACATCTATCTCGTGTTGGAAGATTTCGGCGCCCGCGCAGGCTGCGCCTGGCGCGAGACCGACGAGGCCGAGACCGACCGGGAGACCGTGCTGAGCGACATCCTCGCGGGCCAGTACGCCTATCCCTTGCGGATCGTCGCGTTCAACGCCGTCGAGGGCTGGTCGCGAGATGCCACGGCCGATATCGCTGACGAGCTCGCGCAACGAGCCACGGACAGCGCAATCGACGTCTCACCTGCGCTGCAAGCCTTTATCGAGGGTAATGCGACACGGCCCTTTGCCGTGCAGCTTGCGCTGCCACTGCGCCAAAGCGCTTGATCCGTGAAGCTCTGCGCACGATGGGGCGACAGCCGGTGGGTTCGCGAAGCACACCTGACCGGCCATTCTGGGGTAGCGAGAGCCGGCCCTGTCGGCGCTCCCGGCTAACAGTGCCCAGTCTGCAATCGGATGGACCCCGGCAATCCCGACGATGTGCCGCAGATGCCGAACGCCTTCGTCGTCGATGCAAAAAGGGAAGCTCTAATCGGGGTTCCTGCCTCGCAAACTAGCCGCAAACACCTATTTCTGGTCCATGCGTATGGCATACGAACTCTGCCTGGCAACGGCCGGCAAGCAGGTCCCATCGGGCCCGGACTGGCTCCATGAAGTAAAGCACGACGGCTACCGAATGCTGGTCATTCGGGAGGACAAGCGCGTGCGTCTACTCTCCCGCAACGGGACCGACTGGACCAAGCGCTATTCCTGGATCGCCGAGGCCGCGCTGAAGAACCGCCAGAAGCACTTCGTCATCGATGGTGAAGCCGTGATCCTCGGCGTCGACGGTATCTCTGATTTCAACGCCCTGCACTCCCGCAGGCACGACCATGAAGTCCAGCTCTACGCTTTCGACGTGCTGGCAGTTGGTGGCAACGACCTACGCGACCAACCGCTCCACCTGCGAAAGACGAACCTCGCGCGGCTGCTGGCGCGCCGGCCCGACGGCATCACCGTTGCGCCGTTTGAGCGCGGCGAGATCGGCCCGGAGCTATTCCGGGCCGCCTGTCGCATGGGCCTTGAGGGGCTGGTCTCAAAGCATCGCGAGCGGCCGTACCGCGGTGGGCGTCAGAAGCACTGGACCAAGGTGAAGAACCGCAGACATCCGGCAATGGATCGCGAGTTGTAAGCTTTCTGGAACCGACCAAGGCAGCGCCAGTTGATCGTCATGGCCCTGAAGGAAGTCCGAGGCTGGTTGACAAATATCGGCGTGCTTGCCTCGCGGCCAGCCGCGTTCGTCGTCTTTCTCATTTATGCCGCGCTTTGGGTCGTCTTCGGCAATGGCCTAGAGTGGCATTCGTTTGCCACTCTCGCGACCTGGGGAATGACCCTCGTGATCCAGCGCGCCGAGCACCGCGACACGCAGGCCATTCATGCGAAGCTCGACGAACTGCTGAAGGTTCACGGCGATGCCAAGAACTCCCTAATGACTATAGACGATAAAGACGCTGAGGAAGTCGAGCGGCAACGAGCACAGGTCCGTGCGTCGTGAGCCTTGGCGGTCTGACCGGCTCGATCACGTTGAATGCTCCTGCCTCGCGGTTCCAGAATTAACCCGCCTCCGCGACATCAAGCTTAATTCCAGAGGTTGATTGCACCGAAGCTGCGGAGCGCTAGCTTCGTATGGCCGGACATTGCCCTTAGTCCGGGTCCCCAGTGGCGAAGCCGTCGCGCCATTATATTCGACGCGGCGGCTTCGTTTGGTTGCAGGCCATTCTATTTGAAACAGCAGTCAGACCACGGAAAACTTGATCTTATCGAGATGCGTCGGCAACTCACGGCCCTGCGCTCGCAACACTCGGACAACCTCGCGATAGCATCGCTACTGAACCGCTTCCTGGTAAAGGTTGCATTCCTCTCGGAGCCTACAGACCGGAAGCACGAACAATATCTCCGATCTGAGTTTGCACAGACGCTGAAGAAGGTAGAGGCGATCACCTCGCGCAGGCCAGCAGCCAAGCCACCAGCGGCCACTAAGCCCTCCAAGTAACACTAACGATCGTATCTCATTGCGCTTGCCAGGGACGGCGCCGATGCTAGATGCAGTCGCGAGGTCGTCCTTGTTTCGCGTACTGACGCCTTCGCGGCGAGGGGTCGCCGGCCCCCCGGCCGGCGGCCCCGCCCATGGGTGTTAGGGCCTGCGCTTTCTTTTATGGGCTGCTCCTAAGTTCGCGGGCTGATGCGGCGCCAGTACTTGGGTCGCGTCGCAAATGCCATATTGATGGTCGAAGAAAGCGCGGACAGCGCCCGTGTATCGACCGCCCATCAAGCCGTCGATTTTTGGGAAGCCCCGTCCTTCGAGCAAAGTAACGACGGCCCGCCAATGGGTGTATTTGCCGGGCCCTAAAAGGGCCTCGCTCAGCGACCATTCGTCGGCGAACAAGGGAAGTTGCTCAAGAGTGACTATTGATCTGCGTGCCTTGTCCTTTGCCCGGCGCTTCGGTTGCCCGCGAGCCGCGTCAGGTCCGCTCACGCGCCGACGCCTTGTCGTGATCGGTTGCGACGGCCTGCCGAGCATGTCCCCAAATCTGCGCCGTACGCTGCCTGTTTGGGGATCGTTTGTGCCGAGCGTTTCGAGCCAGGCGTCCAGCCGCGCGCGCACCCATCGATGCCCACGGCTGGACGGCGTGAACCGGATCGGCTTGACCGGCCAGACTGCCTTGAACGTGTCGACCGACAACCCGCAATGGGTCGGCCTGATCCAATCGAAGCGCTGCGGGCCAAAATGGCAGATCGGAAAAATTCGATCATGGGCGCCCCTTACTGGAAAACATCCGCCTCACTGGCCTGATCGACCGCGCAGGCCGCAGCTACCGATCACCTTTGATCAACTCCGTGACGTCGCCGTGGCAAGCGCGGCGATCGGCTGGGGTTGGACGACCTTCCACAAGGTAGCACAGGCGGTCGGGCCGGCATAACATCGACCGCTATTTCGAACAGGTCGTCGATCCGACGATCGCGGACTTCGTCGGTCCGGCATGCGTTCTTGGGCGATGTCTAAGCCAGCAGAAGGCCATCAAAGAATTACCTGCGACGGGCTTCGCTCATACGCCACCGAGCGACGGCGCCGATCGCGAGAACGACTAAAATTATTGCCGCCCAGACATACCCGTTGAGTTTCTCGCCAGACGGAAGCCGAAATTCCCCCGCTTCAAGAACAACCAGCACAACGGCAATGACGATGCCAACAGCCGCACGGTACCAGCGAGCGAAAAGCCATTCGGCATGAGCAAGGGCACCGAACCAGATTAGAGCGCCAACTAGAAACGCGAGCGGCGCGACAATAACGATCCACCCAAAAAATGCGCTCCAGCCAGTACCACGCGTAGCGGCCCAAAACGCCGTGAGGCTGATTGTGCAGATCAAGGCCACCGTTCCCGGAAGCGAAGAATATCGCTTTCCATTCACGTGAATTTCGATCCCTTCGGCCCCAAATCGGATCGGACTTCCCATTGCAACAACCTTTAACTGTTCGCGAGCAGCGGGGGCGCATCAGGAAAGCCAAGATGCGCCGCCTAAACGTGCCGTATCAAATCGGCAATGTCGATCCCTTCGTCGCAGCCCGAACAATAATCACCGTTCTTGATATCCCGCCAGCACCGGCGCGCGATCGTAACGAAGCAGTAGGGCTTCCCACGCGCCGGGCCGGTATGACATCCGTAGCACTCTCTCAGTCGTCCATTCGACGTGCAGGACGGTCTTGCCGTCGAACCGGATGTCCAGCGCGGACGTCCGCTCCCCATCGTCGATCGGTCGCGACAGCGTGAGCCGGAATTCGTTATGACGGACGTCCGACAGCCGCCAGCGGCCGTCCGCGCGATCGATACAGAAACGCTCGCCGCACCGGCTGACAATGCCCAGCGCCAGCTTGCTGAGGGCTTTCATCCGATCGGTGCGGTCCGCTGTCATGCGCGCGTCTACAGCTGGGCGAGGCCGCGGACTTCCTGAACGAAGCGCGTCAGGTCTTGCGGCCGGTAGTGAAGCAGGTCCGCCGGATCGGCACCGCGCGACAAGAGAACTTGAGCCTGAATGGCAACGTCCGCCTTCGAAGCGAAGGGGGTGGCAAGGATCGCATCGGCGATCGCCTCCACAGCGTCATACGCTGCGTCGCATGCGGCTTCGGCCGCTTCAGGGTCGCCGGCGGCGGCTTGGTCCGCCAGAGCATAGACGCGCTGCTTTTCGCTGGCCGCGGACTGAAATTCGTTCCAAAGCAGTTCGATCGGCGTGAAGGAGTGCGCCCAAGGCCCGACAATGATATTGGTTTGTTCAGCTTGCTGCATGATCTCATCCATCGTGTTGCAGGTTAGGACCGCTGGCAGCGCGAACTGCCGGCGGTCCGCTTAGCCCTAGCGGAAAGCGAGACCGGGACACAACGGGGAAGATCGGCGGGGACAACGCGGGAATGTACCCGGTCTGTCACCGGTTCGCGCCCATCATTACCCGGACTTGTCGTTCGATCTTGTCGGCAAGTTTTGCGACGAATTCTTCCACCAATAGGACGAACGGATCATTCGGCTGATCCTCTTGAACGTGTAGGTCTCGCCGTATCTGATCAATCAACTCTGCCGAGATATTAGGGCCAGCTTTGACGCAAAGCAGGGCCAACACTTGCGTGACCATGGCTTCCGTCGCGATCTGCCGTGCCCGGAGTTGATCGATTTCGCGGATGACGCTTTCGCGGAAGGCGCTTTGATCGTCCACGCTCACCAACTCCCGCTTGCGGCGCCGCTAGTGCCCGTCGACGGTCGCGGCGAGGGCGCTGACGCGTCCGGGGACGACAGCCCGACCGATCCCGGACCGCTAGAGTTTAGCGTGCCAAACAGTTTCACCGCATTCTGCGCCTGCCTCACTACTTCCAGAAGCGTCGAGCTTGCTTCGACGATGATCTTCGCTTCGCCGTGAACTTCGGCCGATCCGGTCAGTTGCGCCTGAACCAGCTTGTCGCCGGCGACGCCGGTCCCGTAGGTCATCGTTGGCGACACTTCGGGGGAAGACAGTTCGTCGTAACCAAAGGCCCGGCGATAGACGTCGCGCATCGATCCGCGCTGAAGCCGTAGCCGCTCGCCGCTGGTCAAGCCGGAATAGCCGGCGTCCTCTACGGACTTGTGCATCGCGTAGAGCCCGCCGATGGTCGCTGCGCCGGCGCCTAGCCACGGCACGGCAGCTGCTCCTAAAGCCCACCATGACGACGCGGCGGCGCTCGTTGCGGCCGGCGCAGCGTTCTTGACTGCGTCGGGAATGCTCTTGACACCCGCGGCCGCGGATAGCTCCGCGGCGGCCGCCGTGAGCGCCGCGGCGGACCCATCCAGCGCGACCGCCGACGACGACAGGCCGAAGCCGCCAAAAATGGTCTGGGCAAACTTGACGCCGCCGTAGATGCCGCCGCCAGCAGCGGCGGCGGCGCCCGCACCGACTGCCCACGGCGGAAGTTCTGCGGTGCCCTGCACGCCCTTGCCAAGCATGTCGGTGGCCCATGTCAGCGGCCCCCCTTTACCATCGTTATCGAAGGCGCGGCCGATCGCGGTTTCGAGGTTCTTTATCGAACCTTCCAGACGGGAAACGGCGCCGTCAAAGCCGGACATGCGCTCGCCGGCGATCTTCTCCGAATAGCCGGACGAATTCTTTTCGATTTCCTCAATGACGTGCCGCAGCGTCCCTTCGTCGGACAGCGCGGTCGCGATGCGGCCGCCCTGCTTCGATCCGAACAGCGCGTTCGCCAGCGGCAGGTTGCCGGCCAGCTTCGGCATCAGGTCCTTGATCAGCGCGTTTGCGTCGACCGACTGGACGCTGGCGTTCCGGTAGCGCTGCGCGGCGCCTGCGATGCTTTTCAGCGATTTCGCATCGTTGCCTTCAAGGCTGTCACGAAGAAGCGACGTCACGGCGGGGCCGAACTTCGCCGGGTCCGCGATCACGTCCTTATTGCTGAAGATTTTCCCCAGACCGGCCTTCGTCGCGCCATTCAGCTTGACGCCGTACCGCGCCGCGACGTCGGCGGCGAACGGGTCGACGTCCAGATGGTCACGCATGGTCTGGTAGTTTTTGTAATCCATGCCGGCCGCGAGCAATGCGGTTTTGGCGCCGGCGGTCGGCGCCTGCGTCATCGCGGTCAGCGCGCGAAATGCGGTGCCCGCTTCGTCGCCGCGGATATTCGCCTTCTTCAAGACGCCGCCGAAGCCGAGCAGGGATGCTTCCGAGATACCCGCCAGCCGCGCCGGCGTCGCGCCGAACTTATACAGCTGCGAGATATCCTCCGGCGTCATGCCGGTGACTTTCGCCGCCTTGACCTGATAGTCCGCGGTCTGGCGCGCGGCCGCCAGCGCGGCTTCCTGCGTCGACGTGTCCTTCCGGAAGCCGAAGATCGCGCCTTCCATCTGCTTCACCGCGTCCGGCAGCGTCAGGTCCATAGACATGCCGAGCGACGCGGCCGGTTCCATCATGCCCATGACCTGATTTTTATTCAGGCCGCGCGCGGCAAGTTCGCGCTGCGCTTCCAGAACCTGAACGTCGTTATATTTGGTCTTGGCGCCCATGTGGATCGCCTGCGCGACAAGCGGTGCCTGTTCGGCATCGGACAGGCCCATGACCGCCTTACCGAAGCGGCGTTCCTTGTCGAACTCGCGGTAAGTATGCAGCACATTGCCGGCGCCGCGCTTGGCTTCATGCGCAAGGAAGCCGCCGGCCAGCCCGGCGGCGTTGGAAATCATCTGCCGCCGGCGCGCCGACCGTTCCGACTTCGCCGCCTGCCGGTCCAGCGCCGCGTTCGTCCGGTCGACGGCAGCGCGCAGCTTTTCTTGCTGTGAAACCGCCCGGTTGATCGGGACGCCGAATTCTTCAAGGCCACGCTTGGCGCCGACGAAGGCGGATCGCTGCCGTTCGAACGCAGCGGAGGCCCGCGAGACTGCGGCTTGCGCCTTCTCATAGCTACGCGCGAGCGCGTCCGCGTCGCCCTGTCCGCGCTTCATCGCGACCGCCGCCTTTTCAACGGCGACCTGCGCTTCGCGGAATTTCGTCCGGGCGCTGGAAAAGCCGTCTTTCGCCGCGCCGAAGCGATCGATCGCCGCCATTTGCTGTTGCGCCCGGGACAGCGACTTCGTCAGCGCGTCGACTTCCTTCGATGACTTCGCCGATTTGGCGATCCCTTCGATCTTCTTCGCGATCTTGTCGAAGACCGCTCCGGTCTTGTCTTCGGCGCTGATGACCGCCTTGGCCTCGATTATCTTAGCGATTGTCGCCTCCCATTACTTCGGTCTGCGGGTCTCCACCGCTTTCGATGATGGCCAAAATCCATGCATGTCTTTGGACTTCCAGTCCGGCGGACTTAAGAGCAGCGTCCCACGCGGCGTATTTTTCTGCGGTTGCGAGCGAACTACACTCAGCACGCAAGAGCGTTTTGACATTTTCCTCGGCCGCAAAGAGGTCCCGACGTGCGCGGGACAACTTTTCATTCTGCTGTTCAAGAGCGGTCATCAGCCGTCGTTCGCTCAATGCCATCTTGGATACCTGATTTGGAGTGGAGAAAAATGGCCGCGGACGCCCTCCCGGCCTCCGCGGCCCAGCACGATGCTAGCGGCGACGGAAGCCGCTGACCGCGTGTGGGTGGGAAAAGGCTTGGGCCGCGGGTCGTTCTTGCTTCGACCCGCGGCCGTGACAGAGCATCGCCGGAACGAGACCGAGAAAACGGCGACGCTCCGAAGATCATCGTAGCGCCGAATTCCGATCGGCTTCGCTCTTTGCGTCAGCCGGCGGCCATGCTGGGTCGACTGGGACCAATTCGATTTGCGTCGACCGCGGCGTCTTTTTCCGCGGCGCCACCGCGGCGGCGACGTCAAGATCGGCAACGGCCTCAGGCACCATGAGGCTGCCGTCGAAAAGGCAACCCTGTGCGTCGAAGCGCGGCAACCGGAGCAATTCATAGAAGCTCCCGGGCCAATCGAAGGATGTAGCCGGATGAAACTCCGTCTCACGGAAGCGGCGCTTGACGCATTTCCACCGCATTGACCCGCCGAAGACGTGCACTTGACCATTAATGCCATCATCGGACGCGACTGCATCTTGACCGCCAATGATGTCCCCGCTGGTCTCAGCGACCCAGAGATCGACGGTGCGCGACGCAATATCCTTGCGTGGTTCGGCGCCGAAGTCGCGAGCGATGATGTCGGCCGCCGGGATCGGTGCTTCGCCGTCGGGCAGAGTTTCGTTCAAGCGCTTGGCATCAAGGGCCTGTTGCGCGGCGTCCTTCGCCAGCTGCAACAGTTCGGCGGCGATCCGCTGCCCGTCCGTCCTGATGCGCGCCGCCAGATCGTTCGCGGCTTTGCGAGCCGCCGCAATTTCCCGGCGCGTGGCGGCATCGGCTTCTGCCTTCCGCGCGGTCTCTGCTTCGGTTTCGTTGGTTTCAATCAGACCCGTCAAGCGATCGACTTCAAGCGCAGCGGCGTTGCGCTCGGCGCTCCACTTCGCGAAGGCAACGCTGTCAACCTGAGCGGCCACTTTGCCGGCGTCGAGGTCGGCGAGCTTTGCGCACGCGGCCTTCAATTCTGCCTGCAACGCGGCGGCGCGCTTGTCGTTCTCCGTTCGTTTGAAAGGATTTCGCATTCACTTGCCCCCGCCGACCTTCATTCCGCGCGACGCCAGAGACTTGTCCCACAGGGACGACGCGTCGGCGCCGCTGGCTTCCGCCGTCGGCTGTGCGATCGAAAGACCGAGAGGGCTTGCGCCGGCGCGGCCCGAAGCCGGAACGGCCGTCGCGGCAGCCAGAGCGGCCCGCGCTTGATCGACCGACTGGCTAGTCGTCGTGGCGAGGGTCAGCGCCAGACCTTCGCGGCCGGCGGCTTCTGGCGCGCCCATGATCGCGGCGAGCCGGCGCCGTTCGTCTGCCACCGCAGCAGCGACTGCCGCCTGAAGTTTGGATTTGGTGTAAGTTTCTTCGCTCATGAAGACGTCTCCAAAAAAATGTCAGGACAGGTCTACGCCCGAAAGGATTTCGTCCGGCGTCTCCCTAACGTGGATCGACGCGGCGTAACCCTGGTTATTGCGGCCCGCGAACATGAGCCACGATCCACCGGTTTCGTATCGGTAGATGTGCGTGACGGTTTCAAGGTTCACGAAGTACGTGGTCCCGTCGTGGTTCGTCAGTTTTCGCCAAGCCATCGCGTCCGCTCCTTCGACGCAATCAGCATCTCTGCTTCGACCATCGCCGATCAACGCGGAAGACGTCTCAACGCGTCTCAGGTCCCGGCTTTTTCGTCTCGTTACGTCTCATTCGAAGCGGCCGGCTTTGCAGAAAGCGTTCCAGGCGGGACTGGGAAATCAGGAAGCGCTGTTCGTCCACACGCCACAGCGAAAAGCCTTCTGGACTTCCGATCGGATGATCCTTGCAGAGCCGGTAGAGGGTCGGACGCGCGACACCGGTCAGGTGGACGGCGCGGCCGGGCGTGATCAAGTCGGCGATCGAGCTGTCCGAAATAGGTTCGGCGACGGTCGGGATGCGCGCTGCCGCGCGCAACGCCGCGAACCTATCGGCGATCGCCGACAGCAATTCCTGTTCTGCGGCGGTGATCAGCGCTTCGACGTCGATGATTGCCTGACAGTCGACCGCCGGCGGGTCAATCTGCGCCGCGGGGAACAGCGGCTTGCAGTGATCGGCCGCAATTTCGAACATGCGCAACCGCGCAAGTCGTGCTGAACGTTGAAACATTGCTTAGTCTCCGTCAAATGGATCGCGGCCGTTGGACAAAGCGCGCTCGGCGCGCGCGAAACGCGCGCGGCAACGGTCCATCGCGTCGTCGATTTGCTGCTGGATCGCGGTCCGGATCGCCAGATCGCGTGTCGAACCGGGCGCCACGCCCTCAAGCTCTGATCGGTACGTCCCTAAGATATCTTCGATGGCCGCCTTGGTGGCTTCAGCATCCCACAGCTGGCCTTCTTCGCGGGCCGTCCGCAGTTCGATCGCCTTCGCGCGCGCGTCTTGGACGCGCGCCGCGGCCGCCGACTGTGAGGACTTCCTCGTTTCGTCGCGCAGCCAGCGAATATAGGCGATCCGGCATGCGTCCAGATCAAGTTTCCGGCTCGGCAGCGGCTTGAACACGCCTTCGCCGACAAACTGCGCGACGCGGGGCTGGCTGATGTCGAGATGTGTCGCGATCTGCGCCTGAGAGGCACCGGGCGCGCCGGAAGGCCGCTTCGGTTTAGGCGGTTTTGAAGGCATCTTTCGTCGTTCTCCAATTACATAAACGGGAATTCAACCGGACTGGACATGCTCAGAAATCGGGGCGCTTCGTGCCGCACCTCATGCACTGGCCTCCACACGTTCCTTTGATGAGGGGGGAGGGGGGTAGGCCTTGCAGCCGCGGCCGTCTGTGCGTTTGCAGAAGCAGGCCACGGCAAAGGACCGTCGATCGGCGCGCGCATCAGCGGGCTCCCTAACGGCCCTGCCGCGCTACTGCGTCTCATCGCGGTGGCCCTGATCGTCCGCGACGGCGTCGTTCGTCTGTTCTGCCGTCGACTGGATCAGCTTGGGCGGTCGACCGCGGGGTGACGGGGCGACAGGCTTGATCGGTTCGCGGTGCTCGCCAGTTTCCCAGTCGGTCTTGTCAACGTTGGTCATCATTGTCCCTTTCGATCGCGAAGGTCTCCGGAATGTCATCGTTCATGGTGTGGTCTTCGTACCAACCGTCTTGATCCGCCGGACGCGCCGGAAGGCGCGCCGGCGCCGACGTGCAGCTTGATCGATCTTGGCTTGGACTGTGCAATGTGACGACCCACACGTCCCGACGGCTTCGGCCGCGGGTCATTGAGACCAAAGCGTCGCCCATCGTTCCAAAGAACGCGGCGTCGCCGTCTGGGGTCTTCCGCTGATAGAGCCGGAGGAGTTGGACGCCGTCGGTCATGATCTGACCGCGGTTCTGGCGGTGTCCATCTTCGGTCCGGGTGTCTGCCCGTCGCCGGCGCGCCCGAAGGCGCGTCCGGCGCTCGCAGGACCTGTTGCGACCTGATGCGGGCGAGGTGCGCGCGGCCGAAAGGTGCCCAGCGAGTTGGCAGCAATCTTCTTTAAGTAAGAAGAATTGGTGGACACGCGATTTGGATATCGATATCCGACTTGCGTGCGCAGCCTCAAATTCAGGCTGCGCACGGCTTTATGATATCGTGCGGATATCGATATCAAGAAACGTGTCCAGCCTGAAATTTGATAAGTCATAAGCATCAGCGGGCGCTTCGTTTGGCGATCTGCGCGATCGGCATCTTCGGCCCGGGTAGGACGCGCTTTTGAAGCCAGCCTTCGCTGATGCCGTGTTCGATCGCGCGATGGACGGCAGCGGCGAGGGTTTTGCCGGTCAAGCGGCCAAAGGCGATCGTCTTTCCGCGCCCCAGTTCACCGCAGATTGCCCGGACGTCGATCCATTCGCCGGGAGGCAACATCTGGCCTATCGCGTCCGCCCGGCGGGCGGCCGCGGTTACATCAGGCTTTCGGCGAAGGCGTTCGCGAAGCCGGCGCCGCTGCTCGCGTTCGCGCTGCTTTTCTTTCCGGATCGCCTTTCGCCCGGCGGCGTCGACGTCGATCGAACCGATCGTCGTGAGCCCTAACGCGGTGCGCTTGGCATATGTGATCCCAAAATCGAATGCGAGTTCGTCTGCGCCCCAGAACTTGGTCGACGCGAAAGCGGCTTCCTTCGCGGCGCTGCGCTCCGCGATCGACATCCAATGGGCGCGAAATTCCAGAAAGCTGTCCATGCGCTGCTCTGCGCCGGCCCCAGTCCGGGCCGTGTGAACCAGCCACACATGAGCGGCGTATCGGCCGTCATCGGACGGCGGCAGTACCAGGCCGTAGCTGTCGCGATAGACCTTGTTCAGATCGCGTACCCGAAGCGGCGCGATATTGTCGCGATCCGTTTCCTTGTCGGCTGCTTTGGTCGTCTCATTCGCCGGGGCAAGCCGGCGAGCGGCTGCGGTGCTCATTGTTCACCGCCCGGCGTCAGAACCTGCTTCCATAGCTCGGCGCGAACGCGCCCTTCGATGTTTCGCACCTCCCGATCGGCATCAGCCGGGTCGACACCCAGTTCGTCCAGCACGCGGCGGATGGCGAGCAGGTTCCTTTGAACGTGGGCTTCACCGCGCTCGGCGTCCAAGCTCAGCACGAATTCGACGTGACGGCGCACGTAGGCTTCATCGCGGAAGCGGCCGGGCAAGAGCACGACCTTCTTCGGCTGGGCGATGTGAACACGAAGCCTTGCGGGGTCTCCATGTTGGCGATGCGGGGCCAATTCGCGCCGCGCATCCCGCACCGCGCGCAGCACGGTTGTCTTCTCGGTCATGCCACACCCCACGCTGGCCGGTCTTGCAGCACGATCCGCCAAGCGGACCGCGCGAAGTCGCGAGTGTGACGGTCGATTTCATCGTCACCGATGCCGAGGTCGGAAAGCCGCGATGCTTCAAGCCAAAGATGGTCGAACAATTCCTGTTCGGCGCCTTCCAGCGTCGATCGCTTGCGCATCTGCCCGACAACGAATGCCACGACCTTGCGATGTCGGGCCGGAGGGACGACAAAGACCTGCGCGATCGCGGCTTTACGGCGTCGGCCGCGCCGTCGGGCGCGGCTTCGATCAGTCGGGAATTTCAGAAGATCGCCCATCTTGAACCTCGCGTCAGGGAAGGGCGGCGCGCTGGTGAAAGAGGGAAACCCGGCGCGCCGCCGGTGCGCCGCCGTACATCCGGGCGGGCAAACGCCGGCGGTCACGCCCCGCCGGCGCAGAGGGTCAGGCGCCGCGTTGGGCCTTGATCCGTTCAAGCCGATCGGCGGACACCTCGTACACCGCACTGACATTTTCCGGATCGCCGCGGAGCAGCTGATATAGGTCCTCGACCGGAACGGCCGATGACCTGCCGTTCTTGCGAAGGCGGATCGTGCCGTCTTTGACCAAGTCGTAGAACCGGGTCATGCCGATCCCGGCGACCTGACAGAACTGCTTCGGGCTAACGTTGAGTGGCAAATTGTAGATCTTGATGACGTCTGCGATCGTCATATCGCTGTTCATTTTTGTCGCTCATTTCCGCAATCACGCGCTGTCGATCGCTGAAAGGTGCAGAGCTTCGACATGAATTTCAACGGGGACAAGCCCGGGACAAATTCCTGAGTAAGCTTGGCGTTGTCGTTGTGATTTTCGCTAAAGCGTTCGATGTCCGATCAAATCAGACGGACCGCAAAAACCTGACCTGTCTTAAAATTATTTTTGTCCCCCCATAATGTCCCGCTCTTGTCCCCCATTTGTCCCCCTAATTCCGGGAGCTTTACCGGAATTTGAGCCTCGCTCGACAGAAGGCGAAGGCGACGCAAACGTTGATTTGCGAGAAGTGACCCCGGGCGTCTAGCCGGGGTCAGGCAAACACGATGGTCGCTTGTCGGGGTAATCGCACGGGCTGGGCTAGACGCCAGCGCGTCGCCGACGGTGACGCACCGGCGACCACGGTGGCAAACGTCCATGGTGTCGACCTTTGCGGCCTTACCTCTTTCAGCGAAGAACTTCTTCACACGCTGGACGCGTGGCATTCCCGGCATTGATCTTGCGACGACTTCCCCCGCGCTTCGTCGCCGACGTGGACGGACCATATGTCGACGACGAAAATGGTCGGTGAGAAGCTGAGCCCGGTACTTCTGAAGTCACGCCGACCGCGACCGCCGCGCCTTCGCGATCGGGACAACATTGCCGGACTTGCGCAGGTCGTCCAGATAATCCGCCCACCACTGAGCGAGACGGGCTCGGTCTGCGTCGTAAGTGGCCCGGTTGTAGATGCTGCGAATTTGGTTGCCGTCGCTGTGGGCCAGCGCTGCTTCGATAACGTCAGCATCAAAGAGCCGCGAGCTATTCGCTAGGGTCGAGAAGGACGATCGGAAGCCGTGGGGGACGTGCGTGTCGCTCGAATACCCAAGCCGGCGGAGAGCAGAACCCAGCGCGCCTTCGGACATCGGCCGCAATGCAGGTCGCTTCGACGGCATGCCATCCCTGCCGATCAGGCGGCGAGGCTGCGCGTTAGGGAACACATAGTCGGCGCCGACCTCGGCGTGCATCGATGACCAGCCGGTGCTCCCGCGCAGTTCTGCGATGATGGCGATCGCCTGTTGGGATAGCGGGACTTTGTGTTCCCTGCGCATCTTCATCACGTTGGGTGGCAGCGTGATGGCGGGATTGGCGATATCGTCAGTCACCCATGACCACCGCAGCTGCCGCAGTTCACCCGGCCGCAGTGCAGTCAGGGCGAGGAGTTGCAAGGCAAGCCGCGTCTCTTTGGTGCCGTCGTAACCATCGATTGAGCGGAGGAGGGCGCCGAAAGCTTTCGGCTCGACGATGGCGGCGTAGCTTCTCGTTTGCGGTGGTATCAAGTGGCCGGACTTTACAAAAGCCGCCGCCGGGTCGAATTCGCGCAGGCCCTCCGCGACCGCATACGAGAACACACGGCTAAGCGTCGCCCGGCATCGCTTCGTCGTCTCGTACCGGTTCTTTCCATGTCGGCCGGTCGCTTCCACTTTACGGAGCGCCTCCAGCACGTTTGCGGACGTGATGGCGCCGATCTGAAGCTGGCCGATCTGCGGTCGGACGAGGTCGATTATCCACGTCAACTTGTCCAGCGTGGTCGCGCTCTTGTCCGTCTCGCGCTGGTTGGCCAGCCACGCATCGGCCAGCGCATTGAACGTCGTCAGGGGGGCCGCTAAAGCCGCTCTCTCGTCGGCCTTCCGCTTTTCAGACGGATCGATCCCCGCCGCCAGCAACCGCTTGTTCGCGTCGCGCGCGTCGCGCGCGGCCGCGAGGCTGACGAGGGGATATTTCCCAAGCGAGAGTAGTTTTTGCTTGCCGGCGAACCGAAACGCATGCCTCCACAATTTCGATCCGTTGGCTTCGACAAGCAAGTAAAGGCCGCCGGCGTCGGACAGTTTGTAGGCTTTGTCCCTCTTCTTCGCGCCGCGGACGGCTACATCGGTCAGTGGCATTGATCGTCCCCCTGCTGTGTCTCTCCCCTACCAACACCCGATCCCGGAGATACCAACACTCCTACCAACAGAAATGGCGGTAGCTTGCGGAGGGACGCGAACGCCGACGAAGGAAAAACACCTGGAATTCAGCGATTTCTGTCGCCGAAACGAACACTAGCGAAGGCTGGGGGATAGTCAAATGGTGCCGGCTGAGGGGATTGAACCCCCGACCTTCGGTTTACAAAACCGCTGCTCTACCGCTGAGCTAAGCCGGCGACACTTGAGGAAGTGGCAGGGGCCGGCAGATGCCGGGGCCGTCCACCCGTGCGCGGCGCAATATCAGACTTGGCCGGAAAGAGCCAGAACCGCGATCATCGTCGCAAGACATGAATCAGGCGGCCCAGCGGGCCGCCTGTTGTGTCGTTCGATATGAGTCCCGTTTACTGGCACATGTGCCGGCGGCCATCTTCGCCCTTGAACCAGGTGCCGGGCGTGCAGACGAAGCCGTTACGCTGGGCATAGGTGCGGGTGTCCCAGCGGCGATTGTCCCACGAATTGTCGTAGGCGTAGGAATTGTCCCAGGCGCGGAACGGAGCGGTTGCGATCGCGCCCGCGGTACCGATCGCGGCACCGGCTACGCCCGCCGCGACATCGGTCGGCCAGAATCCGGTGCGGCTCCTGCTCCAGTCGTTATTCCAGTCGCCGCTGTTGGTCTGCCGATAGGACATGCGACGATGGCGATAGCCCCGGTCGGTGTACGGGTTTCCCTGTCCGAGATTCTGGCAGTTTGCATTGGGGAACTGGGCCGAGCAGCGGGCAGGATTATTGATCACCGCCTGTGCCATCGCGGAGCCCGCGAGAGTGGTGGTTGCGATCGCGACGGCGCCGAGGAGTTTGATATTCATGATTGTTGGCTCCCGTTGTGATTGAACGGGGGCTAAATATCGAGCACGCCGGACGTTCCGGTGAAACCGTTCGATTTCGTAGCTGGATGGTCAAACAGATGTGAGCATTCGGCGTGGTTCCCGTCGGTAGCTCGGCGCCGTTAACGCTTCACTAGTCCGCTTTGCAGCATTTGAGCGGCGCGCAATCCTTGCACATTAGGCTTACCGGAAATTGGTGAGCGGGCCTTAACCCTCTCGGCGTTGCGATCGGATAGGTTGTCGCCGGATAAATGGGGTCCTCTCATGCGCGCTGTGGCGCTCGCCGCTTTTCTGATCGGACTGCCCGCGACGGCGCTGGCCGGCGGCGGCTTCGATATTGTCGTTCCCGGCCGTCCGGGCGTGCCGATCATCATCAACAACATCGACGCATCCTATAGCGTTGTCGAGGGCGTCTGGGGCCTCGGCAAGAACCAGCAGGTGCAGCCCACGATCTATGGCGGGCGCTATATCGCCGAGCGGCAGCCCGACGACGTTGGCCATTATTATCCGACGTTGGGCCTGCGGCCCGGCTACGGCCGGCTCGAGGTCGAGCCGCCCGCGAACCGCAGATTGCCGAAGCCGGCCGAGAGCTACCATCAGAGCTGGGGCGCGCAATCGGCGCCGCTGCCGCCGCAGATGGACGTGCCCATCGATCCCCCGCCGGTGATCCTCGCGCCGGAGATCAATGTGAATCCGCAGCATCGTCGGCCGCGGCCGCATGCCGAGGGGGCCGGCAAGCCGCCCGGTTAAGAAACGTCAAAATCCAACAAACGAAGATTAACAGGAGAGAGTAATGCGTCAGATGATTTCGGGACTGGTCGCGGCGGCTGCCGCGATGTTCGTGGGGACCGCGCCAGCCGCGGCCTGCGGCTTCAATCCGTGCCAGCCGGTCGCGCCGGTCTATTCCGGCTGCAACACAGGTTGCGGCGGCTATGGATACGGCTATGGCGCCTATGAGCGCCTCGTCGAGCCGACCACGCAATATTACTACGTCAACCAGGGGCCGACCTACACCGGCCCGGGCGCGTTCGCGCCGTATCCGACCTACCGTGAAGACGCGGTCGTTGCCCCCGCCAATTATGGCTACGGTTATGGCTATCGCGCCGCGGCGGTCGCAGCTCCGGATGCCTATCCCTATCGTCGGCCGTACTATCGGCCGTATCGCTACGGCTACGGCCCGCGCCAGGGCTATCTGCCGCGCGTGCACTACGGCTACGGTCCGCGCTATGGCTACGCCCGCCGCGCGCCCGCGCCGTACTATTACGGCGGCCACCGCGTGCTGCGCCGTTACAACTGATCTCTGATTAGCTGCCAACGAGACGCCCGTTCGCGTGATGCGGACGGGCGTTTTGCTTTTTGATGTGAGCGTACCGCAGTGGCGGTCAACAGGAATGCAGCTAGGAGAAAGTCGTCTTGTCCGGGCTCGGCTGCGCCGTGACGTTCTGCCCTGGCTTGCCAAGCCGAAGCTCGCGAAGCGAGCGAAGGCTGGTGGGGGAGGCAGGACTCGAACCTGCGAAGCCATGAGGCGGCTGATTTACAGTCAGCTCCCTTTGCCACTCGGGACACTCCCCCGCTCGACGGCAGCACAATCGGGCCGGACCTTGCCGGCGGACCGAAGACGGCCATGGAACGTGAAGGCCGCGACAACCCGGATCGGGGCGCGACCGGGCGCGTTTATGAGCGATGCGGTGGGGCAAAGTCAACCGAGGCGAACAGCTAAAACCGCGCCCAAAGGCAGCCAAATTGCCATATTCCGGCGCCCGTGACACAAGCGAGCCCATGAAGGATCGAAAATTCGGCCCCAAGGGGGCTCGCGGCGGGGCTAAGCCCTTCAACAGGCCCGGGAAGTCCGCCGGCCGGCCGGCTTGGCGCGACCGCGATTCGCACCCCGACGGGCCCGTCATCCTGTATGGCTGGCACACCGTCACGATGGCGCTCGCCAACCCTCGGCGGCGGATCCGCAAGCTGACGCTGACCGAGAACGCCGCAAGGCGGCTTGCGGACGAAAACATCGCGACTCCTGTCGCGCCCGAGATCGTCCGGCCCCAGGAGATCGACCGTCTGCTGTCGCCAGACGCCGTGCATCAGGGTCTGCTCGCGGAAGCCGATCCTCTGCCTTCGCCCGACATCGAGACATTGAAGCAGGAAGGCATGGTGCTGGTGCTCGACCAGATCACCGATCCACACAATGTCGGCGCGATCTTGCGCTCCGCCGCGGCCTTTGCGGTGAAGGCGATCGTCACCACCGCGCGTCACAGTCCGGAAGCAACCGGCGTGCTCGCGAAGGCAGCCTCCGGTGCGCTCGAGCTCGTGCCGCTCATCACCGTGCAAAACCTCGCCCGCGCGCTCACCGCGCTGAACGAGCGCGGCTTTCAGACCGTCGGGCTCGACAGCGAAGGCACTGAGGATCTCGGCGACGTCGCACTGCGTGAGCCGCTGGCGCTGGTGCTCGGCGCCGAAGGCAAGGGCCTCAGGCAGTTGACCCGCGAGACCTGCAGCGTTGTGGCGCGCCTCGACATGCCCGGCGAGATCAAGAGTCTCAACGTCTCGAACGCCGCCGTGCTCTCGCTCTATGTCGGCGCAAGCAGGCTCGGGCTGATGAAGCAGGGCGCGACGTCGTAGACCGAAGGTAGACTTTACCCGATCAACTCCCGCACCATCGGCACCACCTTGCGCCCATAAAGCTCGATGCTGCGCATCAGCTTCTCGTGCGCCAATGGACCTGCCGAATATTTCAACTGGAAGCGCGAGATGCCGAGCGCCTTTGCCGTCTTGGCGATCTTGCGTGCGACCGTTTCCGGCGCGCCGACATAGAGCGAGCCGTGCTCGGCCTCGTTCACGAACTCGTCGCGGCCCATCGGCGGCCAGCCGCGTTCCTTGCCGATGCGGTCACGCATAGCCTTGTAGTCTGGCCATAGCTCCTCGCGCGCCTGTGCGTCAGTCTCGGCGACATAGCCGGGCGAATGCACGCCGATCGGCTGCGCCGGGCGACCGAACTCCTTGAACGCGCGGTGATAGAGATCGACGTAGGGCGCAAAGCGCGCAGGATCGCCGCCGATTATCGCGAGCATCAAGGGCAGGCCGTAATGCGCGGCACGCACCACCGATTGCGGACTGCCGCCGACGCCGATCCAGGTTTTCAGCGTGCCGTTCTCGATTGGCGGATAGACCGATTGATCGCGCAGCGGCGGACGCAGCTTGCCTTCCCAGGTCACCGGCGTTTGCGACAGCAGGGCCGTGAACAGGTCGAGCTTTTCCTCGAACAGCTCTTCGTATTTGCGCAGGTCGAAGCCGAACAGTGGAAAGGATTCGGTGAACGAGCCGCGGCCGAGGATCACCTCGGCGCGCCCGTTCGAGAGCGCATCCAACGTGGCGAAGCGCTGGAACACGCGGATCGGATCGTCCGAGCTCAGCACCGTCACGGCCGAGCCGAGATGGATGCGCCTGGTGCGCGCCGCGATGGCTGCGAGCACGGTCTCGGGCGAGGAGATCGCGAAGTCGGCGCGGTGATGTTCGCCGAGGCCGATGAAGTCGAGACCGAGCTCATCGGCCAGCACGGCTTCGTCGACGACGTTGCGGATCACCTGCGCATGCGAAAGCATCGCGCCGGAGGCGTCCTTGGTGACGTCGCCAAAGGTATCCAGTCCGAATTCGAGCGGTGCGGTCATGGATGAAGTCTCTGCGGGAAGATGGACGACACTTAATGAACAGCCGCACCGCCACAAGGCGGCTTTCGGAAATGCTCAGTTTCCGTTTGTTCAATCCGGCCCAAACCTACCGCCACATCCCGCGCATCTTCGCCCCGATGTCGATCTTCGGACCCAGCGCCGCCGTGCGCGCCGCACCCGCCGCGGCCTTCGGCCAGGCGGTGCGCTCGAACAGATAGACCAACTGCTCCGGGATGAAGCGGGTGCGCGAGGCGTAGACGTGGCGGTCGCCCTTGGCGGCCTGGCCGTGGATGAAGAAGCGCTGTGGCACGACGAGGTGGAGATCGTCCTTGGCGCGCGTCATTGCGACATAGAGCAGGCGGCGCTCCTCCTCGAGCTCGGCGGTGGTGCCGGCGCCGAGATCGGAGGGCATGCAGCCGTCGACGACGTTGAGCACGAACACCGACTTCCACTCCTGGCCCTTGGCGGAATGGATGGTGGAGAGGATCAGGTAATCCTCGTCGCGCAACGGCGGACCGGATTTGTCGCTGGTTGCATTGGGCGGATCGAGCGTGAGCTCGGTCAAAAATTTCTCGCGCGAGGCGTAGCCGCTCGCAATCTGCTCGAGCT
Source organism: Bradyrhizobium sp. 154 (assembly GCF_023073875.1). Lineage (NCBI taxonomy): Bacteria > Pseudomonadati > Pseudomonadota > Alphaproteobacteria > Hyphomicrobiales > Nitrobacteraceae > Bradyrhizobium > Bradyrhizobium sp. 154. Next base: position 59,720 of record NZ_JADPKG010000068.1, read on the forward strand.
GCATCAAATCGGCGCGCCGCGTCTCGGCATCCTCGTGGATGCGCTCAAGATGCGGCTCGTACCAGAGTCGCACGCGTTCGAGATCGGTCGGCCATTCCGAATAGCGCAAATTCTGGGCCGTGCGGACGAAGTCGGTCCAATCAGCACCGGCACGAGCAGGCGCCAGGAGCTGGCCCAGCGCGGCGAGCGGATCGGTGCTCTCGGCCATCTGGTCCAGCACGCGCTGCGCGGTCGCGGGTCCGATGCCCGGCAACAGATGCAGGATGCGGAAACCCGCGACCCGGTCGCGCGGATTCTCGGCGAAACGCAGCAGCGCCAGCACGTCCTTGACGTGGGCTGCATCGAGGAATTTCAGTCCGCCGAACTTGACGAAGGGGATGTTGCGGCGGGTCAGCTCGATCTCAAGCGGGCCCGAATGCGAGGAGGTCCGGAACAGTACCGCCTGGTGCTTGAGCAGCGCGCCTTGCTCGCGATTGGCCAGCACCTGTTCGACGATGTAGCGGGCCTGGTCGGCCTCGTCATGCACGGTGACGAGCTGCGGCTTGTGCGACGAGGCGCGGTCGGTCCACAGATTCTTGGTGAAGCGCTCGCGCGCGAGGCCGATGACGCCGTTGGCCGCCGCCAGCACTGCTTGCGTCGAGCGGTAGTTGCGGTCGAGCGTGATCATTTCCGCACGCGGCGAAAAGCTCTGCGGAAAATCCAGGATGTTGCGCACTGTGGCGGCGCGGAACGAATAGATCGACTGGGCATCGTCGCCGACCACTGTGAGCCCGCGTCCGTCGGGCTTCAACGCCAGCAGGATCGAAGATTGCAGGCGGTTGGTGTCCTGGTATTCGTCGACCAGCACGTGATCGAAGCGGCCACCGATCTCTTCCGCGATCAGCGCATCGCTCATGATCTGCGACCAGTAGAGCAGGAGATCGTCGTAATCGAGCACATGCTGGGCTTGCTTGGCCTCGACATAGGCCGCGAACAGGCCTTTCAGCTCGGCCGCCCAGCCCGCGCACCAGGGATAGTGCACCCCCAAAACCTTCTCGATCTCCATCTCGGCATTGATGCAGCGCGAGTAGATCGAAAGGCACGTGCCCTTGGCCGGAAAACGGCTCTCCGTTTTCGACAGCCCGCGCTCGTGCCGGACCAGGTTCATCAGGTCCGCGGAGTCCTCGCGGTCGTGGATGGTGAAGGCGGGGTCGAGGCCGATGCGTTCGGCATATTCGCGCAAGAGGCGCGCGCCGATGCCGTGGAAGGTGCCGGCCCAGGTGAGTGCATCGCGCATGATCGCGGCGTTGTTCTCGCCCAGCACTTTTCGGGCGATGCGTTCGACCCGGCCGGCCATCTCGGCCGCGGCGCGGCGGGAGAATGTCATCAACAGGATGCGGCGCGGATCGGCGCCGGCGACGATCAGATGCGCGACGCGGTGGGCGAGCGTGTTGGTCTTGCCGGAGCCGGCGCCGGCAATGACGAGCAGGGGGGCGCCCACGGTCGCACCTTCCGCCACGCCATGCTCGACGGCGCGGCGCTGCTCCGCATTGAGCGTGTCCAGATATGTCGCCACGAATCGCCCCGGTGAAAGGCTGAGACTCGGCGATCCCGGCGCGAATCGCAATGCAGCTGGACGAAACCGGGTTTAGGATTTAGGGGGAAAGACGGCCCCAAGTTCCAGCCCGAGAAACCCTCCGGTATGACCGAGCTCAAGCCCGACCAGTTCGAGATGCGGCGGCTGGAATCGCTCAGCAACACCATTTTTGGCGTTGCCATGACGCTGCTCGCCTACGACTTGCCCAAGGCCGCGGTGTTCACCAGCGCCCCCGGCTGGAGCGATCTCGCCCATGTCTATTCCGGCAAGCTCGCCGGCTTCGCGCTCAGCTTCATCATCGCTGGCGTGTTCTGGATCAGCCATCACCGGCGCCTGGCGCGCCAGCCGGTCGGCAGCCGTGGCGCGGTGATCCTCAATCTGTTCTTCCTGCTCTCGATCGTGCTGCTGCCTGTGACCAATGGCCTCTACACCAATTACGGCATGAGCAACGCGGTGGCGGTGCTCTACGGCCTGCATCTGACCGCGATCGCCGGCCTTAATGCCTGGCTGTGGTGGACCATCCTGGGCGCATGGCGTCACGAGATCATGATCTCGCTGTTTCCGTTCCTGGTGTTCATCCCGGGCACGATCGTTGCGGCGTTCGCGCCGCGTGTCGCGCCCTTTATCTGGTTCATCGCCTTCGGCGCCGTCGTGATGCAGCGCTTCAGCATCGCGCGAACGGAGCCGGATACGTAAGGCGGCGGCTCATCCGGATGTCGCGCCGAACCCGTCGGCCGGCACGTAAAGCTTGACCGGACGGATTTCGTAGACCGCCGTCGGATTGACCGCACGCAGCTTCCGCGCCGCCGCGATCGCCTCATCCTCGCTGGCGCATTCCATGAGGTGGAAGCCCAGCAGCTGCTCCTTGGTCTCGGCAAACGGACCGTCCAGCACCATGCCCGCGCCAGGGCCCCGCAAGGTGCGGGCCTTTCGGGTCTCATCCAGACGGGCGGCCGGCCCAAACTGTCCGCTGGCTCGTAGCGGCGCCTGAACCTCGATGACTTTGGCGACGACGGCGGCGTCCTGCTCCGGCGTCCAGGACAAGACCTCGTCTTCCACGTGATAGGCCAGGATGGCGTACAGCATCGTCACCTCTCTTCTGCGCAAGTTACTTACGAAAGTCCCGAGGACGTAGCACCGCAGTCCGTGCCGACAATCCCGAAGCAGAATATTGCGTGGCCGGCAAGCGACGAAACCGTCCTGAAACCCGATTACGGCCGTGCCGCGTGAACGCCGCCGAAAGCGGTCGCGACTGATGACCACAACAACAAGGTTTTTGCTGGAGGCGGCAATGGCGGGTCACACCATCAAGATCATCTGCGACGCGCGTCGGGCGGGACAATCCGAACCGGCCGATCTGCACGACCAGGCCGGCCATCACCGCTATTACGGCAGCTCGGCCGAAAATGGCGGCGAGCGGATCGTGGAGAGCCGGCGCGGCAAACGCCCGCGTGCGCTCAACATCTGCGGTTTTTGAAGCCGTTGCCCAGGGCGGTGGTCGACCATGGACGTCCTGCAAATATCAATTGCGGCGATGCCGTTCCTGCTCTCGCTGGCAAGCAGGATCGGCAAGGCGATTGCCCCATGCTTGCTCACGAGCATCTGCACGGTGCTCCTCGGCGCGGAACCTCACCGCGCGGTCATGGCATGGTGCGTCCGCATGCTGATCGCCGCCGTTGCGCTGCGCGAACGGCTTCGCACGAGCTGAGCCGGCGAGCGGTCCCGACCCTCCCGATCAGGGCAAATCTGAAAAGGAAAAGGCGCGGCGGGGAGTGCCCCGTCGCGCCCGATTTCTTGCTCGCTGGTCCAGGGCTGAGAGCGCCCTGATGCCAAGCCTTTTGTCTAGAGCCTAGCGGGCGATCCCAGCGAGGTGACAGCGCTTGAGATAAGACACTGGATCACCTCCTTTCGTTGGTTTCGGGAGATTTCAATATAGGTTGTAAGGCCGCCGCTGTTAAGGGCGAGCGGATCGGCCGGAACCCAAGCTGGTTCGTAAGGCAAGCAAGCTGTGCGAAAAGTCGCCGTCGCGGCAGTTGAGACCGCCGTCCGACCGTGTTAGGGAGCCCCTGACGCGGGTGTAGCTCAATGGTAGAGCAGCAGCCTTCCAAGCTGAATACGAGGGTTCGATTCCCTTCACCCGCTCCAATGTTCTCAACAGCTTGGACGTTTCATTCCGACACGTCGCGCTTCATCGACGACGATCGGCGCTTGTCCCGTGCTTTCGGCACGACGGCCACACGTGGCCATCGCAATGGTCTGAGCGGTGGCGGTCCCTGCTGGCATGGCCGATGACGTGGGCCTGGCTCAGGCTCTTCGCTGGTTGAGATAGCGAAGAGCGAGCCTGATGAAATTGTGCACCACCATCGACGTCTCGTCCTCCCTGAACACCAGAAACACATCGGCCGTGGGCGGCGAGGGCCTGATCGGGCGGAATACGATGTCGGTGGTTGTGAACCGCTCAATCGACTGCGGCACGAGTGCGACACCAAAACCTGCGGCAATCAGACTTGGGATCGACTGGGCATCGACGACTTGCTGGGAAACCTTTGGGAGAAAGCCGGCGTCGACACAGCACTTCCGCACGTAGCGGGCGAAATCCGAGCTGTCCGGATCCAGGACGACGTGATCCTCGGAGGCGAGATCGCCGAGGGCGATGCGCCTGCGTTGCGCCAGCCGATGGCTGCGGGGCACGGCCAGGACGACCTCTTCGCGCCACGCCAGCTTGCTGGTCAGGTCGCGCTCGGCGGGAATGCCGCGAATGAGACAGATGTTGGTGGCACGGCTGAGGAGCGCGGCGATCTGCAGCGCCGGCGCCTGCTCATGTACCGTCATCTTGACCAATGGCGCAACCTTCCGATAGGCCGCGAGCAGCTCGGCGAGACGACCGCGCAGGATGGAGCCGGTCGCCCCGACATCCAGCGTTCCGACCAAGCCGGCGCCGATCGACCGAACCTCATCTTCCGTGGCTTTGACCTGCTGCAGGATCGCGCGCCCCCGCACCAGCATGGCTTCGCCGGCCTGCGTCAACTCGACCCTGCGGCTGGTCCTGTAGAGGAGCTGGGTGCCGAGTTCGGCCTCGAGCGCCTGGATATGTTGGCTGAGCGGCGGCTGCGAGAGGTTCAGCCGTCGGGCGGCAAGGGTGAAGCTGCGCTCCTCGGCCACCGCGATGAAGTACCGGAGCTGGCGCAGATCCATAGTGAAACCCTATCAATCGTGTCGTTCTATATATTGGACTCGGCAGCGAGGCTGGTCAACGAATGACCGATGGAGACCTCGCGCGTGCTGCCGCGACCGAACGGCTCCATCCGCGGCGACTTCACGTCGCCGCCAACGCTAAGAGTGGCGAAGGCTAAAGGCCGACCAAGCCAGACAAATGGAAGCCCAGGGAGCGAGGAAAGCCATGCCCAAGATTTTCAAGTCACTCTTCTTCCAAGTGGTCGTTGCACTCGCGGCCGGCATCGCTCTCGGCATGGCCTATCCGGACACTGCATTGCAGATGAAGCCGCTGGGCGACGGCTTTATCAAACTCATCAAGATGCTGGTGCCCGTCATCGTGTTTTGCGTGGTGGTGCAGGGAATATCGGCGGCCGGCGACCTTTCAAAGGTTGGAAGGGTGGGCATCCGCTCGCTTCTCTATTTCGAGATCGTCACCACCATCGCCTTGGTGTTCGGCATCGCGCTTGCTTACTATTTTCAGCCCGGCGCCGGAATGAACATCGATCCAAGGACGCTGGACGCCAAGGCGCTTAGCGGGTTCAGCCAGACCGCCGCTCAGGTCGCCGGCGGAGGCGTCTCCGAATTCCTGATGAAGCTCATCCCGTCGACCATCGTCGGAGCCTTCAGCTCCGGCGATGTTCTGCAGGTCCTGATCGTCTCGATCATGTTTGGTTGTGCCATGTCGTTGTGCGGCGAGCGCGCGAGGCCAGTCGTCGATTTCGTCGAGCGGGTGAACGAGATCATCTTCAAGATGATGAACTTCGTCGTCCGGCTCGCCCCGCTCGGCGTCTTCGGTGCGATCGCCTTCACTGTCGGCAAGTATGGCATCGGTTCACTGAAGCAGCTCGGGGGGCTTGTTGCCCTGTTCTATCTGGCGGTGTTCTTCTTCGTGGTCGTCGTGCTCGGAGCGATCATGCGGCTCTCGGGCTTCAGCCTGTTCAAGTTGCTGGTCTATCTGCGTGAAGAGCTGATGATCGTTCTCGGCACGGCCGCAGGCGACAGCGTGCTTCCGCAGACCATGCGCAAGCTCGAACAGCTCGGGATCAAGCGGTCGACGGTCGGTTTGGTCATCCCGACAGGGTACTCATTCAATCTGGATGCCTTCTCGATCTACTTGACCCTGGCGGCGGTCTTCATTGCACAGGCGACGAACACACCACTCGCCACGGGCGATCTCCTGGCGATCCTCGGCGTCGCGTTGCTCACGTCCAAGGGAGCTCATGGCGTCCCGGGCTCGGCCATTGTCGTCCTCGCGGCGACGCTGGCAGCCATTCCGGCCATCCCGGCGATCGGACTGGTGCTGATCTTGTCGGTGGACTGGTTCATCGGCATCGCCCGCGCGCTCGGCAATTATGTCGGAAACTGCGTTGCCACGGTGGTCGTCGCCTCGTGGGAGGGGGACCTCGATCGCGCGAAGGCGCATCGCATTCTCGATGGTGAGATCGTTCCTTCAAGCGAGAACGTGCAGATCGATCCGGCCGGCGCGAACGCTCCCGTCGCGGGCCTGCAGACGCTTTGAATGCAGAGGCATGTGGTTGACATGGCAAAACTCTCGATTGAGCCATTGATGAGGCAGGCGTTCGCTCCGTTCGGAGAGGTCGTCGAAACGGAAGGGTTGACGCCCCTCTCGATCAACCAGGGATATGCCGCGCGCTACAACGAACTCGCCAATATCGATGTCGGTGCGGACGGCGGACAAATCAACATCAGCTGGTTTGTCGCCTCTGCGCGGCCCGCGCCCATCGCCATTCGCCTGATGGAGCGCCATCCACTTGGAAGCCAGCTGTTCATGCCCTTGAACGGAGGAAACTGGCTGGTCGTCGTTTGCACCGACCCGCACACACCTTCGACCTATCGGGCGTTCGCTGCCAATGGCAACCAAGGCGTGAACTATGCCCGAAACTGCTGGCACCACCCGCTTCTGGTGGTCAAGGACGCAAGCTCGTTCCTTGTCGTCGATCGAAAGGGTGGTGGTAACAATCTCGAAGAATATTGGCTAGACGAGACGATGCAACTCGATCCCAAGACGGCCGCAAGCTGACCCCCCGTAACGTCCACGAGGCTCGATGATGTCATCGCAAACCTATCACATCCCGCAAGGGGGCCTTCCGCCCCAGACGGATCTTCTCAGTGGCCGGGCGGTCTTTACCAACGCCTACGCGGTCATCCCCAACGGCGTGCAGCGCGACATCGTGGTCAGCCACCTGCCGCACTGGAAGGATACGCGCGTCTGGGTGCTGGCGCGACCGCTCTCCGGCTTCGCGGAGACGTTCTCCCATTATCTTATGGAGATCGCGCGGGATGGAGGAAGTGAAGTTCCCGAACCGGACAAAGACGCCGAGGGCGCGTTGTTCGTCGTGGGCGGCAGGTTGCTCCTCAAATTGGCGGACGAGGAGCATGAGCTCAGGCCGGGCGGCTTCGCCTATCTGCCACCCGGTTGCGCCTGGAGCATTCGCAACCGGGGCCAGAGCCCGGCGCAGCTTCACTGGATCCGCAAGCTGTATCAGCGCGTGCCCGGATTGGCCGAGCCCGAGGCGATTGTGACCCATGCAGACTCGGTTGAACCGGTACCGATGCCGGGCACTGAGGGAAGGTGGGCAACCACGCGCTTCATCGATCCGGCCGACATGCGGCATGACATGCACATCAATATCGTCACGTTCGAGCCGGGTGCGACGATCCCCTTTGCAGAGACGCACGTCATGGAGCACGGATTATATGTCCTCGAGGGCAAGGCCGTGTACCGTCTCAATCGGGACTGGGTCGAGGTCGCGGCCGGAGACTACATGTGGCTGCGCGCCTTCTGCCCGCAGGCGTGCTACGCAGGAGGCCCCGGTCGGTTTCGCTATCTGCTTTACAAGGACGTCAACCGGCACATGAATCTGCGGCAGGGAGCTCCGCTGTTTTGACCTTGAGTAACGTCGGTTTCGGGCAAGCCGGCTTTGGCTAGAACCGACGATCCGGGCCGGGCCGCAGACTTCCCACTCGGCGCGATGCCGAATATGTGGGCGCGCCTGGGCGATCAATCCGCTCAGGAACCATCGCCGCAAGCATGAGTTTCCCGGTCGGGCCGGGCGAAAGTCACACGAGGCCGACCGTGCAAGACGACATGCGTGTGCGCTCCACGGCGCAGATCGCGGGCCATCCGATTCATCCGATGCTGGTGCCGATCCCGATCGCGTGTTTCATCGGGGCGCTGCTTACCGACATCGCCTATGTCGCGAGCGCCGAGATCATGTGGGCGAATTTTTCCGCCTGGCTTCTGCTCTTCGGCGTTATCTTCGGCGTGCTCGCGGCCATTGCAGGCCTCATTGATTTCCTCGGCAACCGACTGGTGCGGACGCAGCCGCCGGCCTGGCCGCATCTGATCGGCAACGCTGTGGCGCTGATCCTTGCGATCTTCAATACGATGATTCACATGCGCGATGCCTGGACCTCGGTGTGGCCGACCGGGCTCGCTCTTTCGGTGATTACCGTGCTGATCCTGCCCGTCACCGGCTGGCTCGGCTGGGCCATGGTGTATCGCCACGGCGTCGGAGTTGCACGATGATGGCAAAGCTCACCCGCGCGCTGCTGTGCTCTTCGTTGCTGTGTCTGGCCGGCTGCAATGACGGCAGTGGCGATCCCAAGGCGCAAATCGGCCCCAATCCGACGCTGCCGGATATCCAGCAATATCTGCTGCCGCCGGTCCACATCGCCCGCATCGTCGGCTGGAAGAAGGACGAGACGCCGACCGTTGCGCAGGGCTTGCAGGCCAAGGCGTTCGCAACCGGCTTGCAGCATCCGCGATCCCTCTATGTGCTGCCCAATGGCGACGTGCTGGTGGTGGAGTCCAAGGCGCCGAAGGGCGCCTCGATCAAGCGTCCCAAGGAAATCGTGATGGGATATATCGAGTCCTGGGCGACCTCGGGCGGCGGCGACACCGGACCGGGTAACCGCATCACGCTCCTGCGCGACAGCAATGGCGACGGCGTGCCTGACACGCAAAGCGTCTTCCTCGACCATCTCAACTCGCCGTTCGGCGTCGCGCTGGTCGGCAACGATCTCTATGTCGCCAACACCGACGCGATCGTGAAATATCCCTATACCGAGGGCGACACGAAGATCACCGCACCCGGCACGGTGCTGACGCCGCTGCCAGGCGGGCCGATCAATCATCATTGGACCAAGAGCCTGGTCGCTAGCCCCGACGGCTCAAAACTCTATGCCGGCGTCGGCTCCAACAGCAACATCACCGAGAACGGCATGGAGGCCGAGCACAATCGCGCCGCTATCCTCGAGGTCGATCGTGCCGGCGGCCGCTGGCGCCTCTTCGCAAGCGGCCTGCGCAATCCGAACGGCCTCAGCTTCGAGCCGCAGACCGGCGCATTGTGGACAGTGGTGAACGAGCGCGACGAGATCGGTCCCGATCTCGTGCCCGACTACATGACGTCCGTCAGGGACGGCGGCTTCTACGGCTGGCCTTACAGCTATTGGGGCCAGCACGTCGATCCCCGCGTCAAGCCGGAGCGGCCGGACCTCGTGGCCAACGCGATCGTGCCGGACTATGCCCTGAGCTCGCATGTCGCCCCGCTGGGGATGGCTTTCTCCGCCGGCACCAGCCTGCCGGCCGCCTATCGCAACGGCGCCTTCGTCGGGGAGCACGGCAGCTGGAACCGGCAGGTGCTGAACGGCTACAAGGTCGTGTTCGTGCCGTTTGCGGACGGCAAGCCGAGCGGGCCGGCGCAGGACGTCGTCACCGGCTTCCTTAACAGCGACAATCAGGCGCGCGGTCGCCCCGTTGGCGTCGCCATCGACAAGACCGGCGCGCTGCTGGTGGCCGACGACAGCGGCAACACCGTGTGGCGGGTGACGGCGGCGCATCCGCAGCTGACGCAACGTTAGGCGCGCCCGCGCGTTATCGGGCAGACGATCTCTGAACGCAAAGCCGGGAGTTTGGACAATGGGTCTTGCTCAATACGCCGTCGTGCCGGTGCAGGACGAATGGGGCGTGCTGCACGACGGGGACGTCAAGAGCCGATACGCTACCAAGGAAGCTGCATTCGAGTCGGCGGTTGCCGCGGCATCCTTGGCCCTTCGTGAGGGACATGAAGTCCATGTCAGCGTGCCCGGCCGTGAGGCAGGCGAGACCGCGCTCGGTGTCTAGGGGCCGCGGAATAGCATCTAGAGGAGGCCACGATGACCAAGCCTCGTGAGCAGAATGGCGTCGAGCCGCCGCTGTCCGAAGACGACATCCAGCGCGATCAGCTCGGCCCGCGCGGCGTCCCGGATGCGCCAGATCCCGCCAAAATGACCCCGCAGCGCGAAAAGAAGACGCCGAAGCATATCGAGCCGGGCCACACGTCCTGACACGGGCGTGCTCTGCGGCTGGCGCCGCGGTGCCATTCGGAACCGATATTCCCGCAAGCTGAGTCTACCGGTAAAACGGGCTTGCTGGCGCGATCCGCGCCCGGCGGGCAGGCGATATCGGGAATGCGGTTCTTGAAGTCTGACAGCAGGCTAATCGGCGTCCTGCTGGTGCTCGCGATCACGCAGCTGGTCGGGTGGGGCACGATCGGGCTTCCCGCCATTGTCGGGCGCGATCTTGCAGCCGATCTGGGCATGAGCCTGCCGGCGGTATTCGCGGGGACATCCGTTCTTTACGTCGCGATGGGACTGTGCGCCCCCTGGCTCGCCAAGTCCTTTGCGCGGCATGGCGCGCGGCCGATCATGATGATCGGCACGGTCGTGACCGCGCCGGGTTTCGTGCTGCTGTCGCTCGCGCGCGAGCCGATGCTCTATTTCACCGCCTGGATCGTGCTCGGCATCGCCGGCAGCGCGACCTTGTCGACCGGCGCCTATATCATGCTGAACGAGGTCGCCGGGCGGCAGGCCAAGAGCGCGATCGGCGCGCTCATGCTGGTGACGGGACTGTCCAACAGCATCTTCTGGCCGGCCACCTCGTTCCTGAGCGGTCACCTCGGCTGGCGTGGAACATGCCTCGTCTATGCAGCCATGACGATCCTCGTTTCGCTTCCGCTCTATGCGTTCGCGGCTCCGCGTCGGAGAGGCGCGGATAGCGATGGCGGTGCGCCGGCCGAGCCTGCAGAGGCGCCTGCATTTGCGCGGAGCACATTCCGTCTCGTCGTTGCCGCGATCACCCTCAACGCCTTCGTCAATTTCGGCCTCTCCGCCATTCTCATCGAGCTGCTCCGCGCCGAGGGGCTGGCGCCAGCACAGGCCATTGCCTTCGGCTCGATGCTCGGTGTGATCCAGGTCAGCGCGCGCGGACTGGACTTCCTTGGAGGCGGGCGATGGGACGGCATCACGACCGGCCTCGTCGCAGGCACGGCATTGCCCGTGGCGATGCTGCTCCTGATGATGAGCGAGGGTACGACCTGGGCGGTCGCGGTCTTCATCCTGCTCTATGGCGCCGGCAGCGGCGCGATGGCGGTGGCGCGCGCGACCATCCCGCTGGTGTTCTACGACCAGGCCGAGTTCGCCAAGGCGATGTCGATGATCGCGCTGCCGCTCAATCTCGCCTCCGCAATCTCGCCGCCGCTCCTCGTCGGATTGCTCACGGAGTTCAGCAGCCGCGCTGCGCTCGGTCTCACCTTCGTCTGCTCCTGCGCAACCGTGCTGATCCTGGTCCTGCTCGGGCGGCGGCGGCCGCGAACCGCTGCTGCAGCTCTGACCTAAGACAATCTTCGCGGCGCGGAATTCGACAACCGGCCGATCCTGCTGCCGGGTGGGGATGGCCGTATGCCGCCAGTGCAGTGCTCGATGCCCGAAAATGGTGTATCCGCGGGGTGCGCGGCCAGAGCTTTCGAGCCGCCGCGCCAAGATCCCAGTTCCCCGGAGGAAATCGACATGTCGGCTTTGCCGCTTTCAGGCATCAAGATCCTTGACCTCACCCGCGTGCTCGCCGGGCCCTTGTCGGCGCAGATGCTGGGAGACCTGGGTGCGGAGGTCATCAAGATCGAGCGGCCGGGTACCGGCGACGACGCGCGCGCCTTTGGCCCGCCTTACCTGACCGATCCCGAGGGCAAGGCGAACAACAACAACTCGTTTTACCTCTGCGCCAACCGCAACAAGAAATCGGTCACCGTCAACATCGCCAAGCCCGAGGGGCAGGCCATCATCCGCGAGCTCGCCAAGGACGTCGACGTCTTCATGGAGAATTACAAGGTCGGCGATCTCAAGCGCTACGGCCTCGACTATGAATCGATGAAGGCGATCAATCCCAGCATCATCTATTGCTCGGTGACCGGCTTCGGCCAGACCGGCCCATACGCGCCGCGCGCCGGCTATGACGCGATTCTGCAGGCGATGGGCGGGCTGATGAGTGTCACCGGCCATATCGATGGCGAGCCGGGCGAGGGCCCGATGAAGGTCGGTCCTTCCATAGTCGACTACATGACCGGCATGAATTCATCGATCGGGATTCTCTCGGCGCTCTACCACCGTGACGCCAATGGCGGGGCGGGACAGCACATCGACGTCTGCCTGTTCGATACCGTCATCGCATCCCTGTCGCACTGGCTCCAGATCTACCTCGTCAACGGCAAGACCCCGCCGCGCCGCGGCACCTGGGGCAATGGCGGCATGCCGGCCGGCGTGTTCCGCTGCACCGATGGCGAGCTGATGCTGGTGGTCGGCAATGACGGCCAGTTCCAGCGCACCTGCGCCGTGCTCGGCGCGCCCGAGCTCGCGAGCGATCCGCGCTTCATCAAGAACAACGACCGCGTCGTGCACGGAAAGGAGATCATGGCGATCTTCGCCGGCCTGTTCCTGAAGAAGCCGGTGGCCTATTGGCTGGAAAAGCTGGAGGAGGCCGGCGTGCCCTCAGGGCCGATCAACAATTTCGAGCAGGTGTTTTCCGATCCGCACGTCCAGTCGCGCGGCATGCGGGTGAAGGTCAATCATCCCTTCGAGCCCGATCTGTCGCTGGTTCGCAACGCGCTCACTTTGTCGGAGACGCCGATCAAGGACTACCGCGCGCCGCCGCTCTTGGGCGAGCATACCGAGGAGGTGCTCGCCGGCAAGCTCGGCTATGATGCAGGCAAGGTCGAGGAGCTGAAGCAGCACGGGATCATTTAGCGGTCGCTTCGCCCTGTCCGCGAGCCCAACTCGCATCGAGCAAGCCGGCGCGACCCGGCTTGCGTGAAGCTTGTGCGCAATCCCCCAGATAATCCCGATCCGTAGTCGCACAGGCTTTCGCTTCCCGCCCGATTCTGATCCGATCTTCCCACTTAAGTTCGGGAGGAAAGCGAATGTCCTACACGATCGGGTTCCAGGCCAAGAACCAGAAGGATATTCTGGCGACCGAGGCGGCCACCGCCAATCAGGCCGTCGCCATCATTGCCGCGCTGCGGCAAAGTTCCGATGAGATCAAGTTCATCCGTTCGCCGCAGGAAGGCGAGATGGGCATCGAGATGCTGCTGCTGCTCGCCAAAGAAGAGGCCGAGGAGATGCCGCAGCGGGCGTGACCCCTGCACGCGAAATTCCGACGTCTCCCGCAAGCGGGAAGTGAGGCCGTATCGGCCCTGAGCGAGCCTGTTTGATCAACGCGCGTCGCGTGCCAGCGCCCGCGCCGGCGCCTTCGTCTCGCTCCGGCCCGCCGTCAGCGCCATCGTCGCGACGCGGACGACGCGCGCGACCACGTCCTCGACGTCATCGAGGTCGCATTTGCCCTCCGACAGCTTCGTCAGCCGCTCGCTCTCACGGATGGTGTGGTGCGCCATGGCGAGCGCGAAGTTCAGGCCCCAATAGATATCGACCTCGCTGCGGTCGGGCAGGGACCTGCGCATCGCGCCGGCAAATTTGCGCAAATGGTCGATCTCGCGGTTCTTGATGCGGCGGATCGGCGGCACGGACTCGATCGAGGCGCGGATCATGAAGCGCGCCGCGGTCGAGCGCTGGTTCTCAGGGCCGAGGCAGCCGCGCAACGTCGGTCCGACCAGCGCGCGCAGGATGACCTCAATCGGCGCGCAGCCGCCGCCCTGTTCTTCCGCCGCCTTCAATTCCCGCAGGCGCTCGCGATTGGTCGCGATCGAGCGCGTGACGAACAATTCCGCGATCAATTCATCCTTCGAGCCGAAATGATAGTTCACCGCGGCCAGATTGACATTGGCCGCCGCGACGATGTCGCGCAGCGTCACGTCGCCGAAGCCGCGATCGGCATAGAGCCGTTCGGCGGCGGCGAGAATGGCAGACCTCGTATGATCGCTGGCCATGGGTGCCCTGGATGAGGGGAGTTGCAATTCAAACAGTTGTATGAAACTATCGTTTGAAGGCCGGAAATTGTCAATCCGCAATCGGGACTCGTTCGCAACTCGCGATTCCGTTCCGAACGGCCGCAACGCGCGCGCATTCGCGCTTGCGGGCCGGGCGCAGCGGCAGGACAGTTCGGCGTCAGAGAAATTGTTCAAAGAGCAAGACGAGGAGCGTCCCATGGATTTCGATCTGTCGCCCAAGCAGAAGGAATGGCTCGACCGCGTGCGGTCTTTCATGACCAAGCACGTGCGCCCGGCGGTGCCGGTCTACGACCAGCAGGACAAGAGCGGCGACCGCTGGAAGGTGATTCCGATCCTGGAAGACCTCAAGAAGAAGGCCAGGGCGGAAGGCCTGTGGAACATGTTCATGCCGCCGTCCGAGCACGAGGACGACGAATTCCGCGGCGCGGGACTGACCAATCTCGAATACGCGCTGCTGTCGGAAGAGATGGGCCGCATCACCTGGGCCTCGGAGGTATTCAACTGCTCGGCGCCCGACACCGGCAACATGGAAGTGTTCATCCGCTACGGCACCAAGGAGCAGAAGCGCAAATGGCTGCGCCCACTGATGGACGGCGAGATCCGCTCCGCCTTCCTGATGACGGAACCGGCGGTGGCCTCGTCGGACGCCACCAATATCGAGACCCGCATCGAGAAAGACGGTGATCACTACGTCATCAACGGCCGCAAATGGTGGTCGTCCGGCGTCGGCGATCCCCGCTGCAAGATCGCGATCCTGATGGGCAAGACCGATTTCAAGGCGGCCAAGCACCAGCAGCAGTCGCAGATCCTGGTTCCGCTCGACACGCCCGGCATCAAGGTCGAGAAGATGCTGCCCGTGTTCGGCTTCGACGATGCGCCGCACGGCCATGCTCAGGTGCTGCTCGAGAACGTGCGGGTGCCGAAGGAGAACATCCTGTTAGGGGAAGGCCGCGGTTTCGAGATCGCGCAGGGCCGGCTCGGCCCTGGCCGCATCCATCACTGCATGCGCACCATCGGCAAGGCCGAGGAGGCGCTGGAGAAGATGGTGAAGCGGCTCGCCTCGCGCACCGCCTTCGGCAAGAAGATCGTCGAGCACTCGGTGTGGGAGCAGCGCATTGGCGAGGCCCGCACCAATATCGAGATGACGCGTCTTCTGTGCCTCAAGGCGGCCGACATGATGGACAAGGTCGGCAACAAGACTGCGCAGGCCGAGATCGCCATGATCAAGGTCGCAGCCCCCAATATGGCGCTGAAGATCATCGACGAGGCGATCCAGGCCTTTGGCGGCGCGGGCGTGTCGGACGAGGCCGGCCTTGCCAAGGACTACGCCCACATTCGCACGCTGAGGCTCGCCGACGGTCCGGATGAGGTGCACAATCGCGCCATTGCCAGACTTGAACTTCGGAAGTATGCAAACTCTCCAAGTCACTAAAACTAAGCGGGAGAGCCGGACGGCGATCCCGACTTGAAGAAACGACAGGGCATGATCCGCGTCGGATGACCGCTTGACGCAAGTGCGTCAGTGGTTACCGATTAGGATCATGCTCGACCTGAAATGGTCAGGACTGAAGAGGGAGCGTCATCGTGGCTGACGGCGTCAGGAAAGACGAGGAGTTCTCGGGCACCAAGCCGGTCGAGGAGCGGCATCGTTTCGACGAGCTGCGGCTCGAGGCCTGGATGCGCGACAACGTCGAAGGCTATGAGGGCCCGCTGGTCGTGCTCCAGTTCAAGGGCGGCCAGTCCAACCCGACCTACCGGCTCGACACGCCGAACCGTTCCTATGTGATGCGCCGAAAGCCATTCGGCAAATTGCTGCCTTCGGCGCACGCCGTCGATCGCGAATACCGCGTGATCGCAGCGCTTGGAAAGCAAGGCTTTCCGGTCGCACGCGCCTATGCGCTGTGCCAGGACGATAGCGTCATTGGCGCTGCCTTTTACATCATGTCGATGGAAGAGGGCCGCGTGTTCTGGGATCCAACGCTGCCGAGCCAGAATGCCGATGTGCGCCGAAAGATCTTCACCAGCAAGATCGAGACGCTGGCGAAGCTCCACATGTTCGATCCGGTTGCGATCGGCCTTGGCGACTTCGGTAAGCCCGGCAATTATTTCGCGCGCCAGATCGACCGCTGGACTAAGCAATACCGCGCCTCCGAAACCCAGCACATTCCGGAGTTCGAGAAGGTCGCCGAATGGCTGCCCAAGACCGTGCCGGAGCAGGCGCGCGTCTCCATCGTCCACGGCGACTATCGCCTCGACAACATGATTTTCCACGCGACGGAACCGCGGGTGCAGGCGGTGCTGGACTGGGAGCTGTCGACGCTCGGCGATCCCATGGCCGACTTTACCTATCTGTTGATGCAGTGGATCATGCCGGGCCTCGAGGGCGTCGACCTCAAGGCGCTCAACATCCCGAGCCTGGAAGAGGCCGCGCAAATCTACTGCAACGTCACCAAGATGAACGTGCCGGACCTCAACTGGTACTTCTCCTACAATCTGTTCCGCCTCGCTGGTATCACGCAGGGTATCGCCGGCCGTATCCGCGACGGCACCGCCGCCAATGCCAAGGCGCTGGAATCGGCCAAGCGCACCGTGCCGCTGTCAAAGGCCTCATGGGACTACGCGCAGAAGGCGGGCGCGGTATAGGAAGAGCGAAGGCGCGGCCACTGGCCGCGCTTTTTTGTTTGCGTCGCCGTCTCCAAACACGCGATGTCATTGCCCGCGAAGGCGGGCAATCAGTGTTCCAGAGGCAGCATCGCCTGGACCGAGATGTCGCGGCGTACTGGATGCCGAGCACGGCTTGATGGTTGGCCAGATCGACGACCGGCTGCTTGTGCCGGTGGGCTATTCGCCGTCGCAAAGCCTGCTAGATCAACCCGCCCGTGGAGCCCGTGCATGATCGATCTGACCACCCTGATCACCTACATCATTATCGTGCTCGGCTTTGTGTTCATCCCTGGACCAGCCACGCTCCTCACCATGGCGCGCGCGGCCAGTTCCGGAACGAAGGTTGGCATCGCGACAGGGGCGGGGATCGCTGCGGGAGACATCGTCCACACAATGATGGCGATCGTCGGCCTCTCGGCGATCATCGCTACGTCGGCACTCTTGTTCAGCATCGTCAAATATGCGGGGGCAGCCTTCCTCATTTACCTCGGCATTCGCGCGATGCTGGAAAAGCCTCCACTGGGAATCAGCGCCCGGACCTTGGCGATCACTGCGGGTCAAGCGTTCCGACAGGCGATCGTGGCGGAGGTTCTGAATCCGAAGACCGCGCTGTTCTTTCTCGCCTTCCTGCCGCAGTTCGTCCGGTCGGACAACGGGCCGGTCGTGCTTCAGCTTGCGATTCTGGGAGCCATATTCGTGTTGCTCGGCCTCGTCAGCACCGTCGTATTCGCCGTCGGTGCGGGACGTCTTGGCAACCTCGTTCGCCGCCATCCGGCAATTGTCAGGTGGCAAGGCAAGTTGGTCGGCGCAGTTTACTGCGCCGTCGGTGTGCGGCTGGCCTTGCAGGAGCGCTGATGTTGTAGGGCCCGGTGAGCGAAGCAATAGCCGGGACGGCGGTCTCGCATCTCGCTTCGCTCATGCGGGCGGTTCCGCATGCTAAAGCGGGATGGGGTTTGGTTGAATCGATTTGGGATTCCCAAATCAGTTCGTTTCTGATTCACCATGCTGGCTGGGCGGGAGGCCAGCATGGATGGGCAAGCCTT
>NZ_JADPKG010000056.1:0-73211 GCF_023073875.1 Bradyrhizobium sp. 154
GATCACCGGTCTACTTCAACACAGTTGCTCCCCGGGGAGCGATGCACTATTGCCCCCGTCGCCTTGCCGATGGCTGATGCCGCGGTCCGGTTGGGCCGCTCACATCACCGCAAGACTTGGCGCACAGACCCCGGGCGCCAGGACCACACGATTTCGCCGTACGCCGATCACACCGGTCGAGTGCGCGAGGTCCTCGCTCACGGCTCTCCGCCCTGCGAAGCCCTTCGCGCCGATGTGACCTGCGTCCACCGCCGCCCGGCCCGCGTGTCGTGACGATCGCGATACGCCCCTCTTGCTTGGGCGACACATACGCGATTTCCGAATTTCGGTAAAGCGGAATATTTTGGATGGCGCACGTTGACCCACGGCTTGGTGTTTCGCCCGGCGGGCAACGCAAGGTCTCGTAATCCGAATGAGCGAAGCGAGATCCGGGAATCTTGCCGTGCATCCCGAGTGTCGCTTCCGACTTCGCTCGCCGAGCTAGTGCATACAAGCCGCTCACCCGGTTACGAATTCAGTGCAAAGCGCAGGTGTGCCGCTAGTCCTCGCTCGAGGCGGCGGAGCGGTCGTTCAAATGGGCCTGCGACAGCAGGAAGAACAGCGCGCGTTCGCCTTGATATTTGGCGGACGGGCGCGTGCGCTCGAACCCGTCCGCAAATATCTTGCCGGACTGGTCGCACACTTGCCATCGCCAGCCAAACCGCTTGCGCCTTGTTAGGACCACTTCGAACATGCCGACGGGCCGGGCCCCCTGCTCATTACCGATGGCGCAGGCGTCGATGATCTGCGCATCCGACTGCGACATATAACCCAGCAGGATGGAAAGAGAATAAAAATTGATGATCGGAATTGAGCGTCCACCGGTGCGGTGAACTCGCGCTTCGGGAATAAGGCGCTGATGGCGGTGTTGCTTCGCGCCTCGAGACGCTGCTTGGCCGCGCAGGCCTATGGATTCAAAACACAGGAGCGGCAACAGTGAGCGTCTGCTCACCTATCGCAGAGGTAACGGAAGATGGTGCGCTTGTGCGCCATGTGAGAAGCGGAGGATCTTCGAGGCGCGAAGCCCAGCATCCGGACCAGACCACCACCGGCGGGCATCGCCGCCAGCATCACCGCGCGACGACCTCGACTTCGCCGTCGACGCCGTTCACGACGTTGAAGCCGCGCTCGTAGACCTTGCCCTCGTTCTTGGCGATGGCGCGGTATTCGCCTTCGGAGAGCACGACGCGCGGGAAGGCGCCGATCGATTCCTTGATGACGTCGCCGCCCGGGGTCAGCACCGACCAGGCGGTGTTGGCCAGCGCTTCCCCGCCCCTGTCGCTGACGAGCTTGAGCGTGATCACGGCAGCGCGGTGGGTGATGGTGACGTCGGTGAGCTTGCCGGCCTGGACGCGGATGTCGGAGCGCACCACAGAGTTGGCATCGCCATAGTTGGAGACGATGTAGTAGGTGCCCTCCGGTATCAGCACGACGTCGCCGGCGGCGACGTTCGGCACCAGGGAAGCCCGCTCGCCGGATTCGAACTGGCTGCCCTTGTAGATCGCGAACGAGATCTGGTTCTGCGGAATGCGGCTGGTGCCGACGCGGCCCTCGATGCGCAAGCCCCCGGCCGGCAGCACGAAGGATTCACGGTCGGTCTCCGCTTTCAGGCTGACGGTGCGCACCGCACTGACGAGGCCGAAGGCGACGTGCACGACGTAATTGCCCGGCGGCAGCACGATGTTGGGCGTGGCGTTGCGGTCCTCGCGGATCAGCTTGAAGGTGCCGTTCTCGTCGGGACGGTCGGCAAATACGCGCCAGACCAGGCCGCTGGTGATCGGCGGAGCATCCTTGCCGTATTTCGCGGTCAGCGACAGCACGCCCTGGCCGGGCACGGCCGCATTCAGCGGCGCGGCCGGCGGCACGGTCGTGACCGCGGGCGGCGGCATGGTGGGCGAAGTCGGCTGCATCAGGGTCGGCGGCAGGCTCAGCGGCCCGGCGCCTGCCCCCGAGGGCGGTGCCAGATTGATGGCGCCGCCGGGATCCGGCACCGACGCAGGGGGCACCGGCGGCGGACGATCGGAGAAAAGCTGCGCTTGCGCCGCGTTTTGGCCAAGGGAGACCGGGCCGAAGGACGCAAGGCACGCCGCAAGGGTCAGCGCCGGCAGCAGCCGATCGCTGCGCCGCCATCTGATGATGCCGTCACCCCCGCGTGTCATGTCCCTGCTTTTCACTGAAAACGCGGCAAATTCAAGCCTCAGGAACCCGCTGGAATACGGTCATTTGGAACCCGGTTGACGCCTGCGTGATTAGTCTCGCAGCAACCGTCCATCGCCATACTCCTGCCCTGTGCCCTTCCCAAAGCGGCATAAACCATGCTCTGCCCCGGTTCTGGCGGAGTGCCAGTGCGGTGCTTAGTCTAGTGATACGGGCCTGGCCCAGGGGAGTTTTTCAGTGCTGGACATCTTGAAGGGTCGGGGCGCGAACGGCTCGAATAGCGAGAAAGTCGGCTTGGGCAGCATCCGCCGGCCGGTCATCGGCCTTGCCCTCGGCGGCGGTGCGGCGCGCGGCTTCGCCCATATCGGCATCATCCGGACTCTGCTCGCCAACGGCATCGCGCCCGACGTCGTGGTCGGCACCTCGATCGGCGCGGTGGTCGGCGGCCTCTATGCGGCCGGCCAGCTCGATACGCTGGAAGAATGGGGCCGCAGCCTGCAAGGCATGCGCAACATCCTCGGCTATCTCGACATCCGCCTCAACGGCTCAGGCCTGATCGGCGGCGAGAAGCTGGCGACCCGGCTCGAGGAAGCGTGCGGCCGAACCCTGATCGAGGATCTCCCGATCAAGTTCGCGGCGGTCGCCACCGAGGTCCGCACCGGCCACGAGATCTGGCTGACGCGCGGGCGCGTGGTCGACGCGATGCGCGCCTCCTATGCGCTGCCCGGCATCTTCTCTCCCGTCCTGATCGGCGACCGCTGGCTGGTCGACGGCGCGCTGGTGAATCCGGTACCGGTCTCGGCGGCACGGGCGCTCGGCGCCGAAATCGTTATCGCGGCAAATCTTTCCAGCGATATCTTCACCTATTCGACGACGGTCTATTCCCACGGCGCGATGCCCGAACCGGTCGTGCCCGTGCCTGAGGAGACAACGTCAAAACGGCGCTTCCCGCGATTCTTCTCGCCTGAGAAAACGGTGAAGCGCGAGTTTTTCGGCGCAAGCAGCAGCCGCCCCGGCCTTTCGTCGGTGATGGTCGACGCCTTCAACATCATGCAGGACCGCATCACCCGCGCCCGCCTCGCCGGCGATCCACCTGATATGCTGATCACGCCGCGGGTCGGCCATTTCGGCTGGTTCGACTTCCACCGTGCCGATGACCTCATCGCCTTGGGCACCCGCGCCGCCGAGCGTGCGTTGGACTCCATTCAGGAAGCGATCCACGTGCTGGCGCCGCCGCCCGAAGGCGCGGCGCCCAAGATCAGCGAGTAAAGCCGCTCAAGCCGTCTTGATGTAGTCGCGCAGGGCTTCTTGCTCGGCCTCGTATTCCTGGACGCGGCGCTTGACGATGTCGCCGATCGAGATCAGGCCCACCACCTTGCCATTGTCGATCACGGGCAGATGGCGGAACTTGCCTGTGGTCATTATCTCCATGAGTTCGGCGACTGTGTCGGTCTCCTTGCAGGTGACCACCTTGCGGGTCATGACCTGAGTGACCGGCTCCTCCAGCACGCCGGCGCCGCGTTCGCCGAGCACGCGCACGATGTCGCGCTCGGACAGGATGCCTTCGAGCCGGCTCTGGTTCATCACCAGCACCGCGCCGATCTTCTTCTCACCGAGCAGCTTGATCGCGGCCGACAGCTTGGCGTCGGGCTCGACGCTCACGATCTGGTGGCCCTTGGTGTTGAGAATGGAACGTACCGTCATTGTCGCCTCCCTGAATCGGAGCCGTCCGCCCTTTGGCGATCCGGAACTTGTTCGCGAGTCTTCAACTAACAGTTTCAGCGCCGGTTTCACGCTCGGGCGCCTTGCGAAGCATTGCCTTGTTACCGTCTGAGCATGATCTCGCCGGAAAACCGCTACGCTTTTCCGGATCATGCTCGATCAGCTTGCAGCTTCGGAACATTCTTCTCGGGAATGATGGATGAATTCGGGCCGCGCCGCAAGCGCCGCTTCAAATACGGTCTGAGACGTCCCGTGATGACGCATCCGCAGCATCGCTTCGCATGCGCGGCACCGGATCGAACAGCGCAAACAGCAGCAGCCCCGCGAAGAAACCGCCGATATGGGCCTGCCAGGCCACGCTCGTGGTCTCAGCATCGATGCCAATTGCGCCAACGCCGAAGATGATGTTGACGCCGAACCAAACGCTGAGGAAGCCGACCACCCGTCCGTCGCGCAACGCGCGCGACAGCGGCAGCGCTGGAACCTTTGCGGCGGTATCGGCGTCCGAACGGCTGAACGATAGGAAGCTGCCGCGGGCGAACGCGAAGCGGATCGCCGCCGCCATCGCTCCCGACACCGAGGCCGACGCGCCGATCATCGGCGCCACCGCATGCTCATGGGTGACGAGATGGGCGAGCGCGCCGGCCGCCGCCGTCACCGCCATGAACACGAAGAACCTGATGGCGCCAAAGCGCCGCGCCAGCGCGCTGCCGAACGGCAGCAGCCACAGCACGTTAAAGCCGAGATGGGTCAAATTGGCGTGCAGCAGCGAATAGGTGACGAAGGTCCAGACCTTCGCACCCGCCCCGCCCGGAATCTGCAGATTGAGCAGCGAGGAATCGTAGCGCTTCGGGATGAAGCCGAAGACGTCGATGGTCCAGTTTTCGATCTCCGGCGGCAGCAGCACCCGCAGATGGATCAGCGCCAGCAGGGCGATATAGCCGGTCAGCGCCGCGGGCAACGTCAGGATCGGCTCGCGCGAAGCCTCCTCAACGACGGCCGGCACGTCCGTTTGAAAACCTTGCGGCGGAAAGTCTTGCGGGGAATCCAAGGCAGCTTCGCTTTCAGCGCGATCGGAGCGGTGCTTGGAGATAGTCGCCTTTGCCGGCCTTGCGCAAGTGCACAAAAGGAAATGGGAGGGCCCTGGGAAAAGCCCTCCCTGTCCGTGTTGTCGGCCTTCCGGTACCTTCCCGGGAATAAGGTGTATCCCCACCCCTCCCGCGGCCCGCGACCAAACTGTTTGACGCCCTGTGTACAGGCCTCGCCGAGAACCTGGAGAAAGCGGCGAAGCTTGCGACCGCGATCACCTTAGCAGGCAGGCTGGCGGTGCAAAGCGCATAGTTAATTTAACGTTAACAACGCAAAGACAGCCGCCGAGGAGCTGAAAACACCCCAGCGGCATGGACGCTGCAGATCCCCTCCTGCACAACAACGAAAGGGATCGCGGGTGCACTGAAGCGGGACAGGTTTGTCCCGGGAGGTTGCGCCCCCGAATAAGCGTCAGTCATGAAACATCCGTCGAGCCGCGAGTTCTTCGCGTATTGGGACAACAAGCGCGGCGCAGCGCGGGCGCCCGATCGGGCCGACATCGATCCGGCCGCCGTCCGCGACCTGCTCGGCGATATCTTCGTGCTGTCCTGCGAGCAGAAGCTCGGCTTCCCGTTCCGCGTCGCCGGCACGCGCGTCTGTGCGCTCGCCGGGGGCGATCTCAAGGACCGGAGCTTTGCGGCGCTATTCACGCAAGCCAGCCGCGGCGAGATCGAGGAGATCACCACGATCGTCGCCGACGAGACCTTGGGTGCGATTGCCGGCGTCACGGCTCAACGCGAAAACGGCAGCAAGGCGCATCTCGAGCTGCTGCTGCTGCCCTTCAATGCCCGCCCGCATACGCCTGTCAGCGTGACCGGCGTGCTCGCACCGTTCGACGACGAATGCGGCGTGCTCGGTGCCTTCACCCTCACCTCCTGGCGCTATCTGCATCAGCCGGAGAAACTGCTGCCGCGCGCGATCCGCAAATTGCAGATCGCACGCGGGCTGATGGTGTATGAGGGGCTGCGGTAGACTTCGAAAGCTCCTGCGCAGGTGCCGATCGCGCGATGGATCGTCGCGCGCGGCATGACCGTTTTTGCCGGATTTGCGTCATTCCCGAAGTCGTCCCAACCGGATAGTTTCCGCGCCGCGTGAGATGACGAGCGGGTGACATCATCATGAGCTGGCGCATTCTGGCATGGACCCTCCTTGGCAGCGTGGCATTGCTGGTGGCGATCGGCGGAACGTGGCTGCTCCTGCTGCCAGGCGCGCCGGCATCGGGAACCGCGCCTGCGATCTCCAAAGACGAAGCCGAGGCGACGCTGGCCGCGCTGAAACCGCCGAAGCGACAGCGCCCTCTGATCGCCATCGTCGGCATCAACGACATGAGCGAGACCACCGACTATCTGATGCCCTACGGCATCCTCGCGCGGGCGGACGTCGCCGACGTCCTCACCCTGGCGACGCAGCCGGGACCGGTCACGCTCTATCCCGCACTCAGGGTGCAGCCCCATGCGACCATCGCCGAGTTCGACGCCGCGCATCCCGACGGCGCCGACTACGTCATCGTGCCCGCGATGAGCCGCGACGACGACACAGTCGTCCTGCAGTGGATCAGGAGCCAGGCCGGCAAGGGCGCGATCGTGATCGGCGTCTGCGTCGGCGCCACGGTCGTTGCCAACACCGGGCTGCTCGACGGCAAGAGAGCCACGACGCATTGGTATTCGGTGCGCGACCTTCAGAAGCATTCGACGGTCCGCTATACGGCGGACCGCAGACTGGTCGTCGACCAGGGCGTCGTAACGACCACCGGCATCACCGCATCCATGCCGATGGCCCTCACCTTGATCGAGGCCATTGCCGGTCGGGCCAAGGCCGAGGCGGTCGCCCGCGACATCGGCCTTGCGGCGTGGGATGCGCGCCACCGCAGCGACGCGTTCAGCTTCACGCGCCCCTTCGCGCTGACGGCGATCGCGAACACGCTCGCCTTCTGGAACCGCGAGCAGCTCGGTATAGCGCTGACGCCAGGTGTCGACGAGGTCTCGCTCGCGCTGGTCGCCGATGCATGGTCGCGGACCTATCGCTCACGCGCCCTCACCTTCGCCGCCACGGCAGAGGCGCGCACGAGCCGCGGAGGCCTCGGCATCCTGCCGGACCGGATCGCGGACGATTGGCCTGCGCAGCAGGCGCTGCCGGGAGCCGGCACCTCGCCGCCGGCACAGGCGCTGGATGAAACGCTACGTGCGATCGATGCGCGCTACGGATCGCGCACGGCCGACTTCGTGGCGATGCAGCTGGAATATCTGAAGCTGGATTGATCTCAGCGCGATCTCGCTGCAACGTGACGTCCCTCCCCGCTCACGACTCACGCGGGCGTGAACCCACCTGCTCGAACCAGTTTCAACCAGCCTCCGTCGAAGAACCGTGCGGGCCGTTCTGGTCTCGCCGAACCGAGACTGGAGACTTTCCATGAAACTCACATTGCCGAAAGTTGCTTTGATTGCCTTTGTTGCGGCGACCGCGTTCATCGCGACCAGTGTCAACGCCGCGCAGTACCGCACATACGGCTGCGAGTTCGCCTTGTTCGAGGGCTGTGGCAGCCTGATCGAGATGCCGAATCAAGGCGGACGACGCGTCGTCACCCATCGCGACACCTCGCCGACTTACATGAAGCAGACCGATCCTCGCTATAGCTCCGCGATGCGTGATGCCGGTGGCAGTGGCGGCGGTGGTGGTGGTGGGGGCAGCGGTGGCCGCTGAGCTCACGCCTCTCTCTTCAGATGATGTCGCCAGTAGATGATGTCGCCAGTGCAATCCGGCGGCATCATTGCTGCCTGACCTGAATGGCGGACGCTCAACCTCGCCGTTTCTTCCTCGCCTTCTTCTTCCCCGGCGCGCCCTTCACGGGCCACGGCATGACCGAAGGCTCCGCGTGGCCCTGTTTGCTCTTATGCTTCTTTTGCTTCCCGAAAGAAGCAGCCTCGCCGAATTTCGGGCCACGCTCGCCGTGAGACGTGCTGCGCGGCTTGAATGCACCTGCCTCGCGCGCGCGATCGCTCTGACGCTCACGGTGATCATCGTCAGCGGCCTCGCGCCTAGGCGCATATGACCGCTCCTGCGAAGCCGCCTGCCGCTGCGGCCCGTCCGCCATCGGCTCGATGCGGATGCTGTCTTCCTTGTCCGGACGCTTGATCTTGGCAGCGAAGGAGTCCGCGACCCGCTCGGAAATCTCGAACTCGGTGGTGGTGTCCATGATCTTGATGGCGCCGATGTCGCCCTTGTCGATGCCGCCGCGGCGGCAGATCATCGGCAGCAGCCAGCGCGCCTCCGCGTTCTTGCGCCGGCCGATGGCGGCGCGGAACCAGACGCTGCCCTCGGCCATGCGATGTTTCGACGAGGACTTCCCGGATTTTGCTCGTGGCTTGCCGGGGCGATCGCCGCCGCCTTCACCTTCAAACCTGTCACGACCGCGATCTTCGCGCGGCTTGCCGCTGCGCTCGCCGGGATCGATGATGTCCTCGGGCGAGGGCAGCCGTGCCCGATAGAGCCGCGCCAACGCGGCGGCGATATCCTCGGGCGAACGCTCGGCCAGCAACGCCTGCGCCAGCACCAGATCGTCGGCGGTCGTCTCCTCGGTGAACAACACATCCTTCATGCGCGCGTGATCGAGCTTGCGGATCTCCTCCGCCTGCGGCGCCGTACCCCAGATGGCCTCGATGCCCGAGAGATTGAGCAGCAATTCCGCACGCCGGCGTCGTGCCGGCGGCACCAGGAGGACGCTCGTGCCCTTTCGTCCCGCACGTCCGGTTCGGCCCGAGCGGTGCTGCATGACTTCGGCGTCATTGGGCAGATCGGCATGGATGACGAGGTCGAGGCTCGGCAGGTCGATACCGCGGGCGGCGACGTCGGTCGCGACGCAGACGCGGGAGCGTCCGTCCCGGAGCGACTGCAGCGCCATGGTGCGTTCGTTCTGGGTCAATTCGCCTGACAGGGCGACCACGGAGAAGCCGCGCTCGAGCAGCGCCGCCTGCAAATGCCTCACGGCATCGCGCGTGCTGCAGAACACCAGCGCGCTCGGCGCCTCGTGGAATCGCAGCACGTTGACGACCGCGTGCTCGACGTCGGCGGGCGCGATCCGGATCGCGCGGTACTCGATATCGGCGTGGCCGCCTTCGTCGCCAGCGACCTCTATCCGGAGCGCGTCGCGTTGATATTGCCTGGCCAGTGCGACGATGCCGCGCGGAAACGTCGCCGAGAACAACAGGGTGCGGCGCGCCTCAGGCGTGGTCTCGAGGATGAACTCCATGTCCTCGCGAAAGCCGAGATTGAGCATCTCGTCGGCTTCGTCGAGCACGACCACCTTCAATTCCGAGATGTCGAGACGGCTTCGGCGCAAATGATCGCAGAGGCGGCCGGGCGTGCCGACGACGATATGGGCGCCGGCGGCCAGTTCGCGCTGCTCGCGGCGCGGATCCATGCCGCCAACACAGGAGACGACCCGCCCGCCCGTATGCCCGTAGAGCCATGCAAGCTCGCGCTGAACCTGCAAGGCAAGTTCGCGGGTCGGCGCCACGATCAGCGCGAGCGGCGCGCCGGCCTGCGCGAACCGCTCGGCGTCACCGAGCAGGTCCCTGGCCATGGCAAGGCCATAAGCCAGGGTCTTGCCGGAGCCGGTCTGGGCCGAGACCAGGAGGTCGCGGCCAGAGGCCTCGTCCGCGAGCACGGCGAGCTGAACGGGAGTCGGGGAATCATAGTTCCGCTCGCCCAAAGCGCGGGCGAGCGGCGGGGTCAGGGCCGGAAAAGACACGGGATGGAGAACCTTGGTTAATTCAGGCGCGCAAACGGTGAACCGGCGGACCTGAGCTCGCGTGCGCGGCAAACGGCCCGGCCGCACGCCGGATGTGATCTGGGCGCTCTTTACGCCAAGTGCGCTGAAATCACCATGCCTATGATGCATGGCCTGCCAGAGAACCGCGCCTGAAGGTCGCAAGGATTTGCCAGCCGGCAATTGCTTGGCGCGCGTCTAATCCCTGGAGGTCGCCAGCTTGCTGAAGCTGCCGACCAGCTTCGCCCTCGCCCGCGCAACAATGTCTCTTGCTGCAAAGGTCAAGGCGCGGACGGCGCGCCAGGCTTCGGTTGCCTGCAGCCACGCCTTCACGTCGGCAAACTTGCCATAGGTCCAGGCGAATGCCGGAATCCGCATCAGCTTGTCCCGCGTGAGATGGAACAGGCGCTCGACCAGAACGAGCTTGAGCAGCTCGCCGATGATGAAGGTCGCTGCGCCGCTCAGGACCTGGCCAGTTGCGGCAAGGTAGGCTGCCAGGGGCTTGATCGGCTCCAGAATGATCACGGGTACGGAAAACAAGGCGAGCGAAGGATAGGGCGGCAGCGACCTGATCCAGGCCCGCAATCGCGCGAATTGGAGGTGCCGCTCGACCCAGCGCGAAATTGGCCGCGCCACGGCCATGAAAACCGCGTCCACAAGGAAGTAGACGGCGGCCAGGACGTAAGTGACGGGTTTCAGAATTCGCTTCACGGCACCTCTCCCGTGAACTGAAAGCCGGAACTTGGGCCTAAGTTTCACCGCAGCATGAAGAGTTCGCGAATTCCCGATGGAACTTTCTGGGCGGTTCAGATCTCCGCATAGATCTCAAGCAAATTTCCATCGGGGTCGCGGAAGAACAGCGTGCGATGGCCGAAGGACTGGTTGGTCGGCGGCGACAGCAGCGCCACGCCCCGCCGCACGAGTTCGTCGGCGCACGCATCGACCTCAGTTGCCGACACCTTGAAGGCCAGTTGCAGCGAAGCGCTGCCCGGCGGCGTCGGCGCATCAGCGGCGGTCCGGCTCGGCCGTGCCAGCGCCAGCGTGTTGCTGCCGAGGCCGTACTCGATCCAGCTCGGCGAAAGCTCGCGCAGCAGGGACAAGGCGAGCACGTCTTCGTAGAAGCGCCGCATCGCCGCCATGTCGCGCACGAAGATGACGGTGTAGTCGATCGCGCGGATGGCGCTGAACGGCGAGCGGGGCTGGTTCGGTTCGAGGGTCGGTTCGTTGGTCATCTCGTCATTCATTCCAAACCCCGACTCGTAGCCCCGCAAGGCGCCAACGGTCGGCGCAAAGCGCCACCCGCTTGACGGGGAACATGACCTACTCCACCAGCTCCGGCCACGGCACGATGGTCGACTTCACCGTCTTCATCGCCATCGCGTCCTGGACCGCCTGCGCGACGCCCGCTTCCGTGAACGGATAAATCGTCTGCATCTTCAGCCAGGGATACTTGTCGCGCGTCCGGTACAGCATGTCGACGCCGAGCGGCAGATCGTTGCCGGTGAAGCCCCAGGATCCCAGCACGTTGAGGTCCTTGGTGCAGATCCGGTGCCAGGAGGTCTCGATCGAGCCGGCGTCGGTGAACTGGCCCATCTCGACATAGGTGCCGCCGTCGCGCAGCATCTCGATGCCTTCGGGGCCGGCTGAGGGGTGTCCCGAGCAATCCATCACGAGATCAGCGCCGAAGCCGCCGACGATGTCGCGCACGCGTGCGATGCGATCTTGCGGCGACTTCAGTTCCTCGATGTTGACGGTCGCCTCCGCGCCGAATTCGCGGGCGAGCTTGAGCCGCGGCTGCTCCGGCGCGCCGACGCAGATCACGCGCCCTGCCCCCATCTCCTGCGCGGCTGCGACCGCCAGAATGCCGATCGGGCCGGAGCCCTGGATCACCACGGTATCGCCCCAGGAAAAACCGCCGGCGCGGATCGCGCGATTGAAGGCGCGGATGCAGGACGTCAGCGGCTCGGACAGCGCGCCCAGCCGCAGCGACATGTCGTCGGGCAGCTTGTAAATTTTGGTGCCCGGCAGCATGTCGAGATCGACATAGACATATTCGGCCCAGCCGCCCCACATGTGAGGCGCCTTCTCGAAGCCGAGATAGCGGCCGTAATAGACCGGCGTCAGGCACTTGTTGGCGACTTGCGGATAATGGATGCAGTAATAGCAGCGGCCGCAGGGCATCAGCGGCGGGATCATCACCTTCGAGCCGACCTTCAGCGGCTTGCTCATGAAGTCCTCGGTGAACTCGTCGCCGCATTCGACGATGACACCGCCGAGCTCGTGGCCGAGCGTGAACGGCCACGGCAGCGGTTTCGGCCAATGTCCCTTGAGAATATGCAAATCGGTGCCGCAGACCCCGCAGGCGCCGACCTTGATCAGCGCCGCCTTGCGGCCGACCTTCGGCCACGGCACGGTGCGGATGACAGGCTCCGAGCCCGGTCCTGCGTGGGTGCAGACGCGGATGGATTCCATGGCTGTGTCCTCGCTGCCCGTCTGTTATGATTGATTGGTGCGGGCGTGAGGCGAAACGTATGTGAGATGCACCGTTGTGCCAAGCGCGAGTCTCGTAGCCCGCATGCAGCAGAGCGGAATGCGGGCTCGGCGGCCCCGGATTGCGCTGCACGCCATCCGGGCTATGATCGAGGAGAATGCCGATGCTGCGTGACTATCAGCCGGCGGATGCGGAAGCGGTCAGGCGCGTCGCTCTCGCCGCCTTCGCGCAATTCGAGCAGGACTATTCCGACTGGCCGACGTTTACAGCCAATGTCGCGAAGATAACGGCGCTTTCCAGGACGGGCGAGATCATCGTCGCCGAAGACGGTGGTGAGATCGTCGGCGCCGTGGCCTATATCGGCCCACGGCAGCCAAAGCCGCCGTTCTTCGATCCGGCCTGGCCGATCATCCGCATGCTGGTGGTCGACCCCTTCGCGCGCGGCAAGGGCATTGGCCGGCAACTCACGGAAGAATGCGTTCGCCGCGCCGAGCGCGACCAGTCGCCGATCATCGCACTGCATACGACGCCGATCATGACGGTCGCTCTGCCGATGTATCTGCGGATGGGATTCGAGAAAGTGCGCGAGGCGCCGGATATCTCTGGCGTGCCTTATGCGGTCTACGTCAAGGCACTGGCGTAAGGCCGCACACGCAAACCTGTCGCATACTTCCCGCAGTCAGCGGTCTGCGATCGAAATCACCGAAGCGCGCGATGACGCGCAGGCCGCCCGAGGCCACGAGCAACGGCATCTCCTGCGGGAAGATGCAGCGCATCGGCAAGGCGGCTTGCCAAAAGTCCATCTCCGTCTCGCTCGACCAGTACCAATCAACGTGCCTGATCTGGGTGAGCGGGTCGTAGCTCGCAGTCTCCTCGACAGTGATCGCGCCAAGACCGTCGTGGACCACCGCGCCGATCAACTCGCGCTTGTTGGGATCAGAGTTGAGTATGGCGATATTGGGCAGGAAGGCGTCGAACACCAACCGACCCTTCGGCGATAGGTGTCTGCCGACCGATCCGAAGAAGCCTTTCAAGTCGTCGAGGCTATGCAGGTGGAGGATCGAGTTCATGGCAACGATGATGGTGTCGAACGTTCGCCCGCCGAGATCGAAATCGCGCATGTCCAGCTGGATGAGATCGAGCTCGACCGCCTGCGCCTTTGCGTTCTTCCGCGCGCGATCGAGCATCTCCGGCGACAAATCGCCTCCGACCACCTCAAGCCCGGCTTGCGCCAGCGGAATGGTCAGGCGACCGCTGCCGCACGCGAGATCGAGCACGCGGCCGCCGCGTTCGCTTGCGATCTCGACATAAAAGCGTTCGAGGATCGGCTCTCGCGGCGCCATCAAATCGTAGAGGTCAGGGCGGTCGTAGAGGCTGTTCTGTTCCATGAAGGCAATTGTACAGGATAATCTCGTGAGCGGCACGAGGTGACTTGTCCCCGGACCGCGCGCTGGTGATCGCGCTGCATACGAGGCCGAGCAACCCTCTCACACACCCAATTGTCTTGAGCGCTCGCCAGCGACCGTGTAAGGCCCGAGCAGTCCACCAAGGTGCTCGCTTGAACCCCCTCCCCCAGAATCCCTTGGCCGCGTCCGGCTCGTTCGCGGCGATGAAGTCCGTGCCCTACCGTCTCCAGTTCACGGCTTACGTGCTGGCGATGATGGCCGACAATATCGAGCATTTGATCAGCTATTGGGTGGTGTTCCAGAAATTCCATTCGCCGGCGCTGGCGGGCTTTGCGGTGCTGTCGCACTGGCTGCCGTTCCTATTGTTCTCGGTCGCGGTCGGCGGGCTCGCGGACCGGTTCGATCCGCGACGCATCATCCAGTGCGGCATGGTGCTGTTCATCGTGGCATCGAGCGGCTGGGGCTTCTTCTTTCTCACCGATACTATCCAGATGTGGCACGCGATGCTGCTGCTGGTGATCCATGGCTGCGCCGGCGTGTTGTGGCAGACGCCGAACCAGCTGCTGCTCTACGACCTCGTCGGCCCCGCCGATCTGCCGAGCGCAGTACGGCTGAACGCGATGGCACGCTATCTCGGCATCCTGGTCGGGCCTGCCGTTGGCGGCATCATCATGCTCAGCCTCGGCACCTCGCACGGCATCATCTTCAACACGCTGTTCTATCTGCCGATGCTGCTGTGGCTGTTCTGGGCGCCGATGCGCGACAAGAGCATCGCCATGCGGCGCTTCGCGGTGCGCGGCCTTGCCGACATCGTGCTGACGATGCGCGCGATCGGCACGCAGCCGGTGCTGTCAGCGATGACGTGGCTCGCCGGCCTCACCTCCTTCATGATCGGCAACGCCTATCATGCCCAGATGCCGGGCTTTGCCGGCGATCTCGGCCATGGCGATCCCGGCGTCTCCTACAGCATGCTGCTCGCGGCCGACGCGGCCGGAGCGCTGCTCGCCGGCATCGCGCTGGAATCCTGGGGGCGTCTCAAGGGCACGCCGCGCACCGCGATCATGCTGGCGATGTGCTGGAGCGGGGCGCTGCTCGGCTTCGCTTTGGTGCGGATCTATCCGGCCGCGATCGTGCTGCTATTCTGCGCGGGCTTCTTCGAGCTGTCGTTCAACACCATGGCGCAGGCGCTGGTGCAGCTGAACGCACCGTCCGACATCCGCGGCCGCGTCGTCGGCCTTTACAACATGGCCGGCCTCGGCATGCGCGCCTTCAGCGGCATCACGGTCGGACTATCAGGCGCGGCGATCGGCATTCACTGGTCGCTCGGGCTCTCGGCCGCCGTGCTGCTCGCAGGGCTGTGTCTTCTCTATCGGCGGCGGGTGCGAGAGGCTTGACCGGCTCAGCCCGGCTGGGGTGCGCGGACGGGCCTGCCCGCCCTTGATGTGGCTTTTCCAGCGCATTGTGTCTGTCCGTGTCCGGCGGGCCCGATCCTAACGCGGCATTAACCCTATGCACCTTAGGGTCGTCCCGGACTCCGCCCGGGCGGGGGGTCGGGTGTTGGAAATGGCGTTGGCGAACAAAAAATTTCTTCCGGCCGCCGAGGAGCGTCGGCGTTTCCAGCGGGTGAAAGTGCACCTGCTCGGCCGTTACATGCTGCCGGACCGCCGCGAATTCCCCTGCCAGGTGATCAACATGTCGCCGGGCGGGCTGGCACTGCTGGCCCCCGGCATCGGCAATGTCGGCGACCGCGTCGTCGCCTATCTCGACCATATCGGCCGCGTCGAGGGCAAGATCACCCGGATCATCGACAATGGCTTCGCCATGACGATCGGTGCGACACCGCGGAAGCGCGACAAGCTTGCGGCCCAACTGACCTGGCTCGCCAACCGCGACATCCTCAATCTGCCGGAAGACCGCCGCCACGACCGTATCGTGCCGCGCAACCCGATCGCGGTGCTGACGCTCGAGGATGGCACCAAGATGACCTGCCGCATCATCGACCTGTCGCTGTCGGGCGCCGCGATCGCCGCGGAGAACCGCCCGCCGCTGAAATCGACGGTTCTGCTCGGCCGGGTCCAGGGCCGGGTGGTCCGAAACCTCGAAGACGGCTTCGCCCTGGAGTTCATGCACGAGCAGCCGGCCGAGACACTCGAAGAGAGCGTTACCGCCCGGTAAAGCGCAACGACCCCAAAACCACTGCATTTCCGGCCTCGAAGGCGGCCTCCGTGATGCGGACGCCGCCTTTTTCGTGCGTTGCGACCGGCCCCCCGCGGGTTAACGCAAGGGTTGCAGCTGCGCGCAAACGACGGCTTCAGCAGCGTTTGCCGCGTTAATAGATAAAAATTGAATCAATTGCAGTCATTTCAAACTTTATGAGAATTCGATTCAAGTATAGTTCGAATTCGACGCGCGTTTTACTTGCATTCGTCTCGACTTGACTTGGATGACTTAGCGGCAACTCAAAAGCTCCGTGCGAAATGTGGTCCCAACAAGAAACGGGGGCCGCAATGTTTGATTTCAGGGGACAGGGGAAAGGGCTGGCGCTGGCTGCCATGCTCTTCGGATTTAGCGCGGCAGCGCAGGCCGGCGAAGGCCGCCTGCTCTACGCGAGCCTCGGCGACACCACGCGTGCGCCGATCGGCTGGGTCGAGTTCTGTGCGGACAATGCCGCTCAGTGCCAGGGCGGGCCGACGCAGGCACGCGATATCGTGATGTCGCAGGCTGCATGGCGCGACCTCATCAAGGTCAATCGCTGGGTCAACGAGACCGTGAAGCCTTTGACCGACCAGGAGCACTGGGGCGTGATCGAGAAGTGGTCGCTGCCCTCAGACGGTTACGGCGACTGTGAAGACTACGTGCTGTTGAAGCGCAAGATGCTGATCGATGCCGGATGGCCGCGCGAGGCCCTGCTCATCACCGTCGTGCGCGACAAGAAGGGCGAAGGTCACGCGGTGCTGACGGTGAAGACCGACAAGGGCGAGTTCGTTCTCGACAATCAGAACGAGAACGTCCTTGCCTGGACGGAGACCGGCTACCGCTTCGTCAAGCGCCAGTCGCAGAGCGATCCCAACGTCTGGGTCTCGCTGGGCGATACCAAGCCGGCGGTCTCGACCGCCAGCGCGAGAGATTGATCGTTCACCCAAGGAAAGAGTCACGCGGCCCGGTCACATCCCCACCCCTCCCCGTCCCAGACCGGTTCGCGCGCGGCCAGGCTTCCCCCAAAGCCTGGCCGCAACTTTTTGAGGGAATTGCCGCTCACTCCGCGGCTTCGAGATTAGCGGGCCTATCGACCTCGCCGAGCGGTGACACGGCAGGACCATTGAGCGCCGTGCCGTCAGGCGCGAACTGCGAGCCGTGACAGGGACAATCCCAGCACTGCTCCAGCGCATTCCAGTGCACGACGCAGCCGAGATGGGTGCAGCTGGCCGAGTGCAGATGCAGACGTCCGTTGCGGTCCCGGCAAGCGGCAATCTTCTTCAGGCCGCTGCGGACGAGACGCCCCTCGCCCGGCCGCAGCCGTTCGACGCTCGCAATCTCGCTCGCCGCAAGATACTCCGCAAAATTCTTCAGCGGGGTGATGTTCTCACTGATGAACTCGCCGATGTTCTTCTGGATCTTCCGTGACGGGGCGTAGATCTCTTGCCACGGGCTCGCACCCGTCGTGATCAGATCCGTCACCAAAAGGCCGGCGACGAGCCCATTCGTGATCCCCTGCCCGGAATCGCCGCTGACGATGAACAGATGCTCCTCGCCGGGGCTGCGGCCGATGAAGCCGGCGAAATCAACCGGCTCCAGCACCTGGCCGGACCAGCGATGAGTGACCTCGCGCAAACCGGGCAAGCGATCGCGGGCCCAGCGCTCGAGCGCGTCAAGGCGCTGTGCGCCGTCGTTCGCTTCGCCCGATTTATGATCTTCGCCGCCGATGATCACGATGTCCTCGTCGGCAGAGAACGGCTGGAGCCGGACATAATGATAGGGATCGAGCGTATCCCAATAGAGCGCATCCTCCAGCGCGCCGGCCGCAATCTTCGCCGCAAGCGCATAGGTGCGGTAAGGCGCCTGCTTGGTGTGGATCGCCACCTGCACATTGACGGGCGAGTTCGTCGCGACCACCACGTCGGCGGCGTGGACCTCGTGACCCGAGGCCGTCGTCACGACCATGTCGCCGTGGCGTTGACCGATGCTCTCAACACAGGTGTTGCTAAAGAGCCGCACACCCCGCCGCTCGAGTGCACGCGCTAACCCCGCGAGATATTTGGTCGGGTGCATGCGCGCCTGGCTTTGAAAGCGCAGCGAACGCACCTGGCCCTTGGCATGGAACGGGGTTGGCTCGATGCAATTCTCGACGGGAATTCCGAGCTTGCCACAGCAATCCAATTCCTTGTCCAGCTCCGATGCGGGCGTTTCGGACGCCAGCACCCAGTAACCGTCGACGCGTCGAAAATCACAATCGATGTGCTCGGCACCCTGGATGGCCTCGGCGCGATCGATCGCGGCAGCAACGCTCTGATAGTAGCGGAGCGCGCAATCAAGCCCGCGCACCCTCACCAACTCGTCGTAACCGTCGTCGAGCGCGGTGGCCAGGTGGGCAGTGGTCCGCGCCGTCATCCCGCTGCCGATGCCGCCGCGGTCCAGCACCACGACCGAGCGTCCATGGCTGGCGAGCTCATAGGCGACCGACAGCCCGGCAATTCCAGAACCGACAATGACGACGTCCGTACCCATCGTACCGGATAGCGCCGGGGCGTCGGCAACCGAAACATCCATCCAGAGCGATCGGGTGTGCTCGTCTCGTACATTCATGACACTACTCCTCGAAGCAACAAACGATGCGACGGGACGAGGGTTCCTCTCCGACCGCCGGCGAGCGGAAATGCCATTGAAGATCACCACATTCATTAGGAACCTTCATCGCGCTCGCGCTTGAAACCGCATGAAAAATCCATCACCCGGAATGCGCAGGGCGTTACGTCAAGCCCAATTGTACGGACACCTGCTCGTCCGGAATGACAGGCTGTATTACCCAGGAGGCAATCATCCGATCTGCTCGATCCAGCTTGCACGCGAGATGGTCAGGTCAGGATGGATGACCAAGCAGGACGGCGAATACGAGATCACGCCTGACGGGCAGCTTGCCGCCGAAAGCGAGTACAGTCGCTGATGCGCTCGCTGGGGTCCGGCCGCGACTTCGACAAAACGCCGGTCCTGACCGTCGAGCCAAAAACCATCCGGCGCAGGCGACAAGCGGCGCAGATACGCGCGCGCGTGTCAGTGCTCAAGACTGTTTTTGTAGATCCTGCCGTCCTTCATGATCACCACAAAATTCTTCGTGGGATCTTCGATGAGCCTGATGTCTTCGAGCGGATTGCCGTCGACGAGCAGGAGATCGGCGAGCGCCCCCTCCTCCACGACGCCGAGCTTGCCGGGATAGGGATCCCGCAGACCGGAGAGGCGCAGCAGTTCCGCATTGGTCGACGTCGCCATAGTCAATGCTTCGGCCGGCGTGTACCAGCGCGTGAGCGCGCTCAGCAACGCACCTTGCTTGTCCGCCAGTGCCTTCGAGAACAAGACGTCGGTGCCGAACGCGGTTTTGATGCCGTACTTTCTTGCCAGCGCATAAAGGCGGTCAGTGCCGGCAACCACCTGCCGCATCTTGTCCTGTTCGGCAGGCCCAAGCGCGGCCGCGCCGGCGAGATCGAGGAACGGCTGTGTGCTCAGCCATATTCCCTTTTCCGCCATCAACCTCGCGCTCGCCTCGTCCATGAGGTGACCGTGCTCAATGCATCTGACGCCGGCCGCGATCGAGCGTTGGATCGCGACCGGGGTATAGGCATGGGTCGCGACATAGGTGCCCCAATTGTCGGCCGCCTCGACCGCGGCGCGGAGTTCGGGCTCGGTGAAGGTCGAGACATCGAGCGGGCTGAACGGCGACGCGACACCACCGCCCGCCGCAAGCTTGACCTGCGAAGCGCCTTGCATCAGTTGCTCGCGCGCCCGCATGCGGACCTCGTCGGGACTGTCGGCGACCATGCTGCCGCCGATCCGCTCCATGCGGCTGAGCATGCCGCCGATCGTGCGCGGCAGATCCGAAAGCTGACGAAAATCGCCATGACCGCTGGTGATGGTGATCATTGCGCCCGAGGGATAGATGCGAGGGCCGGCAACGAGATCTTCGTCGATGGCCTGCTTCAGTCCGAACGAGGGGCCACCCATATCGCGCACGGTCGTGAAGCCGCGCATCAGCGTCGCAGTTGCCTCGGCCGCGGCGAGCAGATTGTTGTAGCCAACATCGCCTGCGAGCGCGGCCATCGGCGTCGGGCGCACCAGCATCGCATGCCAGTGTGCGTCGATCAGCCCGGGCATCAACACGCGGCCACCGCCGTCGATTACCAGACCGGCAGCAGTGGCTTCGCCAATTGAGATTTTCTCGATGGTCTTGTTCCGGACAAGAACGCTGGATGGTGCAGAGAGCGAAACGGACTTGCCGTCGAATATCCGGACGTTGCGGAACAGGATAGCGGGGTCCTGCTGCGCCGATACCGGTGACGGAAGACCGAAGACGCCTCCAACGAACCAAAGCGCCATGACAGCCCGCAGGAGCGTCGCCGGCCTACGCCAACTCATATGTAATCTCCGCAGCGCTTACGCAGGCTTTGCCACAGGGAGCCACGCAAAAGTCAGCCACCCGATGCCATGAGACAACAAGTCGATGCCGAGCAACAGTCCCAGAACCCACAGCCCGGTCATCGGAAAGCCCGTCAGGATGATGAGTCCCGCCAGAACACCAAACACGCCCGACGCGAATATGATGCCGCCGCCCTGCTGCCAGCGGCCGATGCCGATCAGCATGCGTACGACACCGGAGACCAGGAGCGCAATGCCGAGCACATAAGTGAGCAGGAGCGCTCCGGTCAGCGGCTGGGTGACCAGAACAATGCCGAAGGCAATATAGAGCATGCCGAGGATGATCTGCCAGACGAAGCCGCCCCAGCCCTTGGTCCAGAAGGCGTGGAAAATTTCGAAAGCGCCCGCGGCGATGGCCATCCAGCCAATGAACAGCGCACTGACCACGGTGAAGAACGCGATGTCGCCGAGCACCATCAGCCCTGCGAGCACCATGAACAGACCCAGCAGCACACAGACCCAGCGAGGCGGTTGCGGCAGGCCCGTCGCGCCCATGGGTGCGCTATTGTCGTAAGTGGTCATGACATCCTCCTCGGTTTACCTCCAACGCCATCCGCAATGACGGCGGCCACGGTGCCACCAGCACTCCCAGCGCCGACGCCGCCGATGCCATGATGGCGGGCGAGGCCGTGGACGTTGTGGCGGCCGACGCGCTGGACGTTGGCCGGGGTCCTGTAACGGACGGGCAGTCTGCTGCGCAAAGGTGCCGGCAGCGGGCTCGCGCCTGCTCGGAACGGGATGATCCTTTGGCTCCGGCAGGGCCACAGCATCGTACGACCCTAGGGTCACTCCTGCACCAGCGACCATCACGCCTCCCAACAGCATCCGCAACGCGGCGCGTCGATCCATCTCGCTTACTGATCTCATTCCTGGGTTCTCTTTCACGAAATCCTCTGCCCTTCTTCAACGCAGGCTCTCGCAGGGGCTTCATCGATTGGGATCTCACCCGGCAGGTAGTTAGGAAGTTGTCCGGCCGGGATAATCGCAATCAGGGCGAGACCCGCCATGATCAAGAGTCCAATCTTGAGCGCCCGCAGGCGTGCCTCGGTGTTCACCCGCACGGCTTCCGCGACCTGCTGCGGCGATCCGCTCGTGCCTTCCAGCACGGTGCGCAGGCGGTCGTTGCTGACGAAGGTGATGTTGTCGAGATCGACCTGGGCCTGAAGCTCCGGCGTCAGCACGGGACTTGCCGTGATCCTGCCGAGTGCGATGGTGCTGAGTAGACCGACCAGAAGAGCTCCTGCGACCGCGGTCCCGACTGCGGCGGCAAGATTTTGCGTCGTGCCGCGTAAGGAGCCGACGTCACCGGCGAGTGCTTTTGGAGACTCTGTCACGAGGACGTTGAACAGCAGCGTCACCAGCGAGCCCTGACCAATGCCGAACAGGAAAAGCCCGAACAGCACGGGAATTTCGCTCCAGTCGTTGCGCACGACAAAGGCGAGCCAGACCAGCGCGATGGTGCAAACCGAAAACCCGTAGCGACCGATCTGGCGCGGCGTTAGTCGCTCGTAGACATTGACGATCAGCATCGCCGAGAAGAAGACCGTGAGGTTGAACGGCATCATCGCAATAGCGGTCGCAAGCGGCGAACGCCCCTGCACGATTTGGATATAGAGCGGCACCGTGAAGTTCAGTGCAGCCTCCAGCGCGACCACCGCGAACAGCGCAAAGATCGAACTCTATTCAAAAGCAAATACCGACCGAGATAAGAATCAAGGTCAGATTGTAATTCGCTTGCGCTGGAGTACGATCATGCGCGGCTGCGAAAGGATCATTGGGCGAAAGAGAAGCGCGAAGAAATCCACATTATATAAACGAGGCGTAACATGGTGGCACAAACGACTGACGGACATGTCCTGCTGGTCAAAAAGCTCGGCGGCCTCTTCGCAATCATCATCGGATGCTTGCTGACCGCAGTCGGCGTGACCTTCGAATCCAGCGGGACGACTTTCTTCGGCGTTCTCTTCCTGGTGCTTGGCGCGGGTTTACTCGTGCTGAAAATCGTCAAACGAAAACGAATGATCTTCGTTGCCATAGGCAACTGACGCGGTTCGCTCAGGCGCCGAGCACATCGACCAGCCGCAGCTCATCGGCAGCGGGATCTTTCAAGAACAGCTCGGCCTCGATCTCGGTCAGATGCGACAGCATCTGTGCGCGGGCCGCCTCTCTGTCGCGCTTGCGGATCGCGGCGACGATGCCGGCGTGGTGATCGGTGCCGCAGGCCGGCGTGTCATGGCGGCGGTAGAGCAGGATGATGAGCGAGGAACGCGCGATCAGCTCCTTGAGGAAGCCGAGATAGATGCTGTGGCCACTCATCTCGGCGACCAGACGGTGAAACTCGCCGGAGAGGCGGACCGAGGCGCGCGCGTCGCCGCGCAGTTCGGCCTCGCGTTCTTCGGTGAGATGGCGCTGGAGACGGTCGATCCAGGCCGGCGATACCGCGTCGATGGCGTGACCAATGATCGTCGGCTCAATCAGGCGGCGCGCCTCGAACACTTCGCGGGCATCCGCAGGCGTCGGACGTGCGACGAAGGCTCCGCGGTTCTTCTCGATGTTGACGATGCCTTCATGCGCGAGCTGCTGCAGCGCGGTGCGGACCAGGGTACGGCTGGCGCCGTAGATGTCACCGATCTCGTCCTCGCCGAGCTTCGTGCCGGGTAACAGGCGGTGCTCGAGGATCGCGGCGGTCACGCCCTCCCGAATACGACTGACGCGATCGCTCGCGTCCGGCACGTCGAATTTCGGGCGGGTCTTGGCGGCCATGGATGTCAGGCTCGATCGAGAACGTTCGGCTGCGAATGTTAGTCGACGAGCTGTATCCAATCACAGGCGAAACTTTATACAATCTTCGCCCGTTTTGTGTGCAGGTGATTGCGCAGGCGGCAGGCAGCCCGGATCGGCCAGATTCAATCTAACGATCTGACTCCGCTGCACAGTTTTGAGAAATTGACCGCCGAGAGCCGTTGGCACGGACCTTGCGGAGAGAGGCGGGAAGCATCGCCCTCCCGTCGGACACGCCATGGCCACTCCTGCCGCTCTCGAACTGGTTGCCGTCACCAAACGCTACGACGCGACGCTGGCGGTCGAGGATGTCAGCCTGAAGATCCCGGCCGGCACCTATTGCTGCCTGCTCGGCCCCTCCGGCTGCGGCAAGACCTCGACCCTGCGCATGATCGCGGGCCATGAGGCCGTCAGCGAGGGCGACATCATCCTGGGCGCGCAGAACGTCACCGACGTTGAGCCCGCCAAGCGCGGCACGGCCATGATGTTTCAGTCCTATGCGCTGTTTCCGCATCTCAGCGTCATCGATAACGTCGCTTTTGCGCTGAAGATGCGTGGCATCGACAAGCCGACGCGCCACAAGCGCGCCGGCGAATTGCTCGAACTGGTGGCGATGAGCCCTTATGCCGGACGCCTGCCCGCACAGCTCTCCGGCGGCCAGCAGCAGCGCGTGGCACTCGCCCGCGCGCTGATCACCGAGCCGCAGATTCTGCTGCTCGACGAGCCGCTCTCTGCGCTCGATCCCTTCCTGCGGGTGAAAATGCGGGGCGAATTGAAGCGGCTGCAGCGCGAGCTCGGCATCAGCTTCATCCAGGTCACCCACGGCCAGGAAGAGGCGATGGCGCTCGCCGACCACATCGTGGTGATGAACCACGGCAGGATCGAGCAGCAGGGCACCGCGCGCGAGATATTCCACCGTCCCCGCACCGAATTCGTGGCGCGCTTCATCGGTGGCCATAACGTGCTCAACGATTCCGGCAAGCTGATCGCGGTGCGCGCCGATCAGCTCGGCATCGTCCCGTTCACTGACGGCGCCTTCGGCGCGCCGGCGCTTTTGACCCAGACCGAGTACCAGGGCTCCTTCATCGCTGTCTCGCTCACGCTCGACGATGGCACCGCCCTGTTCTCCCACGTTCCCGAGGCAACCTTCGACGTCCACCCGTTCCGTCCGGGCGATCGCGTGCTGGCCACCTGGGATCCCGCCAAGGCGCAACGCCTGCAATAGCGCCGATCGATCACTGGAATGCGCAACAGAGGAGTGACTGATATGACCGAGACCACCAGGACGAAGGGCGTCAGCCGCCGCACGCTGCTCAAGGGCACTGCAGGTCTTGCCGGCCTCGCCGCCGGCTCCGGCGCGATCACCGGCTTTCCATATGTGAAGTCGGCCGATGCGAAGGTGCTGCGCTATCTCGGCACCGCCGTAAACGAGGGCGACGACATCTCCAAGCAATGCCTGAAGGACACCGGCATCAAGATCGAATACATCACCGCGACCACCGACGACGTCACCAAGCGCGTGATGACCCAACCGAACTCCTTCGACGTGCTGGACACCGAATATTTCTCGCTCAAGAAGATCGTGCCGTCCGGCAACATCCTTGCCCTCGACGCCAAGAAGATCAAGGAATTCGACAACATCACGCCGGTCTTCACCAAGGGCGAGACGCCCGGCGGCAAGAAGATTGGAGGCCAGGGCACCGCGCCCTGGAAGGTGCTCTATCTCGAAGGAAAGGACTCCAAGAAGTTCGCGACGTCGGCGACTGAATTCGTCACGCTGATTCCGACCGTCTACAACGCCGACACGCTGGGCATCCGTCCCGACCTGATCAAGCGCCCCATCAGCTCGTGGTCCGAGCTGCTCAATCCCGAATTCAAGGGCAAAGCTTCGATCCTCAACATTCCCTCGATCGGCATCATGGACGCCGCCATGGTCGTGGAGGCCTCCGGCAAGTACAAATATGCCGACAAGGGCAACATGACCAAGGAAGAGATCGACCTCACCATGAAGGTGATGACCGAAGCCAAGAAGGCCGGCCAGTTCCGTGCCTTCTGGAAAGACTTCAACGAGAGCGTCAACCTGATGGCTTCAGGCGAGACCGTCATCCAGTCGATGTGGTCGCCGGCGGTGACGAAGGTGCGCTCGATGGGGATCCCCTGCACCTTCCAGCCGCTGAAGGAAGGCTACCGCTCCTGGGCCTCGGGCTTCTGCGTCTCCAAGGGCGTCTCGGGTCCCAAGCTCGAATGGGCCTACGAGTTCGTGAACTGGTTCTTGTCCGGCTACGCCGGCGCCTACCTCAACCGCCAGGGCTACTACTCTGCCGTGCTCTCCACCGCGAAGGCGAACATGGAGCCTTACGAATGGGCCTACTGGATGGAAGGCAAGCCGGCCGAAAAGGACATCAAGGCGCCCGACGGCTCGCTGCTCGAGAAAGCTGGTGCCGTGCGTGACGGCGGCTCCTACGAGGACCGCATGGGCGGCGTCGCCTGCTGGAACGCGGTGATGGACGAGAACGACTACATGGTCCGCAAATGGAATGAGTTCATCGCGGCGTAATCGACATGTCGGAAGAGGTCCTGCAACAGGCGGCCCCGGGCTTGATTCCGGGGTCGGGCACAGCGCGCGCCGCAAAACTGACGCGGCTGTCCCCGTCCTTCATCTCCTGGCTCCAGGCCGGGCCGATGATGCTGGTGTTTCTCGCCTTCTTCCTCATCCCGCTCGTCTTCGTCGTCATCGTCTCGTTCTGGGACTACAACGAATACCAGCTGCTGCCGGCCTTCTCGGGCCGCGGCTACACCGACACGTTCGAAGGCTGCATCGCGCAGCTCCCCGATCTCTGCACGATCGGGCGCACCTACGTGATGACGCTGAAGCTGTGCTTCATGGTCTGGGCCATCACGCTCTTCATCGGCTTCTGGGTCGCCTACTTCCTCGCCTTCCACGTCAAGTCCAAGACCTGGCAGATGGGATTGTCGCTGCTGTGCACGATCCCGTTCTGGACCTCCAACGTCATCCGCATGATCGCCTGGATCCCGTTGCTGGGCCGCAACGGCCTGGTCAATTCCGGCCTTGTCAAAGCAGGACTTATCAACCAGCCACTGGAATGGCTGCTGTTCTCCGAATTCTCCGTGGTGCTGGCGCTGGTCCACCTCTTCACCTTCTTCATGGTGGTGCCGATCTTCAATTCGATGGTGCGCATCGACAAGTCGCTGATCGAGGCCGCCTATGACGCCGGCGCGAGCGGCTTCCAGACGCTGGTCAACGTCATCATCCCGCTGGCAAAGCCCGGCATCGTGAT
Organism: Bradyrhizobium sp. 154; assembly: GCF_023073875.1. Taxonomy (NCBI): domain Bacteria; kingdom Pseudomonadati; phylum Pseudomonadota; class Alphaproteobacteria; order Hyphomicrobiales; family Nitrobacteraceae; genus Bradyrhizobium; species Bradyrhizobium sp. 154. The sequence continues at coordinate 26,434 of NZ_JADPKG010000056.1, forward strand.
CGGCTCGATCTTCGTCATTACCATCGTGATGGGCGACTTCATCACCATCGGCGTGATGGGCGGCCAGCAGATCGCCGCCGCCGGCAAGATCATCGAGACGCGGGTGAACGCGCTGCAATTCCCGGCCGCCGCGGCGAACGCCGTCATCCTGCTCGCGATCACTTTCTTGATCATCACCATGATGTCGCGCATCGTCGACATCAAGAAGGAGCTCTAGAGCATGAAGGAAGGACGCCCGCGCTCTTTCTACGTGCTCGCGATCTTCTTCGCGGCCTATGTGCTGTTTCTCTATGGCCCGATGATCGCGATCTACGTGCTGTCGTTCCAGGGGCCGCAGGGCGGCCTCACTTTCCCGATGAATGGCGTGTCGACCTTCTGGATCGCGAAGCTGTTCCAGGGCACCGGCATCGTCGATCTCGGCGCGGCTTTCCACCGCTCGCTGCTGCTCGGCATCATCGTGATGATCCTCACCGTCGTGCTGTCAGTCGCCGCCGGCATGGCCTTCCGCCGCAAGTTCAGGGCGCAGAGCATCCTGTTCTATTCGGCGATCGCAAGCCTGATCGTGCCCTCGATCATCACCTCGCTCGGTATATCGCTAGAGTTCCGCATCATCGACGACTTGATCAAGGCGCACTGGAATGAAAACTTCGAGACCTCGATGGGGCTGCTCACTTCGGGCCTCGGTGCCCACCTGACCTGGACGCTGCCGTTTGGCCTCTTGATCATGTTCGCGATCTTCAACCGCTTCGACCCCAGGCTCGAGGAAGCCGCACGCGATCTCGGCGCGACGCCGTGGCAGACGTTCCGCCATGTCGTGCTGCCGATCATATTGCCATCCGTGATCGGCATTGGCCTATTCGGCTTCACGCTATCCTGGGACGAACTCGCCCGCTCGAGCCAGGCGATCGGAGCTGTAAATACATTGCCGCTGGATCTGCAGGGCCTCACCACCACCGTGACGAACCCGGACATTTATGCTCTCGGCACCGTGATCTCCGCCGTCTCGTTCACGGTGATCGCGCTTGCGCTCGGCACCATCCACATGCTCAACAAGCGGCAGGCGGCCAAGGGCTCGGACGCTGGCAAGGGACTTGTCTGATCCGATGCGGCTTCACGTCGTCAATCCCAATACCACTGTTGCGATGACGACGAAGATCGCCGCTGCCGCGCGCTCCGTTGCCCTGCCCAGCACCGTGATCGATGCGCGCCAGCCGGCGATGGGCCCGGTCTCGATCGAGGGATTTTACGACGAGGCCTTTGCCGTGCCCGGCATGCTCGGCTGCATCCGCGAGGCTGATCGCGACGGCGCGGATGCGCACGTCATTGCCTGCTTCGATGACACCGGCCTCGACGCGGCGCGCGCCGCCGCGAAGGCCCCGGTGATCGGCATCGGCGAAGCCGGCTTTCATATGGCAAGCCTGATCGCTGCGCGCTTCGCCGTGGTGACGACGCTCGCTGTCTCCATCGTGCCGATCAAACATAATTTGCGAAAATACGGTCTCGCCGAACGCTGTGCCCGCGTGCGCGCCGCCGAGGTCCCCGTGCTCGCGCTCGAGGAGCGCAATGCCGATGCCGTCGGCCAGATCTCCGCGGAGATCTCGGCCGCGATTCGTGATGACCGCGCCGAAGCCATCGTGCTCGGCTGCGCCGGCATGGCTGATCTCGCCGCCGAGCTGGCCGCCACGCACGGCCTGCCCGTCGTCGACGGCGTCGCGGCCGCCGTGACGCTGGCGGAATCAGTGGTGCGGCTCGGGCTGACGACGTCCCGGCTCGGGCCCTATGCCGCGCCGCGGTCGAAGACCTATTCCGGGCCGTTTTCGCAATTTCAGCCCTGATCCGTGGTCCCGACGGGCCTTCGGACGCTTCAACTCCCGCTGATTGCTGGTTTTTTTGCCCTTAGCCTCTTTTTGGTCCCATTCCTTGCCGAAACGTAAGGCTTTCGGGACGCCCCGGTGATCCTCTGGGTTGCCGGTCTTCGCCACTCACCAAGTTTCAATTTGGGTTTTGTCAGCGATGATCGATCTCGCACAGGACACACCATCCGCCCCTCTCCTTCGCCTCGGCGCCCAGCCGATCGCGCTGACCGCGGCCGCGCTTCTCCTGCTGATCGCCGGCGTGACCTCGATCGCGGGCTGGCGTGCCTATACCGGCGCGGCACCGGAGACCGACCGGCTGGTAGCATCGCGGCAGCTCCAGGCCCGCACCGCACAGGCGTCCGAGCAACTCGTCGAGAAGACCAAAGGGCTGGAGGCGACCCAGCAGGAATCGATCGACCAGCTCCAGGTCGTGCAGGACCAGCTCCAGACCATGAAGCGGCTGATGGCGGCGCAGCAGGCCGACACCAAGCGCCTGTCCGAGCAGGTCGCGGCGCTGAACGAGTCCGTCGACGGCTTACGGCAGTCCTTTGCCAGCACCCGGGCCAGCGAGGCCGAAACACCCTCCGTTACCCGCAGGAAACCGGCGCGGCACCGCGTTCAGGCCAGCGCGGGCAAGCGGTCGCGCGGCTGAGCAACTCACGACACCGACGAATTTTTTCGACTTGTGAACTGGATCACATTCGCGCGTGTGATTCCGCGCGATGCTTGCGATACCGGATGGCGTGAGCCGATTTCAATGTCCGGGGCTGGCAAGGTCGTTGACGGTATACTGCGTCAACGGCCTTGTTTTTTGGTGGGCCGGCTACTCGCCAAGGATGCTATTCGCAGACGTCCACGCGCCGGTATCGCCATCCCGAAGGCGTCATGACCCGCTTGCGAACGACGTAGCAGCCGCCGTAACCATCGTCATAGCCGGCACCATAATAATAAGGACTGCCGTAATACGGATAGCCATAGCCATAATAAGCGCCATAGTAGCCGGCGCCGGCAAGCCCCGCCCCGATCGCGACGCCCGGCCAGAAGCCGCCGCCGTGCCAATGGCCGTGGCCGCCATGCCAACCGCCACCGCCCCAGCCGCCATGGCCGAAACCGCGCGCCTCGGCCACTTGCGGCGCCGACAGCCCTACCGCCGCGACGGTCACCGCCGCCATGATCATCTTGCGTAACATCACTCGATCCTCCGCGTGGATACGCTCCACGCTTCAAAGCCGGATCAAGCTAATGTCAGTTCGACATTTCTGACAGCCACGCTGTCTCACTTCCGCGCGAGCGTCAGCAGCCGCGGCAGATGCTCTTCATCTTGCAGATGCTCTTCATCTTCTTGTCGAGCAGCCGGTTCTCGGCGTTGACGGTGGCATCAGCCGCCCCACCTGCACCGCCGGTGGCGACTCCGGAGCCCGGGCCGGATGATTGAGCCGCACCCAGGCTGTTGGTCCCGGGCGGCGGGGCCGGCGAGTTGGCGACACCGCCCGTCGGTCCCGCGGAGCTTCCAGTCGATCCCACAGAGCCTGCGGTCGATCCCACAGAACCTCCGGTCGAGCTCGCAGAGCCTCCGGTCGATCCGGCAGAGCCGCCGGTCGCTTGCGCGAACGATACGGCCGGAATCGCCGCGAGTGCGAGGATCACCATCATGGTCTTGGTTGCGGACGATCTGGCAGACATTGGAAATTCTCCTTTGCCGGTCAACCGCTGCCGCGATCACCTGTTCCGGAACAAATGCCGTCACATCAGCTTGAAAGCGAGGAGGCCAAATCACGATGACCCATCGCGATCCCTTTGCTGAAGGCGAACGCGCTGCGCGCGAAAGCATCCCGGCAGAAGCCAATCCCTATTCGGACGGCAGCGACGAGCATGCGCTATGGGCCGCCGGCCACGAGAAGGTGGCAGGCGCGATCGAGGCACGCGAATCCGAGGGCATGTGACGATAGGTCGTCTGCAGCCGCACCGACTGGACCGACACGGCCCCGGGCATCTCAGCCGATCCGCTTCAAACCCTTCTTGAAGCGGGGACCGTTGGCCACGTAGAACTTGGCCGCACTCCCCATCTTCTGGACCTGGGCATCTTCGAGCGTGCGGATCACGCGCGCCGGCGAGCCAATGATCAGCGAGCGCTCGGGAAACTCCTTGCCCTCGGTGATGACGGAGCCGGCGCCGACGATGCTGTTGCGGCCGATCTTCGCGCCGTTCATCACGATCGCGCCCATGCCGACGAGCGCGCCCTCCTCGATGGTGCAGCCGTGCAGGATGACGTTGTGGCCGACCGTGCAGTTCCTGCCGACGTGAAGCGGGAAGCCGAGATCGGTGTGGCAGGTCGAGCCGTCCTGCACGTTGGCGCCTTCGCCGATCTCGATCCATTCATTGTCGCCGCGAAGCACCGCGCCGAACCAGACGCTCGCGCCCGGCTTCAGGCGCACACGGCCGATCAAGGTGGCGGTCTCCGCGATGAAATAATTGCCGTCGGCGGGAAGATCGGGCGCCTGCCCGTCGAGCTCGTAGATCGCCATGGAGGTCTCCTGTCAGGATGATCCTGGCATAGCGAAACGGCGGCCTGGACGCAAAGGGGCCGCCACGCGGAGCGTCAAGGGTCGCGCGGGAGGCGTCAGCCCAGCACGCCAGCTGCGCGCAGCGTCATCAGGAAGAAGGTGCCGCTCATCATGCTCCAGAAGCCGGCGATGAGGGTCGCCATCATCACGAATTCGGCGCGGCGGGTTTCCACACGGATGCCGCGGAGCGTGTTGCGCATGATGATGAAGGGCGCCGCGAAGACCAGGAAGGGCACGGCCGCGAAGGTCTTCGGCGCGACGCCGTCCTGCAACAAGCCGAAGCCGGCGGGACGCTGCGCGAACGCCTGGTATCCGTTCACGAGCGCGCCCGCGAGCGCGAAACCGATGCAGATCGAGAAGAAGGTATTGAGAGCTTCAGGTGTCATCGGAACGGTCCGCCCTTACGCGACGCTGGCGCCCACCTGTGCTAAATCGTGCCGGTTAACGCTACATTATCCTTAAGGGAAGGTTAACGCCGCCCGCCAACCCGCGCAGGGGCCTTCCCGCTCTCCGCAGGTGGGGAGCGCTGCGCGAAATCGCCGGCACATGGCATATTCGCCGCTGATTCGTCGGCCAGCGGCCGACTGCGGCTTACCTTGCGCTAGCTCATGACGGTGTTTTCGGCAGCCTCCTCTCGCTCTCCCCGGACGCGCACCCGAGCGCACGTCGTCCCGATCGCGCTCGGCGGCGCCGCTGCGGCGTGCGCGGTCGCGCTCGTTGCCTATTTGCTGTGGCCGACCTGGGGCACGCGCGGTGCGAACGCCCCGGACAAGCTACCGGTGAGCGTCGGCGGCACCCTGTTCAACCTGCCTGTGACGGCGATCCGGATGAAGATCCAGCGACACTCCGGGCCGCAGGAGCGCATCGATCTCGATTTCCTCTATCCCTCGCTGGAACCGCCCGGCGCTCCGAAGCACGTCACCGCCGATACGGTGGAGGCGGCGGCGCAATCGATCGACCGCATCTTCCTGTCGATCGCGGCCCATCACGATGCACTCGCGCCCGAGCAGCGAACGGCCACGATCTATCCGCGCTATCTCGACCGGGCCGCGACGATGCCCGAAGAGGGCCTGACGATGCGGATGTTTCGCGCTGAGACCCCTTACGGCAGCGAGGATCTCTATTCCGCCGCAAGTCCGGCGCTGACCGCACGCTGCACCCGCGATGCGGCCACTCCCGGCATGTGCCTCTCCGAGCGCCGCGTCGGCGGCGCCGACCTCACCTTCCGCTTTCCGCGAAGCTGGCTGTCGCAGTGGCGAGATGTGGCGGAGGCGATGGAGAAGCTGACCGCGCAGCTGCGCGGGCCGAAGGGCTGAGCCGGGCCTCGGCTTGAAGGACGGGCTGGAGCCTCCCAAACAAAAACTGCGAAAACAACCCCATGCACAGTAGCCAAGCATTGGGGGCATCGGGGTTTTTCGTATTTTTCGAATCTCAACTTGACCCGTCGGGCAAAACAGGGGCATGATGTCATCATGCTTTTCCTGCAGCTCGGCGCGTGTCCCCATCCCGGCGCGTGCGCGCATCGTGGAGCACACTGATCGCGACATGGTCGTGCATGCCGAGCTCGTCGATCGGAGGGCATCATCGTTGCCGATGCCGCGGCGCGGCTGCGCATTGTTGCAAAAAAGTCGAGTTGTGCAGCTGCGTCGCCAATGCCCGTCGTTGCGAGAGGCTTGTCCAGCTCAAGAACGGCGGCGAAACAATCACGACATATTGGGGCGCTGCATTCGCAGCTCGCGTGTCCCGGACGCGCTGCAGCGTTCTTACGCTGCTGCGACGCCGAGCCGGGATCCAGAAGGCACCGCACTCCGCTGCTGCATGGGGCCCCGGCTCTGCAGCGCATCGCCGAAGAGGCGCTGCGCTGCGTCCGGGGCACGAAGCCGAAGTCTCCGTGTCACCACTATTCCTGATCGACGAGATCGTCCTCGAGGATCGCCATCTGGAACTGGAACGAGCGATCGTCGTCCTCATCGTCGACGAAGAGCACGCCGATGAACTCCTCGCCGATATAGACCTCGGCGGAATCGTCCTTCTTCGGCCGCGGCACGACGCGAATCTTGGGATTGCCGAATACGCGCTTCAGATACGCATCGAGCTTTCTCACTTCCTTGACGTCCACGGCAAGTCTCCAATCGAAATCTAACGTGGCGGGGTTTACGACGAGACGCGACGAACCGCCAGCATGAATTGCCAACGAAATTTGGGAGGGAAAGGGTCGGAAAATCCTGTTCCGATCAAACGAAGATCAAAGTCCCATGGCGTTGATCATCTGATCCATGGTGCGCGACGGCTCGGCGCAGCCGGCTTCACCGACGATCTTGGCGGGGACGCCCGCAACCGTGACGTTGTGCGGTACCGGCTTGACCACGACCGAGCCGGCGGCGATGCGTGCGCAATGGCCGATCTCGATGTTGCCGAGGATCTTTGCGCCGGCGCCGATCAGCACGCCATGGCGGATCTTCGGATGACGGTCCTCGTTCTCCTTGCCGGTGCCGCCGAGCGTGACACCGTGCAGGATCGAGACGTCGTCCTCGATGACAGCCGTCTCACCGCAGACGAAACCGGTGGCGTGGTCGAGGAAGATGCCGCGGCCGATGCGCGCTGCGGGATTGATATCGGTCTGGAACACCGCCGAGGCGCGGCTCTGGAGGTAGTATGCGAAATCCTTGCGGCCCTTTAGATAGAGCCAATGCGCCAGGCGATGGGTCTGGATCGCATGAAAGCCCTTGAAGTAGAGCAAGGGATCGATGAAGCGCGAAGTCGCGGGATCGCGGTCGTAGACGGCAACGAGATCGGCGCGGAAGGCGTTGCCGAGATCGGGATCGTCGCGCAGCGCCTCGTCATAGGTCTGGCGCACAAGATCGCCCGACAGCGCGGAGTGATCGAGCCGGTCGGCGAGACGGTGAATCACGGAATCTTCCAGGCGACTGTGATGCAGCACCGTCGAATAGATGAAGGTCGCAAGCTCGGGCTCGCGATGGACGATGTCTTCCGCCTCGCTCCGGATCCGGTCCCAGATCGGATCGAGCGATGCGAGCTTTCCTCCCGGATTGACCTGATGCACTGACATGGGATCTGCTCTTTCGAATGGGCTCGTTTTGTTGGTTCTATAGCACAGTCTAGGCGACAAAGTCCTGACCGGCTTGCCTGAGAGTGAACAGTGCCTTGCCTCGACACACCAAGCCAAAGTACTGATATACAAGACTTTCTTCTGACGCCCCCAAGCGGCAAGGTCGGCTCAAGGTGGCCAGAGTTTTGCCAAATTCAAGCCGGGCCGCGTCAAACTATTGGTGAATTCTCCCCCAACCGTTATTGCGGGCATGGTCCGAGCGAGGACGGAGCAGATTTGAGCATCACCACCGACCAATTGCGCGCGCGCGCCGCTGACACGTTCTGGCTGCGGCTGGCCGCAATGGCCCTGCCCCTCCTGATGATCGCGCCGGCGTTCTGGAACGGCTATCCCTTGTTGCAATGGGATACCGGCGGCTATCTGGCCCGCTGGTACGAGGGCTATCTCGTCCCCAGCCGCTCCACCGTGTTCGGCCTCTATCTGCACTATGGCGAGGGTTTTGATTTTTGGATCAACCTCGCGGTCCAGTCGCTGGCGACGCTGTGGCTGTTGCAGCTCAGCTTGCGCGTGCTCGGCCTGATGCAGACCTTCCGCTTCGTCCCGATCAGTCTGCTCCTGATCCTGTCGACCGCCCTGCCCTGGCTGGCCAGCATGCTGCTTACCGACATCTTTGCGGGACTGTCGGTGCTGTCGCTGTTCCTCCTGGTCATCGGACGACACCGCACCTCGGTGCCCGAAAAAATCGCGCTGTTCGTCCTCACCGCCTTTGCCGCAGCGACCCACAGCGCAACGCTCGGCGTGCTGCTCGGTCTGTGCGCCGCCGGCTGGATGGCGCGGCCGCTCCTTGGGCCTCGCCTTCCGTTTGCGGGACTGGCGCTGGCGAGTCTCAGCATCGTCGCGGGCGGCCTGATGCTGACGTCGGCGAATTATGCGCTGTCGGGCAAATGGACCTGGACGCCCGGCGGCTATGGCGTCGCCTTCGGTCGCATGATGCAGGACGGCATCGTGGCGCGCTATCTCAACGACCATTGCCCGCGCGAACACTACAAGCTCTGCCCTTATCGCAACGAGCTGCCGGCGAGCGCCGACGAATTTCTGTGGGGCAAGAGCATGTTCAACACCCTCGGCCGCTTCGATGGGCTGAACGAGGAGATGGGCTACATCGTCGTGCATTCACTCGCGGACTATCCGGCCTGGCAGGCCGGCGCGGCGCTGCGGGCGATCGGGCAACAATTGCTCCATGTCGCAACCGGCGAAGGCACCAACGGCTGGATCCCGCACACCTACGGCATCATCGAACGTTACGTGCCTTCGCAAGTCGCGCCGATGCGCGCGGCGCGACAGCAGCACTGGGCCGTCAATTTCGACGGCGTCAACTGGCTGCACGTCCCCGCCGCGCTGGCCTCGATGGCGGCACTCGTCGTGCTGCTGGTGCATGCGCTTGCCAAGCGTCGGCTTGACGATCTGACGCTGCTGGCAGCAACCGTGTCGCTGGCGCTGCTCGGTAATGCCTTCATCTGCGGCGTGATCTCGGGCCCGCACGACCGCTATGGCGCGCGGATGGCGTGGCTTGCGACCTTCGTGGTGCTGACGGCTCTGTTTCGCTCATTCGGCGACGACGCGCTGGCGGATGAGATCTCAACCGCGGCGTGAGAGGAAATCGAGCACGCCGGTCTTGTAGACCTTATCGCCGACCGCCCGCATGTGATCGCGGCCCGGGATATCGAGCACTTGCGCGCCCGGGATGATCGCACCGAGTGCGCCGGCAGAGCCTGCGACGTCGTCGGCGGTGCCGACCGCGATCAGCACCGGCACCTCGATGCGTGCAGCCTGCTGCCTCGTCATGAGGTCACGCGTGCCGCGGAGGCAGGCGGCGAGTGCACGACGGTCCGAGCGGGTCTGATCGGCGAAGGCGCGGAAGGTGCGCCCAACGGGATCGGTGACGTCGTCGAGCGAGGGCGCCTCCAGCGCCTTGGCGACGTTCTCACCGGGGCCGGTGCCCTCGATCAGACCGCCGATGCCGATGCCGCCGAGGATCGCCGAGCGCAGGCGCTGCGGCTCGTGGAGCGCAAGCCACGCCGCCATCCGTCCACCCATCGAATAGCCCATAATGTCGGCCTGCGGGATCGCGAGATGATCCATCAGTGCCAGCACGTCGCCGGCCATTATTGGGATCGAGTATTGCTGGGACTCGTAGAGCTTCGCACTCTCGCCGTGGCCGCGATTGTCGAGTGCGATGACACGGCGGCCGTTCTTGCGCAGTTCCGAGACCCAGGTCGGATAGACCCAGTTCACGTTCTTGCTGGAGGCAAAGCCGTGCACGAGAATGATCGGGTCGCCCTCACCTTCGTCGAGATAGGCAATTTCAACGGCGCCGTTGTGGAAGCTCGGCATCATCAGTTCCGCAGGTCTTGAGGGGAAAAGTCGATCTTAGAGCACGATCCGGACAAGTGTGCAGCGGGTTTTTCCGCTCCACAAACGCGGAACGCGTTTGCGCGGAGATCATGCTCAAACAATAGCCTCTATCGCGGCTACGAATGACCTCAATCTCATCGCGCTTCAGACCCTGAGGGCTGCATCCGCCAGAGCGGCCTCGGCGGCCCCCTGCGCCCGGCGGAGCCGCCGCGCGCGCCTGCGATCACACCAGGCCTGGGTCAGGTGCTCGGTGGTCGCCTTGATCGAGGACAGCAGTCCCAACAGGGTCAGTGCCGCGCCGAATAGCCAGAGCGTCAGATCGAACGCACCGCCAATGAGGAGCAGCGCGCCGCGGCCAAGCAGTTTCATGATGGCGCGGGTCTTGCCGCCCTGCGCTTCCGCGAGCCGCGCCGCGCGCGCCACATCTTTCGGGCCTTCGGCGATCCGCAACGTGTCCATCGCCCCGCGCGTGCCGGTCTTTCCGGCGACGCGCGTGACGTCCTTGCCGAGCCGAACCAGCGCGCCGGCCTTTTCGGCGCGGAACGCAGCCTTGATCGCACTCACGGTCTCGCCCGGGCGCAGCACCGAACCCTTGGCGACCGCGTTCTGAAGCATCGGCGCGTCGACGATCTCGCGCGCGGACCGGCCGGCCCACACGGCCAGCCCCTCGCCGAGCCGCCCCACCTTGCGCGCGTCCTTCACCAGCGTCAGCCCGGCGCGCACCGGCGCGGCACCACCGACGGTGACGTAGGTCGCCGCCGTCACCGCAAGGCCTGCCGCCGCCAGCCCCAGCACGAGGCGGTCGGTATCCTCGCCCATGGCGAGGTGCTTGCCTTCGCGGACGACGTCCCTGATGTCGCCGATTACGAAGAGATCGCCGGCCACCGTTCCCGACAGGCTCGCGACGTCGTCGGCATTGCCGGTGACGAGACCGGTGGCAAATCGTTTGGCGAAATGGGGGGTGGAATTCTCGGCTTTGACCGCATCGCTGACGCGGTTCAGGAGGTCGTCCGGCAGCGCGATGTTGCGGTCACGCGCGAGCGCGACGAAACTGTCGGCGAGATCGGCGTCGCCTGCGGCGAGCGCAGCCTCGATGTTGTCCTGAACAAGGCGATCGTTCTGCCGCAGCAGCGCATCGAGCTTGAGCTCGGAGAGCACCGCGGGATCATCCTGGGCGGCGAGAAGCGCGCCGGCCTCGCGGGCATGCGGCGCAACCTGCGCGAGCAGGAACGCGCATGCCGCGACACCGGTCAACGCTGTGCTGATTCGCAGCCATTTCATGCGGAAAGCCTGGACGGTCCTAAAATCGTTGACGCCTGACGCTTCGTCTGTCGTCGCAATTGCGCTCGCCCACAGACATAGTACGCCGAAATTGCGACACAACGTCCCCGACGAAAGAAGGGCTTCTCTCAAGCCGCAAGATTGTGTCGAATTTGCATGAGCAAATGAGCATGGGGCAATTGCGGAGCTTTCGGTTCCGCTGGACTAGCAATCATCTACACCCGCCAGTATGGTCCGCGGCGCCTTACTAATGCCGCGTCAGTTTGATTGTATCTGCCGCCATTGCCACTCCAGGATGAACTACGATGTCCGACCATGTCGTCCCGCACTTCCATAACGATGCCGGTGTTCCCGTCATCGAGATCGGCTCGCAAGAGTTCATGTGCGTGGGCGCCAATCCTCCGTTCGATCATCCGCACGTCTTCCTCGATCTCGGCAACGACAACGAGATCATCTGCCCCTATTGCTCGACGCTGTACCGCTTCGCGGCCGACCTGAAGGCGGGCGAGGCCCGTCCGCCGGAATGCGTGCTGAAGGACAAGGTGGCCTGACCGCTCTCATCGGTCAGGGGTGGCGCTCTCCCGAACGATTGTCATCGCCGGTGCCGGCATCGGTGGCCTGACGGCCGCGCTGACGCTCGCGGCCTGCGGCTTCCGCATCGTCGTGCTGGAAAAAGCCGAGCGCCTCGAGGAAGCCGGCGCCGGTCTGCAACTCTCCCCCAATGCCAGCCGCGTGCTGGTCGAGCTCGGCCTGACCGAACGCCTCAAGCTGGGCGCCGTGACCCCGGAGGCGGTCTCGATCATGAGCGCGCGGGCCGGCGGCGAGCTGCTGCGCATGCCGCTTGGCGAGGCAGCCTCCGCGCGCGCCGGCGCTCCCTATTGGGTGGTGCACCGCGCCGATCTGCAATCGGCGCTCGCCGGCGCGGTGTCCGACCATCCTGATATCGACCTGAAGCTGGGCGCAACCTTCGAGGACGTCGCGCCTCACACCAAGGGGCTGACGGTGGTCCATCGCAGCGGCACGATCCGCCGCAGCGATCTTGCGAGCGCATTGATCGGCGCCGACGGCATCTGGTCGACGGTCCGCCAGCATCTGTTTCCCGACGTGCAGCCGCGCTTTTCAGGCCTGATCGCCTGGCGCGGCACGCTCGATGCGACGCAACTGCCGAAGGACTACACCGCGCGCCGGGTGCAGCTCTGGATGGGCCCGAACGCCCATCTCGTGGCCTATCCGATCGCGGGCGGACGCCAGATCAACGTGGTCGCGGTGCTGCCGGGCACGTGGAACAGGCCGGGCTGGAGCACGCCCGGCGATCCTCCCGAGGTCATGGAGGCTTTCGCCGCACCGCGCTGGCCGCCACCGGCGCGGATGATGCTCGCCGCGGTCGAAGCCTGGCGAAAATGGGCGCTGTTCGGCGTGCCTGACGGCTGCCCCTGGAGCAAGGGTCCCGTCGGGCTGCTCGGCGATGCCGTGCATGCGATGCTGCCGTTCGCAGCGCAGGGCGCCGGCATGGCGATCGAGGATGCCGCCGTGCTCGCCCGGCATTTGAGCGTCGAGGCGGCCGAGAGCACCGCCGGCATCACAGCCGCGCTGACGCAATATGGCCGCGCGCGCCAAGCGCGCGTGCGGCGGGTGCAGCGGACCGCGCGACAGCAGGGCCGCATCTATCATTTCAGCGGGCCGCTCGCGATCGCGCGCGATCTTGCGATCCGCGCACTCGGACCGGACCGCATGCTGGCGCGGCAGGACTGGATCTACAACTGGCGGCCCTGAAGCGAGGCACCGCCGGCGCGGTGCCTCAGCGGATCGCTTTTCCGGATTTCGACGCCGGCTTGGCAGCGGATGACGGTGACGTGGCGGGCGGTGTCGGCTCGGGCGGTGTGTCCCGGCACCTGTTGCGGCGCCAGGCCTCGTCGGCAAGTTGGGCCTGGCCCCGCACCGCGATGTAGTCGTTGCGATAGGCAAGCTCGGACACGACCGCGCCGCCAGCGCCGGTCTCCGCCTTGTCCATCAGCCTCTGCAAATCGGCCGTGCGGTTGGCGAGCGCCTTGCGCTCGGTCTCGAGCTGCTTGCAGTCGTACAACTCGTATTTGCCGGGATCGGCGAAGGCCGGCGCGACCGTCTCGCTCATGCCGGCGCAGCCGGACAGCGCGACGCCGGCCGCAAGCGGCGCGAGGAGCGCGCCGAAGCCGCGCAGGAGACAGGAAAACGAAGCAGCCATGTCGGATAAATAGCCCCCGTGGATTGAGAATGCCTAAAGCAACAACAGATGTCCGGATTGAGGCTTTGCCTTGTGCGCCCGGCTCGCTTAAGGAAGGACCGACCATCCGGCCGGCAAGACGCCAATTCCAGACGGCCGGGAGTGGCCTTAAGTGATTGATCTCGTTGGATCAAGCGGGCATGGCGGAATTGGTAGACGCAAGGGACTTAAAATCCCTCGGCGCGCAAGCGCTGTGCCGGTTCGACCCCGGCTGCCCGCACCATCGGTGCTGATGACGCTCGCCTGCGTGCAGATCCGCAAAGCAGGCAACCGAACCGGCTGGAGCGCGGCGGCAAAGCGCCCTTGTTCTGACGCACTGCGGACGCGGCGACGTTGCTCATGGTTGCGCGCCTTCCGTCTCAAGGCGCTTCGGCTCGGCGCGAAAATCGAGCAGCAGGATCCAGAAGCATGACAGGGAAACGACGAGAAGGGCGAAAGTGCCCTCGATCATCGCTCCCAAAAGCGACATCAGCGCCGGAACGAGGAGTCCGATCGAGAGACATGCGGCAAGCGCCAGGGCCGGAAGATCGACGATGAGGATGGCAGCATAGAGCGCAAGCTCGAAGAAGGCATATTCCTTGAGACGCGGCGAGCTGAGATAGAGCGCAAACATGGCGAGCATCGTGACGCGCATGGCCGCGCGGGGATGATCCATCAACCAGCGATCCAGCCGCTTCAGAACCGATGCCCCTTCCCGCGCAGGTTGGCTTACGGCCACGCGGAAGATGGACAAAGCGAACGGCACGAGCACGAGCGCTAACGCGGCGCACGCATATGTCGCGAATATGACCGGCTTGCTTTCACCGAGGCCGGCATGATCCATGAGGTTTCGCGCTAGCAGCAGCAGCGACGGATTGATCTCGAAGAGATCGACGACGTGTTGGTCGGGGATTTCTCGGGCCATCGCAAGCCGCCAGCTTGCGAACAGATCGGGATATTCCAGCCCCGATATCAGGATCGGCAATGCGAAGCTGAATGTCGCCACCGCGATCAGCGCCAGCTTGCGGCCGCACGGCAGAGGCAGGAAGTAAAGCGCGGCCAGAACGGGAAAGAACACCAACTTGAACGACATCACGAAACCGAGCAACGCAGCGCCCGCGACGCGGAGCAAAGAGTTGCGGCCCTCCAACGCTCCGGAGGATGGCGGAGGAAGCAGGAGCCTCAGCGCGATCGCGGTCAGCAGTCCGCTCAGGATCGCGAAGTTGCCCGAGGCCTGCACCCATTCGAAACCGACGAACGCGCCGAGCGCGCACAGCACCTTGAGCGCAGCATCGCGCGCGCTCGGGCCCCTTCGGCCGAGCCTGGGTAAGAGGAGGCCGCAGAGCACGGCGAGGACGAGAAAGATTCCTCTGTAGTGATCGAGCAGAAAGCCGCCCGCGCACAGGGGGCGAAAGACGTCCAGCGTCACCGGCAGATAGGGGTAGGAGAGCTTGGTGCCCTTCAGGTTCTTGACGAAATAAGGATCGAGTCCGCCGACATACGCGTCGACCGCAGCGCAATTCACGCGAATGTCCCAACCATAGCCATATTTCAAATCGAGCCTGGCGTCGTTAGCGAGATTGCCGAGCACCAGCAGCGTCGTCAGCGCGATCAGGCCGGCAAGCCAGACGTTGCGCCTCGTGGCCATGTTGGCCGTGGGCTCCAACCATCGTGCTGCACCTGACATCTCGGACATCGGCGGATACCTTGTTTGGCTTGTTTCTCTCGGCGCCGCTGCGGCGCGTCATCATCTCAGCCGCACTCTGGGCAGGATGCGTTTCGGTTTTATCCTGCCAGAGGGACAGGCCACGCCGGACGCCAATCTTTAGGACGGGATGGTGAATCACTGGTTTTCCGGCCGGCGTGAGATTGCGCGATCCGCGGGATCCAGCGGCAGGGAACACTGGTCTCTCACCAATTCTTGTCCGCTCCGGCTGCGCCTGACAGCTATCCCGAAACGGGGGTTGTGCAACGCAACATCGGACTAAATAAAGCTCTCAATTTCAGAGGTGAGCTTCTTGTCCGACGTCAATGCCGATGATTGGGTGTCCTCCGGGCACCGTCCCATGGGTTTTCCCGAATTCGTCATCGTGATCGCGTCCATCATGGCGCTGAATCCGCTTGCGATGGACATGATGCTGCCGGCGCTGCCCAACATCGGCGCCGCCTTCCAGATTCCTATCGCCAACCATCTTCAACTGGTGCTGTCGACCTTCCTGGTCGGCTTCGGCGCGGGCCAGTTCGTCATGGGCCCGTTGTCGGACCGTTTCGGCCGCCGCCCCGTGCTGCTCGGCGGCATGGCGGTCTATGCGGTGGCGAGCGTGCTGGCAGTGGCAGCACCCTCGTTCGAGACGTTGCTGCTGGCGCGCGCGCTGCAAGGGCTCGGCACCTCGGCGACGCGCGTGATCGCGACCTCGATCGTGCGCGACTGCTACGTCGGCCGCCGCATGGCGAGCGTGATGTCGCTCGCGATGATGGTATTCATCGCGGTGCCCGTGGTCGCCCCCTCGTTCGGACAGGCGGTGCTGCTGGTGACGGCCTGGCGCGGCATTTTCGTCGTGCTGATGCTCTACGGCCTGCTCGCGCTCGCATGGTGCGTGCTGCGGCTGCCTGAAACCCTTCCCGAGTCCGAGCGCAGATCGCTGGCGCCCGCCGACGTGCTCTCGGCGTTCCGCCAGACCGTGACGAATCGCCAGACCATTGGCTACGCCACGGCGGCCGGCAGCGTCATCGGCGCCCTGTTTGCCTACGTCTTCTGCGCCCAACAGGTCTTCTCCGGCATCTATCACCTCGGCCATTACTTCCCGCTCGCCTTCGCGGCGATTGCGGCTGGCACCGCCATCGCCGGCTTCCTCAATGCGAGGCTGGTCGGTCGGCTCGGCATGCGCGTGATCTCGCACGGGGCACTCATGCTCTACACCGCGGTCGCGGGCGTGATGCTGCTCACCGAAAGCCTCGGCGTGCTGCCGCTATCCTTGTTCATGGCGCTCTCCGCCCTGATGATGTTCTCGTTCGGCATGATGATCGCCAACTTCACCGCGCTCGCGATGGAGCCGCAGGGCCACATCGCCGGCACCGCGTCCTCGCTCTACGGCTCGATCACGACACTGATCGGAATCGCGGTCGGCATGGCGATCGGACAGAGCTTCGACGGCACGCTGCTGCCGTTCTCGGTCGGCTTCTTCCTGTCGACCCTTGCGGCGCTTGCGATCGTGCTGGTGGTGGAGAAGGGGCGGCTGTTCAAGCCGCATCATCGCCCTGCCATCTGAGGAACTTCCCGCTCCCCTCGATGTTGTACCGCAGCAATTCGAGAGGATGACGAGATGGGACTGAAACACCGCGAAGACCGCGAGCCGGAACAGCAGGAGCAGGAGCGTTCAGAGCCGGCCGCTGAGCGGACCACGTCCACGACGCCTTTGGCGAGCGAAGGGCTCGAACAGTTGCGCGACAGTCACTGCTGATCACGAAGTCTGGTCGGTCGCCGCCTGCTGGCGCTGAAATCATCCGCAGCGGCCTCGTGCGCCGGCCCGCTTCCCCGCGGGGGCACCATCAGCACGACCACGTGCCACGCCAGACCGCGCCGGCCCCACAAATTGGCCTGTACCGTGAACTCGCGTCGGACGACGTGTTCGGCTTTCGAGGACGCCCATTCCATCCAGCGGCCGCAATAGTCCTGGCCGCGGAAACACGCCGCGGCCCAGCCTCGGTCGGGCGTCGTCTTGCGCTGCAAGCCCGAACCGTATTCAGACTCGAACGGTCGTGCATAATACGGATGATCGGGGCTGTAGAACGCCGTCGCAAAGGCCAGCGAATCATCACCACTCACGGCGCTGAGCGGCGTACCGGTCAGCTCGCGCCACT
This sequence comes from Bradyrhizobium sp. 154, assembly GCF_023073875.1. NCBI lineage: Bacteria > Pseudomonadati > Pseudomonadota > Alphaproteobacteria > Hyphomicrobiales > Nitrobacteraceae > Bradyrhizobium > Bradyrhizobium sp. 154. The sequence goes on from NZ_JADPKG010000056.1 coordinate 43,720, forward strand.
CGCGCGTCAATTCGCTAGCCAGCTGCGCGTAGAAATTCCTGCCTTCTTCGTAGCCGTGATCGTTACGATAGACGGCATGGATCGGCGCGGCGACCAGGACGGCGGCGAGCGCGACGCCAGCCACGATCACGGTGAGATTGACGGTGTAGAAGCGCTCGATCGGATAGCGCGCGCCGCAGACCACGAGAACGGCGAACAGGAACAGCCCCTGCAAGGCCCACAGCGAGGGCAGATCGGTGCCCATCATGAGGGATGTCATTATCGGCAGCGCGATCGTGCCTATGGCAACGTGGAACAGAAGTCGCAGTCCCGGACCCATTGCGGCGAAGTCGGCCGGAAACTGCTTCAATCGCGTGCCGGCGATGAATACCCACGTCACAGCCGACACGATCATCGCCGCCGCCAGCCCGAGCAGGAAGTTCCTGGCTTCGCCGAGCGAGCTTAGGACATTGCCGTTAGCGTGCGCCAACGCATAGCTGAAAGTCGGCGCCCCCGTCGTCGCCAGCCAATAAACGTGTGGTGATAGCGCCGCCAGGCCGACGACCACCGATATCCAGGGCGAAGCGGAGGTAAAATAGGCGCGCCGCGCCGGGTGCGCCAGCGCGGCAAACGCGAAGCTCGCGACGAGAAAGATCGAATAATACTTGCCGACCATTGCCAGCGCTGTCGTGCATCCTAGCGCGACCGCCCACGATACTGCGCGCGTCTCGAACGCACGCAGGAAGCACCAGGTCGCCAGCGGCCAGACCGCGAGCAGCACGGCATTGGCATTGAAGCGCTGAGCATGGAACTGATAGGCCGGCGTCAGCATCAGGAGCAGCAGCACCAGGACGCGCTTGTGTCCGGTCACGAATTGCCGTGCGATCCGGTCGACGAAGTACAGTGCAAGCCCGGCATTGGCCATTGCCATCAATTGCAGCGACCAGTCGCTGAGCGGGAACACGGAAGTCCAGCCAGCGGCAATCCAGCCCATCAAGGGCGGATGCTTGTGATAGCCCCAGGCGAAATGCCGCCCCAGCGTGCAGGCCTCGAGCGTATCAGGGTGCAGACCGCCTCCGGCATAGGCGATCGCCAGATAGAGCGTCCAGATCGCAACGAAGCAGGCGATGAGAAGCGGCACGGCCCAACCCGCCTCGACGCCATCCAGCCAACGCAGGAACGGTCGCCGCCAACGCGCCGGCGCGCGATCGGACCGTTCGGCCCTCGCCTGGAATGCAAAATCGATCGGCACAGGAACTAAATTCGAGAGGAAAAGTGATGCGTGAGGACAAGGACATCTATTTCAGGATTGAAACAAATAGCAATGATTGGAAGTCAGAAGGGTTAAGAGCTCCACCGGTTTCAAACTGACGCGAGGCTGACAAACGACAACGGCGCCGCTCATGACAGCGGCGCCGCAGGATCATCGAGCCAATGGCGCGAGGATACGTCTTCCGCTCACTCCGACTTGTCGACGTTCCAGAACAGCGGCGTCGCCGGGCCGTCGAGCACGCCGGTCAGCGATTTGCGCCAGCCGCTCGGCAGGAGATACTGCCCCAGCGGGATGTAGATCACCTGTTCATAGGCTTCCTTCTGGATGTCCGCGGCGATCTTCTTCTGCTCGTCGATCGAGGACGCGCGGACGAAGGCATCCTTGAGCTGCTCGATCTTGGCGTCTTCCGCCCAGCCGAACCAGCCGCCCTTCTTGCCCTGGCCGCCGATCGAGAGATTGGCAATCGGGTTGGAGACGTCGGCCGCGACCCAGTTGGTGAAGAACATGTTCCAGCCACCCTCCTTCGGGGGCTTCTGGCTGGCGCGGCGGCTTACCACCGTCTGCCAATCGGTCGCTTGCAGATCGACCTTGAAGCCGGCCTCGCGCAGTAGCTGGGCCGCAACGATAGGCTGCGCCTTGAGCGTCGTGACATCGCCTGGGGCCATGATCACGACCGGGGTGCCGTCATAGCCGGACTCGGCGAGCGCCTTCTTGGCCTCCGCCATGCCGTTGCCCTTCACCAGGGTCTCGGCGCCCACCTCGGTTGCGAGCGGCGTATCGCACACGAAGAAGGCACCACAGATCTTTTGATATTTCGGGTTTCCGACCAGCGCGTCGAGCACGTCCTTCTGGTTTATCGCCAGGAAGGCTGCGCGGCGTATTTTGACGTTGTCGAACGGCGGATGCAGGAAGTTCATGCGGCCGAGCGTCTGAAAACCGAACTTGTTCGAGACCTCGATCGTGAGCTCCTTGTTCGCCTCCAGTATCGGCAGCATGTCGTAGGGCAGATTCTCCATGAAATCGATGTCGCCCGATTGCAGCGCGTTCACCGCAGTCTGCGAGTCCGGCATGGTGATCCATTCGACGCGGTCGACCTTCACCACCTTGCCGCCCGAGGTCCAACTCGCCGGCTCCTTGCGCGGCACGTAATCGGTGTTCTTGACGTAGACCGCCTTCACGCCCGGCTGGAATTCCGACTGCACGAACTTGAAGGGACCCGAGCCGATCTGCTCCGGGATCTGCTTGTCCGGCGGTGTCTCGGCGAGGCGCTTCGGCATCATGAAGGCGACGCGCGAAGAGGGTTTTCCGATGGAGTCCAGCACGAGGCCGTACGGCTCCTTCAGCTTCAACGTGATGGTCTTGGCGTCGGTCGCCTCGATGCTCGCGGTGAAATCCATGAGCTTCTGGCCCATGCCGTCGACCGCGGCCCAACGCTTCAGCGAGGCGACGCAGTCTTCCGCCGTCACAGGCGCGCCGTCATGCCACTTCAGGCCGTCGCGCAGCGTAAAGGTGTAAGTGAGCTTGTCATCGGAAATCTTCCAATCCGCCATCTGCGGCTGGATCTTGAAGTTTGAATCGGTGGCGACCAGCGTGTCGTAGACCATGTAGCCATGGTCCCGCGTGATGTACGCGGTGGTGAAGATCGGATCGATGATGCGCAGATCCGAATGCATCACCGCCGTAAGAGTCTTGCCGGCGGCAAGCACGGGCGAGGCCAAGCCGACCGAAAGCGCGACCACCGACAGCGCAAGTTTGGAGGCGAACGCGCGAGGCCCCCGGCGCATGAAGTTGAACATGGAAAGTTTCTCCTGACGTGAAACTGTTCAAAGGCAGATTATTGATTGAGCATCCGGTTCGTTCTTTGGGCGAACTAACCTCATGCAATGCCTTTATCTTTCGAGACTTGCAGACAGTGCCGAGCGCGTCAATCCGGTTTCGGTGCAAGCCGTCGCGGCGTGTGCAAGGGCTCCAAAAAGATCGGTTTGGCTTTACAACGCTCTCGGCCCGTCCTCCCCTGCGCCAATGCAATGCGCGTTCCAGCTTTGAAGCTTGAGAGACATTGAGATGAACCCAGCCAATCTTCCCTTCGATTCCGAGGCGATGCTCCAGGGCCTGCGCGGCTGGGTGGAATGCGAGAGTCCGACCTGGGACGCAGGCGCCGTGAACCGCATGCTCGATATCGCAGCGCGGGATATGGCGATCATGGGTGCGACGATCGAGCGCATCGCCGGCCGCCAGGGTTTTGGCGGCGTGATCCGCGCGCGCTTCCCCCATCCAAAGCAGGGCGGGCCGGGCATCCTGATCGCCGGGCACATGGATACCGTGCACCCGGTCGGCACCATCGAGAAGCTGAAATGGCGGCGCGAGGGCAACAAGTGCTACGGCCCCGGCATCTACGACATGAAGGGCGGCAATTATCTCTCGCTGGAGGCGATCCGGCAGCTGGCGCGCGCCGCCTTCACTACGCCGCTGCCGATCACCGTGCTGTTCACGCCGGATGAGGAAGTCGGCACGCCCGCCACCCGCGACATCATCGAGGCGGAGGCCGCGCGCAACAAATACGTGCTGGTGCCCGAGCCTGGCCGCGCCGACAATGGCGTCACCACCGGACGATACGCCATCGCGCGTTTCAATCTCGAGGCGACGGGCCGCCCGAGCCACGCCGGCGCGACGCTGTCGGCGGGACGCTCGGCGATCCGTGAGATGGCCCGGCAGATCCTCGCGATCGACGCGATGACCACGGACGACTGCACCTTCTCGGTCGGCGTCGTGCATGGCGGCCAATGGGTCAATTGCGTTGCCACGACGGCCACAGGCGAAGCGCTCTCGATGGCCAAGCGCCAGGCCGATCTCGACCGCGGCGTCGAGAGGATGCTGGCGCTGTCGGGCACAACCAATGATGTCACCTTCAAGGTCACCCGTGGCGTAACGCGGCCGGTGTGGGAACCGGACGCCGGCACCATGGCGCTGTATGAAAAAGCCCGCGGCATCGCCAAGTCGCTCGGCGCCGAGCTGCCGCATGCGAGTGCCGGCGGCGGCTCCGACGGCAATTTCACCGGCGCAATGGGAATCCCGACGCTCGACGGCCTGGGCGTGCGCGGCGGTAACGGCCACACGCTCGAAGAGTATATCGAGGTCGAAAGCCTGGTCGAACGCGGCCGGCTGATGGCGGGGCTGCTGGCAACGCTGGAGTGACTGTCTGAGTCCGTCATTCCGGGGCGGTCCGAAGGACCGAGCCCGGAATCTCGAGATTCCGGGTTCGCGTCTTCGACGCGCCCCGGAATGACGACGGGCAAAGAGAGCACGCCACGACAGGCCGCCCTGTAAAAGCTGTGGCCCGGATGGCACGGGAATTGCTGAAATGTTAGGCTAATGGCAGGCTTGCCGAAGGCCCTGCCCGATTTGACTCTAATCTGACGGATCCAACTTGCTCGGATATCTCGTTCGCCGAATCTTCGCCGCCGTGCCCGTAATGGGCGTCGTCGCGCTGTTCGTCTTCCTGCTGCTCCGCCTCACCCCCGGCGATCCCGCCGCGATTCTTGCCGGCGACAACGCGACGCCGGAACGGCTGGAGCGCATCCGCGCCTCGCTCGGCCTCAACGAGCCCCTGATCGTGCAGTTCGTCACCTGGGTGAACAAGCTGCTGCACGGCGATCTCGGGACGTCGCTGATTTCCAACCTGCCGGTGATGAAGATGATCGGCCAGCGTGTCGAGCCGTCGATCTCGATCGCGCTGTCGACCATCATCCTCGCCGTCGTCGTCGCCGTGCCCCTGGGCGTAATCGCGGCGTGGAAGCATGGCACCTGGATCGACCGTTTCGTGATGGGCCTGTCCGTGCTGGGCTTCTCCGTCCCGGTGTTCGTCGTCGGCTATGTCCTGATCGAAATCTTCGCGATCAATCTGCGCTGGGTCCCGGTGCAGGGCTTCAAGAGCATCTCGAGTGGTTTTGGGCCCTTCTTCGAACGCATCATCTTGCCGACCTGCGCGCTCTCCTTCATCTACATCGCGCTGATCGCGCGCATGACGCGTGCGGCGATGCTCGACGTGCTCGGCGAAGATTATGTCCGCACGGCGCGCGCCAAGGGCATCAACGAGGTCGCGGTGATGATGCGGCATGCGCTGCGCAACGCGGCCGTGCCCGTGATCACCGTGATCGGCACCGGCTTTGCGCTGCTGATCTCCGGCGTCGTCGTCACCGAGAGCGTGTTCAACATTCCCGGCATCGGCCGCCTCACCGTGGATGCGGTGCTGGCGCGCGACTATCCGGTGATCCAGGCGATGATCCTGCTGACGTCGCTGATCTATGTCGTCGTCAATCTCCTGATCGACGTCGCCTATACGCTGCTCGATCCCCGGATTCGGTACTGAGGCAAGGGTAACAACAATAATGTCGGTCGATAGCCTTCCCCAGTCATCCATTCCGATCACGTCGCCGCTGCGGCCGCGCTTCGGATTTCTCACCTCGACGCCAATCATCGCGACGGCCACGGTCTTGCTCGGGCTGGTCGTGGTGATCTCGATTCTCGCGCCGCTGATCGCGCCGCATGATCCGATCCAGCTTGCGCCGTCGCAGCGGCTGAAGCCGTCGTCGGCGCAGTTCCTGCTCGGCACCGACGCCTACGGCCGCGACCTGCTGTCGCGTGTCATCTATGGCGGCCGCATCTCACTCCTGATCGGCATCGGTTCGGCGATTCTCTCGGTCGCCATTGGGCTTGCAATCGGTCTCGTGTCCGGCTTCTTCAAGCTGGTCGATGCCGTGATGATGCGGATCATGGACGGCCTGATGGCGATGCCGAGCATCCTGCTCGCGATCGCCGTGGTGTCACTCTCTGGCGCCAGCCTCTGGACCGTGCTGATCGCGATCACCATTCCGGAAATCCCGCGCGTGGCGCGCCTGGTGCGCTCGGTGGTGCTGTCGGCGCGCGAGGAGCCCTACGTCGAGGCAGCGATTTCGGTCGGCTCCAGCCTGCCGAAGATCATGTGGCGGCATCTGATGCCGAACACGATTGCACCGCTGATCGTCCAGGGCACCTATGTTTGCGCCTCCGCGATCCTGACCGAGGCCATCCTCTCCTTCCTGGGCGCCGGCATTTCGCCGGAGACGCCGACCTGGGGCAACATCATGGCCGAGGGCCGCCAGTACTTCCAGCTCAAGCCGTCGCTGATCTTCTGGCCGGGCCTGCTGCTCTCGATCGCCATTCTCAGCATCAATTTGATCGGCGATGCCGCCCGCGACGCCCTCGATCCGCGCATGAAGCAGCGGGAGGGGAAGTGAAACAGGTAATAGTGTCATTCCGGGGCGCGCCTCTTGGCGCGAACCCGGAATCCATTTCACCGCTTGGACTGACGCCCGGTGGATTCCGGGTTCGCGCTGCGCGCGCCCCGGAATGACGAAAGACCCTGCATGACCAGCACCATCCTCGACATCAACAACCTCGTCGTCTCCATCGGCAAGAAGCCGGGTGGGCCGAAGATCATCGACGGCATCTCGATCCAGGTACGCGAGCGCGAGACGCTGTGCCTCGTCGGCGAAAGCGGCTCGGGCAAGTCGGTGACCTCCCTCACCACGATGGGCCTGTTGCCGAAGGGCACGCTGGTGCCGACCGGCGGCAGCATCAAGCTGGTCGGCGAGGAGCTGCTGACCGCGACCGACCGCCGCCTGCGCCAGCTCCGCGCGACGCAGATGGCGATGATCTTCCAGGAGCCGATGACCGCGCTCAATCCGGTGGTGCCGGTCGGCCGCCAGATCGACGAGGTGCTGCGCGCCCATACCGATCTTGACGCCAAAGCGCGCAAGAAGCGCATCCTCGACATGATGGAGCAGGTCCGCCTGCCCCAGGTCGAGCGCATCTTCGCCTCTTACCCGCACCGCCTCTCCGGCGGCCAGCGCCAGCGCATCATGATCGCAATGGCGCTCGTGCTCGAGCCGAAGCTGCTGATCGCGGACGAGCCCACCACCGCGCTCGACGTCACCACGCAGAAGCAGATTTTGACCCTGATCCGCGACCTCCAGCGCGATCACGGCACCGCCGTGCTGTTCATCACTCACGATATGGGCGTGGTGGCCGAGATCGCCGACCGGGTCGCGGTGATGCGGCAGGGCCGCCTCGTCGAGACCGGCGCGCTCGATACCGTGCTGCGCAATCCCACCATGGAATACACCCGCAATTTGCTCGCCGCAGTGCCGAGCTTGGTGCCGCGCGCGGCGCGGGACGAGACCAAGGAGCCGGTGGTGCTGGAAGCCAACGAGCTCAGCAAGGTCTATAAGGAGCGCGCCTTCTTCGGCAAAGGCCGTGAGGTCGTCGCCGCCGACAAGGTGACGCTGACACTGCGCAAGGGCCGTACGCTCGGCATCGTCGGTGAGAGCGGTTCCGGCAAGTCGACGGTCGCGCGCTGCATCGTCCGCTTGATCGATCCGACCTCCGGCGGCGTGCGCCTCGCCGGCCGCGAGATTGCCGATATCTCGCGCCGCCTGCTCCAGCCGCACCGGCAAAAGATTCAGATCGTGTTCCAGGATCCCTATCGCTCGCTCAATCCGCGCGTCACCGTCGGCGAGAGCATCGCCGAAGGCCCGATCAACTACGGCGTCTCGCACACCGAGGCGATGAAGCGGGCGCGCGATCTGCTCGAGTTGGTCGGCCTGCCGGTCGATGCGGTGTCGCGCTATCCGCACCAGTTCTCCGGCGGACAGCGCCAGCGCATCGCCATTGCCCGGGCGCTCGCGCTCGATCCCGATGTGCTGGTCGCGGACGAAGCGGTCTCCGCGCTCGACGTCTCCGTGCAGGCGCAAGTGCTGGAGCTGCTCGACGAGATCCAGAAGCGGCTCGGCATCGCGATCCTGTTCATCACCCATGATTTGCGCGTCGCCGCGCAAATCTGCGACGAGGTCGTGGTGATGCAGCACGGCCGCGTCGTCGAACAGGGCCCCGCCGCCGAAGTGCTGACGCATCCGAAGGAGGCCTACACCAAGGCACTGCTGGATGCGGCTCCGGGGCGAGGCTGGGACTTTGCGAACTTCCGGCCGGTGTCGGAGGGCGTGGCGGCGAGCGCCTGACGTCGTTCTGGCGAAAGCCAGAACCCATTACGGGAGACGTTTGGCGAGGCTCATCACTCGGGACTACAGCGCACACGACAGATGGACCTCGCGGTGGCTCCTGGTCTTCGCCAGGACGACTCCGCGGTGTGGCAGATGGCTCCTCTCACACCCCACCGCATCCGCAGCATTCCCAAAACGATCTGACCCCATGCATGGCGCGATTGCTTCCCACCTTGCTCTTGCAGCAAGGCCAAGGCTAACTTCGCGCACTCTTGATCGATTGGACTGGATCGAATGACACGTATCGCCGTCGGCGGCTTCCTGCACGAGACCAACACCTTCGCGCCGACGAAGGCGACGTTCGCGGACTTCCAGCATGGCGGCGGCTGGCCGGCGATGACGCAGGGCGCCGACGTGTTGAAGGTGATGCGGCGCATCAATGTCGGTCTCGCGGGCTTCGTCGACGGCGCTGAAATGAACGATTGGGAACTCATCCCAACGATCGCCTGCGGTGCGAGCCCGTCGGCGCATGTCACCAAAGATGCTTTCGAGCGCATCGTGAAGGTGATGATCGACGGCATCGCAGCCGCCGGTCCGCTCGATGCCGTCTATCTCGACCTGCACGGCGCGATGGTGGCCGAGCACCTCGACGATGGCGAAGGCGAGATCCTGGCGCGCGTGCGCCGGATCATCGGCAAAGATATTCCGCTGGTCGCGAGCCTCGACCTGCACGCCAACGTCACGCCCGAGATGATCGAGCATGCCGACGCGCTGATCGCCTACCGCACCTATCCGCATGTCGACATGGCCGCAACCGGCCGCGCCTGTGCGCGCCATCTCGCACTGCTCCTGAAGTCCAGGCAACGCTTCGCAAAGGCGTTCCGGCAATTGCCATTCCTGATCCCGATCAGCTGGCAGTGCACGAGCGACCAGCCGACCAAAAGCATCTACGAGAAGCTCGCCGCGCTGGAGGGTGACGCGGTTCCGACGCTGTCCTTCGCGCCCGGCTTCCCCGCCGCCGATTTCCGCGATTGCGGGCCGAGCGTGTTCGCCTATGGCAAGACGCAAGCGGACGCCGACCGCGCGGCCGATGCGCTTCTCAAGCTGATCGAAAGCCACGAGGACGACTTCGACGGCAAGATCTGGTCGCCCGACGACGGCGTGCGCCATGCGATGGAGCTTTCCAAGGGTGCGAGCAAGCCGATCGTCATCGCCGACACCCAGGACAATCCCGGCGCGGGCGGCGATTCCGATACCACCGGTATGCTGCGCGCACTGGTGCGCAACAAGGCAAGTGCCGCGACGGGGGTGATCTACGATCCGGAATCGGCCAGAGCCGCGCATGCAGCCGGCGTCGGGGCCGCCGTCACGCTGTCGCTCGGCGGCAAGTCCGGCATTCCGGGCGACGAGCCCTATCGCGAGACCTTCGTGGTCGAAAAACTCTCCGACGGCCGCTTCATCGCGTCCGGCCCTTATTATGGCGGCCGCGAGATGGAGATGGGCCCCTCCGCAGCCTTGCGCATCGGCGACGTCCGCGTCGTCGTCTCCTCGCACAAGGCGCAGCTCGCCGATCAGGCAATGTACCGCTATGTCGGCATCGAGCCGACGCGAGGAAGATTTTGGTCAACAAGAGCTCGGTGCACTTCCGCGCCGATTTCGAGCCGATCGCGGAAAAGCTGCTGATTTGCGCCGCACCGGGCGCGATGCCGGCCGACACCGCCTGCCTGCCCTGGACGCGCCTGCGGCCGGGCATCCGCATCAAGCCGAACGGACCCGCCTTCACCCCTTCCTCACGCTAACCGGACAGGACACATGCCCACGATCGACCGCATCGACGGCTATGCCGACGAACTCACCGCTATCAGGCGCGACCTCCACGCCCATCCCGAGATCGGCTTTGAGGAAGTGCGCACCTCCGGTATCGTCGCCGACAAGCTGAAGAGCTGGGGCATCGAGGTGCATCGCGGTCTCGGCGGCACCGGCGTGATCGGCGTCATCAAGGGTAAGGGCACGAGCGGCAAGCGCATCGGCCTGCGCGCCGATATGGACGCGCTGCCGATGGAAGAGAACACCAATCTGAAATGGAGCTCGAAAATTCCCGGCCGCTTCCACGGCTGCGGCCACGACGGCCACACCACCATGCTGCTCGGCACCGCGCGCTATCTCGCCGAGACCCGCAATTTCGACGGCACCGTGCACCTGATCTTCCAGCCGGCCGAGGAAGGCCTCGGCGGCGCCCGTGCCATGATCAAGGACGGACTGTTCGAAAAATTTCCCTGCGACGAGCTCTACGGCCTGCACAACGCGCCCGATCTCAACCACGGCGAGATCGCGATTCTGCCGGGCCCGGCGATGGCCGGCGCCGACTTCTTCGACCTCCGCATCACGGGCTACGGCGCGCATGGCGCGATGCCCGAGCGATCCAAGGACGCGGTGATCATCGCGACCACGCTGGCGCAGGCGATCCAGACCATCGTCAGCCGCAACGTCGAGCCGCTGCAATCCGCCGTCATCTCGATCACCCAGATCCATGCGGGCTCCGCCTATAACGTCATCCCAGGCGAAGCGCATCTTTGCGGCACCATCCGCACCTTCTCCAACGAAGTCCGCGCCATGATCAGCGAGCGCATCCGCACGATCTGCGCTGGTATCGCCGCCGCATTCCAGTGCGAGATCGCGGCCGACATCCGCGACACGTTCGGCGTGCTGGTCAACCAGGTTGAGCAGTCCAAGGTGGTCGAGGAGGTCGCGCGCACCGTGGTCGATCCTGCCAACGTGATCACCCGCGCCCAACCGAAGATGGGCAGCGAGGATTTTGCCGACATGCTGCAGACCATCCCCGGCGCCTATTTCTGGGTCGGCCATGACGGCTCGGTGCCTGTGCACAATCCCGGTTTCGTGCTCGACGACAAGATCCTGCCGATCGGCGCCAGCATGTTTGCCCGCATCATCGAAACCCGCATGCCGGTGGGGGGCAATGCATAAAGAGAGCGTCGAAGAGACGGTCACCTCGCTGCATGATCTGTCGGCGGTCGATCTGATCGCGGGCTATCGCGCCAAGCAGTTCTCGCCGAGCGAGGTGCTTGAAGACGTGCTTGCGCATGTCGCGGCGTGGGAACCGCATCTGAAGGCGCTCTATGCATTCGATCCCGACGGCGCGCGCGAGGTCGCAAAGGCCTCGACCGCGCGCTGGAGCGGCGGCGAGCCGTGCGGCGCACTGGACGGCGTGCCTGTTACGGTGAAGGACAACATCGCGACCAAGGGCGTGCCGGTGCCGCTGGGTGCTGCCAGCGTCAAGCTGGTGCCGGCCGAGAAGGACGCACCGCCCGCCGCGCGGCTGCGCGAGGCCGGCGCCATCATCTTCGCCAAGACCACCATGCCCGATTACGGCATGCTGTCCTCCGGTCTCTCCAGCTTTCACGCGCTCGCGCGCAATCCCTGGGACCTCTCCAAGAATCCCGGCGGCTCCAGCGCGGGTGCGGGCGCCGCCGCTGCCGCCGGCTATGGTCCCTTGCATCTCGGGACCGATATCGGTGGCTCGGTGCGCCTGCCCGCCGCTTGGTGTGGCCTCGTCGGATTGAAGCCGAGCTTCGGCCGCGTGCCGATCGATCCCGCCTATGTCGGCCGCGTCGCAGGTCCCATGACCCGCACGGTCGACGATTGTGCGCTGATGATGAGCGTGATCGCCAAGCCCGATCGCCGCGACGGGATGAGCCTGCCGGCCGAGCCGCTCAACTGGAAGGGGCTGGAGAAGTCTCCGCGCAAACTGCGCATCGGCCTGATGCTCGATCCCGGCGTCGGCCTGCCGCTGGACAAGCCGGTGCGCGAGGTCGCCGTGAAGGCGGCCAAGGCGTTCGAATCCGCCGGCGCGATCGTGACCGAGGTCGACGGCATTCTCACACGCGACATGCTCGACGGCCTCGACAATTTCTGGCGTGCGCGCATGTGGGACGATCTGTCCAAGCTGACGCCGGCCGAGCAGGCCAAGGTGCTGCCCTACATCTTCAAATGGGGCGAGTCCGGCGCAAAGCTGTCAGGCGTCGACGTCATCCGCGGCTTCAATCAGACCATGGCGATCCGCGCAGCAGCAGGAAAGCTGTTCTGCGAGATCGACTATGTGATCTCGCCGACCGCGCCGAATGTGAACTATCCGGCGGAATGGGCCTCGCCCACCAACGATCCCATGAAGCCGTTCGAGCACATCGCCTATACCGTGCCGTGGAATATGTCGGAGAATCCCGCGATCTCCGTCAACGGCGGCTTCGACGCCAAGGGTTTTCCCATTGGCGTGCAGATCGTCGGCCGTCGCTTCGACGATATCGGCGTGCTCGGCATGGCCAAGACTTTTGAAGGTCTACGCGGCCCGCAGCGGCCTTGGCCGAGCCCGCCGGCGGGTTAGAATCGCATCTAGCGTCTGCGCACAACTCGTCATGCGCGGGCTCGACCCGCGTATCCATCCTCTCCGAAAAAGATGGATTGCCGGGTCAAGCCCGGCAATGACAGAATTGATTCAACAATGACAAGGGAAGGAAACCACCATGGCCTATGAGACGATCAAGTACGAGGTCGCCGAGCAGATCCTCACCATCACGCTGAACCGGCCCGACAAGCTCAACGCCTTCAACGCACAGATGCAAGCAGAGCTGATCGACGCGTTCGACGCCGCCGACAAGGACGACAATATCCGCGCCATCATCGTCACCGGCGCGGGCCGCGGCTTTTGCGCGGGCGCCGATCTTTCGTCCGGCGCGGATACGTTCGACCGCGACGCGCGCCGCGGGCCGGTGAAGCGGCTCGCCGACGGCAAGGTCGATTACAGCGATCCGCAGGTGCGCGACGGCGGCGGCCAGGTGACGCTACGCATATTCAAATGCTTGAAGCCCGTCATCGCTGCCGTGAACGGCCCTGCCGTCGGCATCGGCGTCACCATGCAGCTCGCGATGGACATCCGCATCGCCTCGGATGCCGCTCGCTTCGGCTTCGTGTTCTCCCAGCGCGGCATCGTGCCGGAGGCCGCCTCGAGCTGGTTCCTGCCGCGCATCGTCGGCATCTCGCAGGCGCTGGAATGGTGCTATTCCGGCCGCGTCTTCCCGGCACAGGAAGCGCTCTCCGGCCGTCTCGTCAGCAAGGTCGTGCCGCCCGATGATCTCCTGCCGACGGCGCGCGCGCTTGCCCAGGAATTTGCCGCCAAGACCGCGCCGGTCTCGATCGCCCTGATCCGCCAGATGATGTGGCGCATGATGGGCGCGGACGATCCGATGGAGGCGCACAAGATCGACAGCCGCGGCATATACGCCCGCGGCCGCTCCGACGATGTGAAGGAAGGCGTGGTGTCGTTCCTGGAAAAGCGTCCGGCGCAATTCAAGAACAAGGTGTCCAGCGATATGCCGGACTATTTCCCGTGGTGGACCGAGCGGGAATATAAATAGTTCACGGTCATTCCGGGGCTCGCGAAGCGAGAACCCGGAATCTCGATTCCGGGTTCGCCCTTCGGGCGCCCCGGAATGACGGTGGTAAAACTCAATCCATCACCAGCGCCACGCGGCCGATCGCCTTGCGCTCGATCAGCAATCGCATCGCCTTTGCATAGTCTTCCAGCGGCAGGCGATGCGAGACGTTGGGACGCAGCTTGCCCTCCTCCGCCCATTGCAGCAGCGCCTTCAGGCGCACGTCGCCGAGTGCGGGATTCCTTCGAACCGCTTCGCCGGCGCGCACGCCTAACACGCTCGCGCCCTTGATCAACAGGAGATTGGTCTTGGCCGAACCGATGCCGCCGGTAAAGCCAATCACCAGCAATCGCGCGCCCCAGGCGATGCAACGCATCGAATCCTCGAACACCTGGCCGCCGACGGGATCGAACACCACATCCGCGCCGCGGCCGTCGGTGATGTGCTTGACAGCATCGCGAAACGGCTCACGATCGTAGCGGACGAGATGATCGGCGCCGCGCGATTTCGCGATCGCCAGCTTCTCGTCGCTGGAGGCGGTTGCGATCACGGTCGCACCCAGCATCTTGCCGATCTCGACGGCCGCGAGACCGACGCCGCCGCCGGCGCCATGCACCAGCAGCACCTCGCCCGGCGCGACCCGGCCGCGATCGATCAGTGCATGATAGGCCGTGCCATGACCAGCGAGATAGGTCGCGGCCTCAGCATAGTCGAAAGTGGACGGCTTAGGGGTGAGTTGCGATGGCGTCACCACCGCTTCATCCGTGAAGGCGCCGTGGCGCATCTTCACGATGACCTTGTCGCCGACGGCAACGCCCCTCGCCTCCGCACCCACCTCGATGACGTCCCCGGCAGCTTCCATGCCGGGCGTGAACGGCAGCTCCGGCTTGAGCTGATATTCGCCAGCCGCCATCAGCACGTCGGGAAAGTTCAGGCCGGCAGCGCGGATCGCAACGCGCACTTCGCCGGGCTTTAGCGGCGGCGACGGAAACTCCTCCAGCCGCAACGTCTCGGGCGCGCCGAGTTCGCGGCAGATGACGGCCCGCACCATCAGGCCGCACTCGCCTTTTGACGCTGCAGCGCCTCGCGGATCAGCGGCAGGCGGTCGTTGCCAAAGTACATGTCGGTCTTGCCGACGAAGATCGTCGGCGAGCCGAAACCGCCACGCGCCACGACCTCTTCGGTATTGGCCTTGAGCTGGTCTTTGATGCCCTGCTCTGCGATGCCGGCGAAAAATTTCTGCTCGTCGATGCCGACCTTCTTGCAGATGTCGGCGAGCACCGCGTCCTGCGAGATGTCCCTGTCCTCGCCCCAGTAGGTCTCGAACACGGCCGCGGCGAACGGCACCATGTGATTGCCGAGCCAGATGCAGCCGCGCATCGCCTTGACGCTGTTCACGGGAAACACGGTCGGCGGCATCTTGATCGACAGGCCTGCCGAGCGCGCCCAATCGGCGAGATCCTTCTTCATGTAACGCGCCTTGAGCGGCACCGGCTTTTCGCGCTGCGCGTAGACGCTCGGATTGACCGTGTTGAAGATGCCGCCGACCAGGATCGGCCGCCAGATGATCTCCGCGCCGAGCTCCTTCGCCAGCGGCTGGATGTTGTGAAAGGCGAGATAGGTCCAGGGGCTGGAACAGTCGAAGAAGAATTCGATCATGGCGTTTCCGGTCCGGCGTCGCGGGGTTGACGACTTTTGTCGTTCTGTACCTCGACGTTAAGACATGGCAGGAAGAGGCGCAACATAACCCGCCGGGAGGCCGCCATGCTGTTTCCAACCACGATCGCCGGCTCCTTGCCGAAGCCGGAATGGCTCGCCGAGCCCAACATGCTGTGGGCGCCCTGGAAATCGCAGGGCGAGGAGCTCTTGCGCGCCAAGCGCGACGCGACGCTGATCTGGCTGAAGATCCAGGAGGACGCCGGCATCGACATCGTCACCGAGGGCGAGCAGGCCCGCCAGCATTTCGTGCACGGCTTCCTGGAGAAGGTCGAAGGCATCGACTTCGCGCATAAGGTCGAGATGGGCATTCGCAAGGACCGCTACAAGGCGATGGTGCCGCAGGTAGTCGCTCCGCTCCGGCTCAAGGGCCGCGTTCATGCCGACGAGGCGCGCGTCGCGCGCTCGCACACGAAAAAGAAGCTGAAATTCACGCTGCCCGGCCCCATGACCATCATCGACACGATTGCGGACCGCTATTACGGCGACCGCGTGAAGATGGCGTTCGCTTTCGCCGAGCTGCTGAACGAAGAGGCCAAGGCGCTCCAGGCCGACGGCGTCGATCTCGTGCAGTTCGACGAGCCCGCCTTCAACGTCTATATGGACGAGGTCAACGACTGGGGCATCAAGGCGCTGGAGCACGCGGCGCAGGGTCTCACCTGCGCCACCGCCGTGCACATCTGCTATGGCTACGGCATCAAGGCCAACACTGACTGGAAGGCGACGCTCGGCAGCCAATGGCGGCAGTATGAGCAGATCTTCCCGGCAATCGATGCCAGCCCGATCCAGCAGGTCGCGATCGAGTGCCGCAATTCGAAGGTGCCGCTCGACCTGCTGGCGCTGCTCAAGACCAAGATTGTGCAGGCCGGCGTGATCGACGTAGC
Source organism: Bradyrhizobium sp. 154 (assembly GCF_023073875.1). Taxonomy (NCBI): domain Bacteria; kingdom Pseudomonadati; phylum Pseudomonadota; class Alphaproteobacteria; order Hyphomicrobiales; family Nitrobacteraceae; genus Bradyrhizobium; species Bradyrhizobium sp. 154. Next base: position 60,056 of record NZ_JADPKG010000056.1, read on the forward strand.
CAGCGACACGGTGGAGACGGCGGACGACGTCGTGAAGGTGATCGAGGCAGTGTCGAAATTCGTCCCGAAGAGCAACATCATCGCCACCACCAATTGCGGCATGGCGCCGATGCGGCGGGAGATCGCCGAAGCCAAGCTGATGGCGCTCGGCGCCGGCGCGGCGCTGGCGCGCGAGAAACTCGGGTAATGGCAAGGGCGCGCTGTGCTAAGGCAGCGCCGTCGGATGCAACACGGGCGCGTAGCCGGAGTTCAATGTGCGCAGCGTCGAGGGCGGCGTCAGTAACGTCGCTTCGCCAAGCTGACGCTCGACCGCGGTATAACCCGCCGGCGACCACAACAGCGCCCTGCCCCGCATCACCAGAAAACTCTCCTCGCCCTGCTGAACCATTGCGCCGTCGGGGAGCTGGTCGAGCGGCACCAGCAGTACGTGCAGTCGTTTGCTGCCGTGATCGAGCCGCTCATGATGCAGCACCGTGTCGATGTCGTGCATGCGGACGCCGTGCACGCGATTGCCCTTTTCCCACGCAGCCCGGAAGCGATTGGCATCGTCGCGGCGGCAATAGAAGCAGGGGCGATGGCCGGCGGCGAGCGCAGTGGCCTCGTCCAGGAAGAACAGCTCGGTCCAGCTTCGCTGTGCCATCACCTCGCGGCGCCGTCCGCGGAATTCGCAAGTGCAGGTGAGCCAGGCCGGCGACGACCACCGCTTCCGAAGCAGCGTCTTCGTCGCGGGATCATGGATGATGCCGCGATTGCCGGTGAACAGGCCGCGATGGGGCGTGGCAATGATCTCACCAGTCGGCGTGACGCGATTTTGCAGGGGCATGGCTGCCTCCGCCCGTTAAACCGACGTCATTCCGGGGCGGTCCGCAGGACCGAACCCGGAATCTCGAGATTCCGGGTTCGATGCTTCGCATCGCTCCGGAATGACTTCGTCTCTCACGCGGCCCCGTCGCGAAGCGGCGGGTGGTAGGACAGCGCAGTGTCCCAGGGGAAGAAGATCCAGGTATCCTGCGACACTTCCGTGATGAAGGTATCAACCAGCGGACGCCCCATCGGCTTGGCGTAGACGGTGGCGAAATGCGCATTGGGCAGCATCTCGCGCACCAGCTTGCCGGTCTTTCCGGTATCGACAAGGTCGTCGACGATTAGAAGCCCCTTTCCGGTGCCGCCGCCGAGCTTCATCGCCGCCTCGGAAATACTCTTGAGGACCTGAAGCTCGCCCTGCTTGTTGTGGTCGTAGCTGGCGATGCAGACCGTATCGATCACGCGCACGCCGAGCTCGCGCGCCACGATCGCGGCCGGCACCAGGCCGCCGCGGGTGATCGCGATCACTGCATGGAACGGACCGACCTCGTTGAGACGCCAGCTCAGCGCCCGGCAATCCCGGTGGAATTGGTCCCAGGAGACCGGGAAGGCCTTGCCCGCCCGCTCCTGCGCGCTCAGTTCCGGTGATTCACCCGCCATTGTCGTCTCCTGCTTCGTAAAACGTCCGGCAAGCCGGGCGCTTTAGCGGGTGATGTTCAATCCCGCCAGCATTTCCTTCACCGCCGACATCGCCGCCGCGAGCTTATCCGCATCGCGCGAGCGCACCACCAGATTGGTGTTCGGCCTTTGCTCCTCATCCATGAAGGGATAGCTGCCGATGATGGTGTCGGGATGGGCGGCCGCGATCGCGCGCAGCGGGCTGCCGATGTCGCCCTCGCGCGCATTGGCGCGGACCGATTCGGAAAGCATGCGTACGCCGGATTTCAGCTTGGGCGAGACGATGTCCATCATCGCCTGCATGATCGAGGGCACGCCGGCCATCACGATGACATTGCCGATCTTGAAGCCCGGAGCGAGGATGGTCGCGCTCTGGATCAGCTCAGCACCGTCAGGGATGCGAGCCATGCGCAAGCGGGCCTCGTTGAGGTCCTGCTCGCTCCAGCGCTCGCGGAAGCGGGCGACCACCTCCGGGTGATGGTCGATGCCGACGCCGAAGGCCTTGGCGACGCTGTCGGCAGTAATGTCGTCATGGGTCGGGCCGATGCCGCCGGTGGTGAAGACATAGGTGTAGCGCTGCCGCAGTGCATTCAACGCGGCGATGATGTCGTCCTCGTCGTCGGAGACGATCCGGACTTCCTTGAGGTCGATGCCGATATTGGTCAGGTATTCGGCGATGAACCCGATGTTCTTGTCCTTGGTTCGGCCGGACAGGATTTCGTCCCCAATGACCAGAATGCCCGCCGTGACGATCTCGCTCATAAAACTGTCCCTCACCTGTGGCGCCAACTTTGCCGAGGTAACGCGTTGAAGTCACGCGGTTTTGCCGCCGAAATAAGCAGTCCTCAGCCATTTTTTCAGGCAAGCCGCCGGCCATCCTCGGCAAATGCCCATCCTCCATGCTTATCGCGCTGGCCCGCCCCTTGCTACCACATGAAAGTCATGCACTCTTGCCGCATGGCCACAGGACGTTGCGGTCTCCACCAAGGCCGGCGCGACTTGGCTCATGCCGCAACGCCTGGGAGAACAGTCGGGATCTATGGCAGTCGCGTTTGATGAAATGAATATTCCCGGCGGCGACCTGCGGCCTGCTTATCAGGAGCTGGCGCGCTGGCTCAAGGAGACGCCTCCCGAGGCCCTCGAATATCGCCGCCAGGAGGCGGAGTTGCTGTTCCGCCGCATCGGCATCACCTTTGCGGTCTATGGCGAAGCCGAGTCGACCGAGCGCCTGATCCCATTCGACGTGATCCCGCGGATCATGTCCGGCAAGGAATGGGCGCTGCTGGAGAAGGGCCTGAAGCAGCGCGTGCGTGCGCTCAACATGTTTTTGCGCGACATCTATCACGGCCGCGATATCCTTCGCGCCGAAATCGTGCCCGACGACCTGATCTTCCAGAACCCGGTGTTCCGGCCCGAGATGAACGGCCAGCAGGTGCCGCACGATGTCTATGTGCACATCGCCGGCATCGACATCGTCCGGACCGACGCTGAAGACTTCATCGTGCTGGAGGATAATGCGCGGACGCCTTCGGGCGTGTCCTACATGCTGGAAAACCGCGAGATCATGATGCGGCTGTTTCCGGATCTGTTCGCCCGCCACAGGGTGGCGCCGGTCGAACGCTATCCGGACGAGCTTCTCGCGGCGCTGCGCTCGGTCGCGCCGCAAAGCGCCTCCGGCGAGCCGACGGTCGCCCTGCTCACGCCCGGCGTCTACAACTCCGCCTATTACGAGCACTCGTTCTTGGCCGACAAGCTCGGCATCGAGCTGGTCGAGGGCCGCGACCTCATTGTCAAGAACAACGAAGTGTTCATGCGGACGACGGAGGGGTTGAAGCGGGTCGACGTGATCTACCGCCGCGTCGACGACGATTTCCTCGATCCGCTCACCTTCCGCCCCGACTCCGTGCTCGGCGTGCCGGGCCTGATGTCGGCCTATGCGGCCGGCAACATCACGCTCGCCAATGCTGTCGGCACCGGCATCGCCGACGACAAGGCGATCTACTCCTACATGCCCGACATCGTAAAATTCTATCTTGGCGAGGAGCCGATCCTGAAGAACGTGCCGACCTGGCGCTGCCGCGAGCCGAAGGATCTCGCCTATGTGCTGGACAATCTGGGCGAACTCGTCGTCAAGGAAGTCCATGGCTCCGGCGGCTACGGCATGCTGATCGGCCCCGCCGCGACGAAAGCCACGATCGAGGCCTTCCGCGAAAAACTGAAGCGTGAGCCGGAAGGCTTCATCGCGCAACCGACGCTGGCGCTCTCCACCTGCCCGACCTGTACCGCAAGCGGCCTCGCCCCGCGCCATGTCGACCTGCGGCCTTTCGTGCTCACGGGCAGCAAGCGCACCACGATCGTGCCGGGCGGGCTGACACGCGTTGCACTGAAGGAAGGCTCTCTGGTCGTCAATTCCAGCCAGGGCGGCGGCACCAAGGACACCTGGATTTTGGACGAGTAGAGATGCTGTCGCGTACCGCCGAAAACCTCTACTGGCTCGCTCGCTACGTCGAACGGGCCGAGTACCTCGCGCGCACCATCGATGCGACGCTGCGCGTCACCGCGCTTCCCGCCGCCTATATCGGCAAGACCAATGAATGGGACTCGGCGCTGCTCACCGCCGGTGTCGCCGGCAGTTTCTATCAGCAATATGAGGAAGCCAACGAGCACAACGTCGTCGATTACCTCTCGTTCTCGGCGGCAAACCCGTCCTCGATCAAGAACTGCATCGAGGCGGCCCGCCTCAACTCGCGCTCGGTGCGCACCGCGCTCACCAGCGAGATGTGGGACACCATCAACTCGGCCTGGATCGAGCTTCAGGCGGTCTGGAGCAAGGGCACCTCCACGCGGGAGGACCTCGCAAAATTCCTGCGCTTCGTGCAGGAGACCTCGCTGCGCTTCGACGGGTCGGCCTACCGGACCATGCTGCGCAACGACGCCTACTGGTTCTCGCGGATGGGCGTGCATCTCGAACGCGCCGACAACACCGCGCGCATCCTCGATGTGAAGTATCACGTGCTCTTGCCCGAGAAAGAGCATGTCGGCGGCCCGCTCGACTTCTATCAGTGGAGCTCGATTCTGCGCTCGGTCTCGGCGCTGACGGCCTATCACTGGGTCTATCGCGAGACGCTTAAACCGTGGCTGATCGCAGACCTGCTCATCCTCAACGACACGCTGCCGCGCTCGCTGGCAAGCTGCTACGGCAATCTCGTGCGCAACCTCGACCAGATCGGCGTCGCCTATGGCCGCCAGGGCCCCGCTCAGCGCCACGCCCGCGGCATCCGCAACCGGCTGGAACACAGCAATATGAACGACATTTTCCAGCACGGCGTGCATGAATTCATTCAGGAATTCATTACGGACAATTCAAGGCTGGGCGAAATCATCACGAAGCAGTATTTGATCTGATACAGGCTGTCATTCCGGGGCGCCCGAAGGGCGAACTATGGTGCGCAATTGCGCACCTGAGAATCTCGAGATTCCGGGTCTGGTCCTTCGGGCCATCCCGGAATGACGGAGCAAGTTAATCACCATGCGCCTGCGAATCCAGCACACCACGACCTATCGCTACGAGCCGCCGGCGACCAGCGTGATCCAGATCCTGCGCATGACGCCCGGCAGCCATGACGGGCAATACGTGGCGGAATGGCAGATCGACGTCTCGACGGACACCAAGCTCGACACGCACGAGGACGCGTTCGGCAACGTCACCCATGTGCTGTCCTGCGGTCCCGTCGGCGACATCAAGATCACCGCCGAAGGCCTGATCGAGACCCACGACACCGGCGGCGTGCTGCGCGGCACGGACGAGCGCTTTCCGGCCGGCATGTTTCTGCGCTCAACCGACCTCACCTCCGTCAATCCAGCGATGATGGCGGTTGCGCGCCAGTTGCGCAGCGAGGCCGAGAGCGACACGCTCGGCTTCCTGCACACGTTGATGACCGAGATCGGCGATCACATGACCTTCGACGAGGACCCGACCAACAGCGGCACCTCGGCGGCGGAGGCGTTCACGCTCAAGCGCGGGGTCTGCCAGGACTACGCGCACATCTTCATCGCCTGCGCACGCAGCGGCGGCGTGCCGGCGCGCTTCGTCTCCGGACACTTCCTGCGCTCTGACGGTACGGTGCACCAGGAGGCCGGCCACGCCTGGGCGGAGGCCTACGTGCCCGATCTCGGCTGGGTCGGCTTCGATCCCGCCAACAGCATCTGCGCCACCGACGCCCATGTCCGCGTCGCGATCGGACTCGATTATCTCGGCGCAGCCCCCGTGCGCGGTACCCGCTATGGCGGCGGCACGGAGACTCTGGCGGTGGCGGTCAAGGTCGAGCAGGCCGGCCGCGGCGGGCAGTCGCAATCGCAGTCACAGCGGCAAAGCTAACTCGTCGTTCCGGGCGTGCCTCAGCACGAGCCCGAAATCCATTGGCCGCAGAGTTAGCGGAGGAATGGATTTCCGGCGCCCCGGAATGACGACATGATCCCTAGGAATCGGGGTTGGAGCGGCTCCCGAAATTGGCTAGTAATTCCGCGCAAACGCGTTCGGGGACTGGAAATGACCTATTGTTGCGGAATCCTGGTTCGGGACGGTCTGGTGATGATCGCCGACACCCGCACCAATGCCGGCCTCGACAACGTCTCGACCTTCCGCAAGCTGCACATCTTCTCCAAGCCCGGCGAGCGCATCATGGCGATCGCCAGCGCCGGCAACCTCGCCATCAGCCAGTCGGTGCTGTCGACGCTGACGGAAGGCCTGGAGGACCCCGACACGGGCGAGATCGAGACGCTGATGAACGCGCCGACCATGTTCCAGGCCGCCCAGCGCATCGGCCGGGCGATCCGGGCCGTGCACGCGACCGAAGGTCCGGCGCTGAAGTCCGAGGACGTTTCCTTCGACGTCTCCTTCCTGTTCGGCGGCCAGATCAAGGGTTCCCGGATGCGCCTGTTCATGATCTACACCGCGGGCAATTTCATCGAGTGCACCACAGATACGCCGTACTTGCAGATCGGCGAGCACAAATACGGCAAGCCGGTGCTCGACCGCGCCATGCACTACGACGTCGAGCTTTACGAGGCGCTGAAGACCGGCCTGATCTCGATGGACTCCACCATGCGCTCGAACCTCGGCGTCGGCCTGCCGATCGACGTGCTGGTGGTGCGCAACGATGCCTGCGAGGCCGATCTCAATCACCGCATCGAGGCGGGCGAGCCCTATTTCCACGATTTGCGCTCGCGCTGGTCGGCGGCGTTGCGCGCCGCACATCAGAACATTCCGCGCCCGCCCTACAAGAACGAAAAAGAACCCAAAACCTGACAGCATGACAAAAGGCAGGAAACGATGAGTGAAGCAAAAAAGATCGCAGTGGTGACGGGCGCCGGCACCGGTGTCGGGCGTGCGGCGTCGCTGGCGCTGATGAACACCGGCTTCACCGTGGTGCTGGTCGGGCGCAGGCTCGACATGCTCGAGGAGACCGCAAAGCTCGGCCCCGCAGGAAAAAGCCTGTGTGTCACCGCCGACATGACCAAACCGGACTCGATCGCGGCGCTGTTTGCCAAGGTGAAGGAGACCTATGGCCGCCTCGACCTGCTCTTCAACAACGCCGGCATGGGCGCGCCGGCCGTCAACTTCGAGGATCTCAGCCTTGAGCAGTGGCAGGCGGTAGTGAACACCAACCTCACCGGCCCGTTCCTGTGCACTCAGCACGCCTTCCGCATCATGAAGGACCAGACCCCGCGCGGCGGCCGTATCATCAACAATGGTTCGATCTCGGCACACGCGCCGCGGCCGTTCTCTGCCGCCTACACCTCGACCAAGCACGCCATCACGGGTCTCACCAAGGCGTCCAATCTTGACGGCCGCATGTATGACATCGCGGTCGGCCAGGTTGATATCGGCAATGCCGCCACCCCGATGACCGACCGCATGGTCAACGGTCCCGGCGTGCTCCAGCCCGACGGCACCACCAAGCACGAGCCGCGCATGGATGCCAAGGCGGTCGGCGATGCCGTCGCCTACATGGCGAGTTTGCCGCTCGACGCCAATGTGCTGACCATGACGGTGATGGCGACCAAGATGCCGTTCGTGGGGCGGGGGTAAACAAAGAACGCAGCGCCTCCACAATCATCCTTGCGAGCGCGGCGAACCAATCCAGGATTTCTCTGCGGAGGGATTCTGGCTTGCTTCGTCGCATCAGCGCAAAATTGCTTCGCAATTTTGTCGCGAGCTCCTCGCAATCACGCGTCGAAGGGCGGAGTGTTACTCCAAACTCTCCACCTGGCGCAGGCTCGGGAACAGCTTCATCCACAGGAGCGCCACCGCGACGGTGGCGACGCCGCCGAGCGCAGCGGCGGGCATGGCGCCGAACAGGGCGGCGGTGAGGCCGCTCTCGAACTGGCCGAGCTGGTTCGAGGCATTGATGAAGAGGAAATTCACCGCTCCGACCCGGCCGCGCATCTCGTCGGGCGTGGACAGCTGCACCAGTGAGAAACGGATCACGACGCTAATCGTGTCGGCGGCGCCGAGAACGGCGAGCGCGAGCACCGAGAGCCACATCCAGGACGACAGCGCGAATACGATCGTGGCGACACCGAACACGATCACGGCCTGAAACATGCGCAGGCCCACATGCCGCGAGACGGCGTGACGCGCCAGCACCATGGTCATCAAGAGCGCGCCAACCGCAGGTGCCGCACGCAGCACGCCGAGCCCGACTGGCCCGGTCTGGAGGACGTCGCGGGCATAGATCGGCAGCAGCGCCGTCACGCCGCCGAACAACACTGCGAACAGATCAAGCGAGATGGTGCCGAGGATCGCAGGATTACTGCGGATGAAGCGGACACCGGCAAAGATGTTGTCCGAGTTCGTCCCTTCCTTGGCGACCGCCTGCGGACGCGGCCGGATGAAGCCGGTCAAGATCATCCCAAGGATCCAGAACAGCACCATCACTGCATAGGCGAGATGCGGCGCCACCGCATAGGCAAAGCCGCCGAGCGCGGGCCCCGTAATGGTCGCGACCTGCGCCGCGCCGCTGGAGACCGCGGTGGCGCGCTGGAGAGAACCTTGCGGTGCGATCAGCGGCAGCAGCGCCGCCGTGGTCGGGCTCTCGAAGGCGCCGGCAATGCCGAGCACGAAGGTTGCGACGAAGATCTGCACCTCGCCGACCGCGCCGAGATAGGTGATCACAGCGAGATAGAGTGCGGTTGCCGCTTCCACGAGCTGACAGAGCTGGACGACGCGCTTGCGCTCGTAGCGGTCGGCGGCATGGCCGGCGACGAACACGAGCAGCGCGGTGGGCAGAAACTGCACGAGGCCGACCATGCCGAGATCGAAGGCCGAGCCGGTGAGATCGTAGATCTGCCAGCCGATCGCGACCGCCGCGATCTGGCTGGAGAAACGCGACAGGCTGCGCGAGAGCAGGAAGAACAGGAAGGCGCGGTGGGCGAGGAGCGCGCGGGCACTGACCGGCGGATTACCGGATATTGACTGCTCTGGCATCGCCGCTTCGACCACCTCTTGGATCGTCTTTTGGGTCACCCTCGGACCGTCCGTGCCCTGATCTCGACGCGCCCCCGCGTGACTGAGGGGGACCGGCTTGTCAACAGCGGGACGCCTCCCGCATGTCCCGGCATTGCCTTTGCAACGCAGGCGCGGCCATAATCATTGAGGCTTTGGGGACATCATGCTGCGCTTGCAATCGGCACTCGGCATTTTCGCATTGCTGCTGATCGCCTTCGCGCTCGCAGAGAATCGCCGCGCCGTATCGCTGCGGCAGGCGGCGATCGGCCTCTTCGTCACCTTCGTCACCGCCATCGTCCTCCTGAAGTTACCCGCGGTCGCGCGCGCCTTCGGCGCCATCAACGACGCGGTCGGCGCGATCTCCGCGGCCTCGCGCGCCGGCTCCTCGTTCGTGTTCGGCTATATCGGTGGCGGCGCCCTGCCCTTCGAGGTCAAAGTGCCCGGTGCGGATTTCATCCTGGCGTTCCAGGCGCTGCCGATCGTGCTGGTGATGAGCGTGCTGACGACGCTGCTGTTCTATTGGCGGGTGCTGCCGCCGATCGTGCGGGGCATGGCCTGGCTGCTGGAGCGCACCTTAGGGGTCGGCGGCGCCGTGGGGCTGTCGACCGCCGCCAACATCTTTCTCGGCATGGTCGAGGCGCCCCTGTTCGTGCGGCCGTATCTGAAGCAGATGACCCGCAGCGAATTGTTCCTGGTGATGACCGGCGGCATGGCCGGCATCGCCGGCACCGTGCTGGTGCTCTATGCGACGCTGCTGGCACCCCTTATCCCCGATGCCGCCGCGCACTTCGTCATTGCCTCCGTGCTGGGCGCGCCGGCCGCGATCCTCGTCAGTCTGATCATGGTGCCCGAGACATCCGACAGACGCACCGGCGGCGCGCTGGAAAATCCCGAGATGGAGGTCTCCGGCACGATGGACGCGATCGTGAAGGGCACCACCGCGGGCCTCGAGCTGCTGCTCAACATCGTCGCAATGCTGCTGGTGCTGGTGGCTCTGGTCTATCTCGTCAACGCCATCCTTGGCCTGCTGCCCGATATCGGCGGCGCCGCGATCTCGTTGCAGCGCCTGCTGGGCCTCGCGATGGCGCCGGTGTGCTGGCTGATGGGATTGCCATGGGACCAGGCGGTCACCGCCGGCAGCTTGATGGGCACGAAAACCGTGCTCAACGAATTGATTGCCTATGTCGACTTCTCAAAACTGCCGCCCGACGCGCTCGATCCGCGCTCGCGCCTGATCATGCTCTACGCGATGTGCGGCTTCGCCAATTTCGCCAGCCTCGGCATCATGATCGGCGGCTTAGGGGTGATGGCGCCGGAGCGGCGCGAGGAGATCAACGCGCTGGGGCTGAAGTCGATCGTGTCGGGGACGCTGACGACGTGCCTGATGGGAGCGGTGGTGGGGGTATTGAACTAGACTTCTCTCCGCTTGTCATTGCGAGCGAAGCGAAGCAATGCAGTCTGCATCCGCGGAGAGATTCTGGATTGCTTCGTCGCAAGGGCTCCTCGCAATGACGAGTTGAGAGGCCTGCGCCCCTCCAACAATAGCGCCTACGCCTTCAACTCCACCGTCTTGAACTCCGCCGGCAGGATCACCTCCAGCAATTCCACATCGTCCGAGTAATCCAGAATCATGTGCTTGATCTTCGGCGGCTGGGTCCAGGCGCTGCCCTCTTTCATCAAGGTCTCGCCCTGCCCGTCCATATAAGTCTTCACCCAGCCCTTGAGCACGTAAACCATCTGGAATTCGACATCGTGATAGTGAAGCTTTGAGACCTCGGCCGGATTACACGGGCCTTGCAGACGGATGACATGCGCTTGCGCCAGGCCATGGGTCGCATCGGCGATGCCAAGGTCGCGATATTTGGCATAGGCGCGCAGGCCGTCGGCTTTGAAATCCTCTTCGCGGTGATGGCTGATGGCGATGCGCTGCTTGGGCCGGGCGGGTTTGCTCTGAGCGAGCATACGCGCCTTCGCCTTCACTGCCTTGCGCGCCGCGGATCGAGCTGCGGCCTTGGCTCCACTCCGCTTCTTCACCGCGGCTTGCGCTGCGCTGCGCGATCTTACTTTTTTGACCATCGGCCCGCCTCCCGTTGCTTGTTATTATGCGGCGAGACTAGCACAGAACGAGATGATGTAGCCGGGGCAAAGCGAAACGTGCCCACCATTGCGAGAAGCAGTCGCGGAGACGGTGGGCGCGGCGCGAGCGCGCCTTTGCTCGCCTACGAAGCCGGTGCTCGATCTCAATGCAGCCGGAACACGCCGTCGACAGCGCGGAGTTCGGCCGGCTTGATCAGCTTGCAATGCGCCACGGTAACCGAGTGCAGGGGGCCGTCGAGCCTTTCCTGCCAGAACGCCAGGAAATCCTTCAGCGCCGGAAATTTCGGAAACATGTCGTAATTCTGCCAGACGTAAGTCTGGAGCAGCGACGGATGATCCGGCATCCGATAGAGAATTTGCGCCGTCGTCAGCCCGTAACCCAGCATCTGCTTCCGGAAATCCTCGGAAACGCCCCCACTCTGCAGTCCCATGCCAAACCTCCTTTGCAGGAGCGCATTCAAGGGGCGGCCTGGTCGGTGTGCGCCTTACGAGCCACCCGGTACTGATGCGCTCACATGTGAGAAATGTGACGCAAACTGACAATTCATCTCAAGCCCAAAAGTTTAACAAGCTGTTGAAATTCAATGCGTTAGCAGCAGATGCGGCTCCGTGCTAATACGGCCCGGCGCACCGTTAACGATGTGAAAGAGATTCTGGCAGTCCGCGCTTCCGGGTGCTAATTTTCTGCTAGAAGCCCTTGCCCCCGCAAAATTCCTGTCCTATTTCTTCCTCGCCTGTGCTAGCACTCGCGGGCAACGACTGCTAACAACCTCGAATTCCTCAACTCTTGCAATTGCTTAGGAGGACTGCATGAAATTCCGTCCGCTTCACGACCGCGTCGTGGTCAAGCGCATCGACGCAGAAGAGAAGACCGCTGGCGGCATCATCATTCCCGACACTGCCAAGGAAAAGCCCTCCCAGGGCGAAGTCATCGCCGTCGGCCCCGGTGGCCGCGACGAGTCCGGCAAGCTGATCCCGATCGACCTCAAGGTCGGCGACCGCGTGCTGTTCGGCAAGTGGTCCGGCACCGAGGTCAAGATCGACGGACAGGATCTGCTGATCATGAAGGAGAGCGACGTTATGGGCGTTCTCGAAGTCAGCGAGTCCAAGAAGAAGGCGGCTTAAGAGCCCCGCTCCCTTCCCTTTAAATTTCAAGGAAAAATCCAGATGGCAGCCAAAGAAGTCAAATTCTCGGTTGAGGCGCGCGACAAGATGCTGCGCGGCGTCGACATCCTCGCCAACGCGGTGAAGGTCACGCTCGGTCCCAAGGGCCGCAACGTCGTGCTCGACAAGTCGTTCGGCGCTCCCCGCATCACCAAGGACGGCGTCACCGTCGCCAAGGAGATCGAGCTCGAGGACAAGTTCGAGAACATGGGCGCCCAGATGGTGCGCGAAGTTGCCTCCAAGTCCGCTGACGCGGCCGGCGACGGCACCACTACCGCGACCGTGCTCGCGGCCGCGATCGTGAAGGAAGGCGCCAAGTCTGTCGCCGCCGGCATGAACCCGATGGATCTCAAGCGCGGTATCGACCTCGCGGTCGAAGCCGTGGTGGCAGACCTCGAGAAGAACTCGAAGAAGGTTACCTCGAACGACGAAATCGCCCAGGTCGGCACCATTTCCGCCAACGGCGACGCCGAAATCGGCAAGTTCCTCTCCGACGCCATGAAGAAGGTCGGCAACGAGGGCGTGATCACCGTCGAGGAAGCCAAGTCGCTGGAGACCGAGCTCGACGTCGTCGAGGGCATGCAGTTCGACCGCGGTTACATCTCGCCCTACTTTGTCACCAACGCCGACAAGATGCGCGTTGAGATGGACGACGCCTACATCCTCATCAACGAGAAGAAGCTCTCCTCGCTGAACGAGCTGCTGCCGCTGCTCGAGGCCGTTGTGCAGACCGGCAAGCCGCTGGTCATCGTCGCCGAGGACGTGGAAGGCGAAGCGCTCGCGACCCTGGTCGTGAACCGCCTCCGCGGCGGCCTGAAGGTCGCGGCCGTCAAGGCTCCGGGCTTCGGCGATCGCCGCAAGGCCATGCTCCAGGACATCGCGATCCTGACCGGCGGCCAGGTT
>NZ_JADPKG010000062.1:0-72112 GCF_023073875.1 Bradyrhizobium sp. 154
TTGGGCCGTCAAAGCCCGAAAGTTTGCAATCCCCAAGACCTTCTCGCCCCGAAAACTGATTCTTGATCAACCGCTTGGAGGTTCTTCACGGACGACTAATCGGCATCGGCGCAATGGCTGCATTCATGTTTTGGGCGGGCCGCCGGTCCTTCGCAACGGCACGCGCAGCTTGAATTCTACGACGGGCGAAGTGAGTGGCGGTCGGCCCGTTGGCCTCGTGGACGCCGCACGCAGCCCATCGGGCTCCTCCCAGCGAGTCCTTCGAATTGCGGTTCGCGCTCCCTCGTAGACTATAGGGAGACCGCTGAAACCAAGAAGCCCTCGCTAGTTTGGAGGGCTTTCAACTCTATCACTTCCGCGCGCCGCTCTTCTTTGTGGACTGGCCACCTGGAGTGCTGGTGCCTGAACTGTCGGTCGTGCTGGAAGACGTGCCCGTCGTCATCCCACCCTTCGATTTAGCCGTTTTCTTGGTGGTATCGCTTGTTCCGGCCACTCCGGCCTGCGCGCCCTGCTGGCTCTGACTCGGTTGCGCCAGTGCTGCGGTTCCCATCATCGAGGCGATCATCGTACTCACTAAGAGCTTCTTTATCATTGATCTATCTCCCGTCCTGATCGCGAACAACAAGCCGGCGCGCTCCGCGTTCCTCCGGCGCGGCGGTTCTAGGCCCGAACCGATTCCTCATCGCGGATGGGGCCCATTTTGAGAGTTCATCTAACTCGCATCGCATCAATTTAAGTCAACTGGCTGCGTTGGTCGCAAAGAAGCGTTTTCTGTTCCTGAAGACCGTCTTGACCGGATTTAGCTGCCCTTAATGTCTGGCGCTTCAACCTGCCACAAACGGGAGCACGAGCATGCGTCTGTTGGTATTCGGTTTGATCGCCGTCGGCATCGCCGGTTTTGCTGCCTACGACCAGTACGACAAGAAGGCGAATTTTCAACGCGTCGATGCGCGCGTCAGCGCCGTGACCGATCAGTGCTACCTGGAGAAGGTCGAGCGCGGCATTCTCTCCAAGACGACGTCGACCTCCGATCTGCTTCGCTGTGACCAGGCCGAAATCCTGACGCGCGAACACCCGAAATGGCAGGGCTACGAAATCAAGCACAAGATCGAGGTCAAGTTCGCCTATGTGTCTCCGGTCGACGGGACCACGCATTTTTCGAGCCTGAGGATGTCCGGCTTCCCCAACGGTCAGCCTTTGAGCATGGGGGACGTCCTTCCGGTTCTGGCATCGAAGACCAAGGCGGACAAGACACGCCAAGCCTGATTGGCCGGGCCGGCGCGCGGACCATCGCAGGCACCGACGCCTAACAAAAATCTGCAAAGCCGTGTCGGATCGGCAGCCTCCCCGTCGTCCTCGTGACATGAATGGGCCATAGACGCCAAACTCGGGCCCATTAATTCACTGAGGATAACAATCATGCCCAGCACTGTCCGTCTGCACCGCGTCTTGGCCACCAGCCCGGAGAAAGTCTATCGCGCCTTCCTGGAGGCCGACGCGATGGCGAAATGGCTTCCGCCGAACGGCTTCACCTGTACCGTGCATCATTTCGAGCCCAAGGTCGGGGGCACGTTCAAGATGTCGTTCCGGAATTTCACGACGGGCAACAGCCATTCGTTTGGCGGCGAATATATCGAGCTCGTCCCGGGCGAACGCCTCCGCTACACCGACAGGTTCGACGATCCTAACCTGCCGGGTGAGATCCAGGTCACCGTGATCCTGAAGAAGGTCTCGGTCGGCACCGAAGTCGACATCACGCAGGCCGGCATCCCCGACGTCATCCCGCCGGAGGCCTGTTATCTCGGCTGGCAGGAATCGCTGCGCAACCTGGCACGGCTCGTCGAGCCCGAGATCAACCAATAGCCGGTCCGCGTTTGACGCAGCGGGGCGATCTGTTCGACCAAATCCGCAGATTTCCCCGCATCGTCATTGCGAGCCAACGGGTCCGCGCGAAAGCGCGGCCCGACGACAGGCTCCGCGAAGCAATCCAGAATCGTTCTGCCGAGGGACTCTGGATTGCTTCGCTGCGCTCGCAATGACGTAGAATGAACTCTCCGAGAGAACAACTCAGATCGAGTCTGCAGATATCTACGGAGCCCAATTGAGCTGCGGCTGCCTGCGAGGCAGATCCGATCGATTGCGAATTACGCGCCCGCCCTCGATTCAAGGCCGCCGCCGGCGGTCCATCTGTCGGGGTTGGGGCTGTGTCCGATCAGCGCGAGACCATACGCGATCGACTCGAACTGGTCGCCCGACATCAGCCGTTCGTTACCGAAACGCTCGGCGAACAGCTTTCGGACAGCCGGCACGAAGGACGTGCCGCCGGTCAAAAATACCTTCTCCACCTCGCGCCCGGTAATGCCTGCCTCGCCCAGCACCTTGTCGACGGTGGCCCCTAACCGGGCGATATCGTCGGCAATCCAAGATTCGAAATTTTTCCGTGTGATGGCCGCGCCGATGTCGACCCCGCCGCCTCCAAAACGGAAGTCCACCTCGTCCTGCGCCGACAGCGCCACCTTGGCGTCGGACACCGCGCGGTACAGCGAAAAGCCGAGGTCGAGATCGACGATGATGATGAAATCCTCGAGCAGAGCCGGCTTCAGCGCGGTGCGCGCAAGCTCGCGCAGCTCGCGCAAATCGCCGTTGCTCTTCATCATCGCGAGCTGGTGCCAGCGAGCGAGGTTGGTGTAGTGGCCGCTGGGGACCGGCAGCACCTTGTCGAACGAGCGGAAGCTGGAACCTTTGCCGAGCCGCGGCGAGACGACATGGTCGACAATGCGATAGTCGAACGTGTCGCCCGCAATGCCGATGCCGGCGTGTCCCAGCGGCTCGGCGCGAAGGCTGCCGCCTTTGCGCGAGAAACGCATCACGGAAAAGTCGCTGGTGCCGCCGCCGAAATCCGCAACCAGCACGGTGGCATCCCGCTCCAGCCGGCGGGCGAAGGAGAACGCCGCGCCCACGGGCTCATAGACGTAGCGCGCGTGGCCGGCACCTAAGCGCTCGAACGCGGCGCGATAGCGCTGCATCGCCAGCGCCTCGTCGGGATTGCCGCCGGCAAAGCGGACGGGGCGGCCGACCGTGATGTTTGCGGCCTCGAAGCCGAACCGGTCCCCGCCGTGGCGCGCCAGCGTCCGCAGGAACGCCGCCAAAATATCCTCGAACTTGTAACGCTGGCGGAACACCTGGGTGGTGTTGAAGCTGGAGCTCGCCGCAAACGTCTTGAACGACTGGAGGAAGCGATAGACGTGGCGCCCTTCGAGAAACTGCTCGATCGCCCATGGACCGCCCTCGGCCTGGGCGCCGGCTCCCGGCCGATCCTCCCAGAAGCACAGCGCCGATACGTAGACGCTGTGGCGCTGTCCGCCATGGTCGAAGCGGATGGCCTCGACCCGGCGGTCGTCCGCCGCGAGCGCGACGACCGTATTGCTGGTTCCAAAATCGATGCCGATCGAGACGGCGGGCGAGGCGCTCGACATGAACCACTCTGACGGATGATTGGATAAGGGGGCGGACCTCTAACGGCTTTGCATGGCCGTGCCAAGACCCACCGTTGCAGTGCGGCCGGAACTTGGCGTCCCATCGCTGCAAGATCACGCGCGATCCGGGATGATTTAGCCAGCTTTTCGCACCTTCGGCACTGGAACGACCCATCTGCTCCGCCGCACCAGCAATTTTATTTCCGAAACGGCTCCGTTAATTCAGCATTTATGTTGCAATGCGAAAGGTTGCGTACTGCTATGCAACCAAGACCATAGACAGTGGTATTTGGTATACATAGATTGCCCTCAAATGAGACAGCAAGGCTGACTGTTCTCAAGAAAGGGATTTCCGATGTCCAAGACTGCTTCCGTTGCTCTGGCTCCCTCCTCCTCGCTGTTCGCCCGCCTGATGGCCGCAATCGACAGCCTCCTGATGGCGAGCGCCAAGATTTCGAATCACAACGGCGACCTGCCCCGTTTCGGCCTGTAAGAAGGCCCTGCCCGCCTGCCGAACGGCGGGATGGCAGACTTCGCAGACCCTACGTTTGATCAAATGGCCTCGCATGTCGGGGCCATTTTTTCGTTTTGCGCGCGCCCTGGCTCGCGACCACAACTGCGACGATTGGTCCGCCGGTGGGACCCGCCGATCAGATTGTTTGTCTACTGGCATCTCGCATACCATCGCCCGAACGATTGAGTAATCAAAGGCCTAAGAGGGGAAACAGTCACCGCAGGGCGGGGCGGCCGAGGGGCACACCTGCCGCGAGCGTTGGCGGAGCCTTAGCCGAAAGGAGCGGATGCCGCGCGTTGTCCCTACTCATAGAGTTTCTACCGGACTGCCATGGGAGATCGACCGCAAGGGTGACCCCAGGCATCTGAATCGAGATGGGCTGACGCAAGCCGACAAAGATCGGCTGCGTTGAGGATTCGACAGGGAGAGAAACAAGATGAGGCCATTCGTTCTGAATGTCGCTTTGGCGGCAATCGCGATGTCGTGCGCCAACAGCACCGCAAGCCGTGCTGCCTGGGAGCCAGTCCGTCCGGTCGAATTCATCGTGCCCGCGGGCACCGGCGGCGGCGCCGATCAGATGGCACGCACCATCCAGGGCATCGTCACCAAGCACAGTCTGATGAAGCAGCCGCTCGTCGTCATCAACAAGGCCGGCGGCGCGGGTGGCGAGGGCTTCCTCGATGTGAAGACGTCGTCGGGCAATCCGCACAAGATCATCATCACGCTGTCGAACCTGTTCACGACGCCGCTGGCAACGGGGATTCCGTTCAACTGGAAGGATTTGACCCCGGTGGCGATGTTGGCGCTCGACGAATTCGTGCTGTGGGTGAATGCCGAGAAACCGTACAACACCGTCAAGGACTACGTCGACGCCGTGAAGAAAGCCCCGAGCGGCTCATTCAAGATGGGCGGCACCGGCTCCAAGCAGGAAGACCAGATCATCACCGTCGGCATCGAGAAGGCAATCGACGCAAAATTCACCTACATCCCCTACAAGGGCGGCGGCGAAGTCGCCGTTCAGCTCGTCGGCAATCACGTCGATTCGACGGTCAACAATCCGATCGAGGCGGTCGCGCAATGGCGCGGCGGCAAGCTCCGTCCGCTCTGCGTCTTCGACGCTCAGCCGATGGCCTATGACGAGCCGATCGCCGACGGCAAGGCCTGGAAGGATATTCCGACCTGCAAGTCGCAGGGCCTGGCGATGGAATATCTCATGCTGCGCGGCATCTTCATGTCGCCCAAGGCCACGAAGGATCAGATCGAATACTACGTCGAGCTGTTCAAGAAGGTCCGCGCCACGCCGGAATGGCAGGATTTCATGAAGAGCGGCGCCTTCAACACGACGTTCCTGACCGGAGCCGAATACGCGAAGTGGGTCGAGGCCGAGGAGAAGCGCCACGAAGGCTTGATGAAGGAAGCCGGCTTCCTCGCATCGGGGAACTGACCCGCGACATCGACGGCTGAGGACGCTGGGTCGTCCTCCATCTGCCGCGACCGCGCAAGACTGCGTCCGCCTGGAGGTCCCATGACTGAACGATCCGGATCCGAATCCGGCCCCGCACACAAGACGCTGGAAATCGGCATGGCGCTGTTGATCGGCGTCTTCGGGCTGGTCGTGATCTTCGGCAGCCTGAAGGCCGGCATCAACTGGGGCGCGGAGGGCCCGCGTGCCGGCTTCTTCCCCTTCTATGTCGGCGCCGCCATCGTCGGCGCAAGCGCCATCAATCTCTGGAGCGCGCAGCGCCACGACGACGGCCGGCTGTTTGCAGAATGGGGACAGCTTCGCCAGGTCATGAGCGTCGTCGTGCCCACGGCGATCTATGTCGGCTCGATGCCGTTCATCGGCCTCTACGTCGCCTCGATGATCTTCATCGCCTGGTTCATGCGCTGGCTCGGCGGTTATCGCTGGCTCACGACCATCGCGGTGGCGATCGGCATGCCGGTCGTGACCTATCTCGTTTTCGAGCGCTGGTTCCTGGTCCCGCTTCCCAAGGGCCCGCTCGAGGAATGGCTTGGTTTGTAAGAGCTGCGCCGTCACGCAATCATTGCTGCAGGACGTATCGATATGGAAGAGTTGGCCAACCTGTTTCACGGCTTCGCGGTCGCCCTGCAGCCCTACAATATGATGCTGATGATCATCGGCATCACGCTCGGAGTCATCATCGGCGTGCTGCCGGGGCTCGGCGGCGCCAATGGCGTTGCGATCCTCCTTCCCCTGACCTTCAGCATGCCGCCGACGTCGGCGATCATCATGCTGTCCTGTATCTATTGGGGCGCATTGTTCGGCGGCGCCATCACCTCGATCCTGTTCAACATACCCGGCGAGCCCTGGTCGGTGGCGACCACCTTCGACGGTTATCCGATGGCGCAACAGGGCAAACCCGGTGAGGCCCTGACCGCCGCCTTCACCTCCTCCTTCGTGGGCGCGCTGTTTGCGGTCATCATGATCACGCTGGTCGCGCCCCTCGTCGCGGGCTTCGCGCTGCGATTCGGTCCGGCGGAGAAGTTCGCGGTGTACTTCCTCGCCTTCTGCAGCTTCGTTGGCCTCAGCAAGGAGCCGCCGTTCAAGACCATCGCGGCGATGATGATGGGCTTTGCGCTCGCGGCGGTCGGCCTCGATTCGATCACGGGCCAGTTGCGGCTGACCTTCGGCGTCACCGAACTGCTCAACGGATTCGACTTCCTGATCGCCGTGATCGGCCTGTTCGGTATCGGCGAGATCCTGCTGACCATGGAGGAAGGACTGGCTTTCCGAGGCGGCAACGCCACCATCAATCTTCGGGTCGTGCTTCAGACCTGGCGGGAATTACCCGCCTATTGGATGACCTCGCTGCGCTCCTGCCTGATCGGGTGCTGGATGGGCGTCACGCCCGCCGGCGCAACGCCGGCCTCCTTCATGAGCTACGGCATCGCCAAGCGCCTGGCGCGACGCGGCAACAATTTCGGCAAGGGCGAGATCGAGGGCGTGATCGCGCCCGAGACGGCCGCCCATGCCGCGGGCACCTCGGCGCTGCTGCCGATGCTCTCGCTCGGCGTGCCGGGCTCCCCGACCGCCGCCGTCCTGCTCGGCGGATTGTTGATCTGGGGCCTGCAGCCCGGCCCCATGCTGTTCGTCGAGCAGAAGGAATTCGTCTGGGGCCTGATCGCCTCGATGTATCTCGGCAATCTCGCCGGCCTCATCGTCGTGCTCACCTGCGTGCCGATCTTCGCCGCGATCCTCCGCGTGCCCTTCGGCATCATCGCGCCGCTCATCCTGGTGCTCTGCGCGATCGGCGCCTATTCGGTGCACAACAGCACCTTCGACGTGATGCTGATGCTGGTGTTCGGCGTGCTGGGCTACCTCCTGAAGAAGTGCAACTACCCGCTCGCACCGCTGGTGCTCGCCATCGTGCTCGGCGACAAGGCAGAGGAAGCCTTCCGCCAATCGCTGTTGGGATCGCAAGGATCGCTCGGCGTGTTCTTCTCCAACGGCCTCGTCAGCACCATCATGGCGCTCGGTCTGGTCGCCCTGTTCTGGTCCGCGATCCAGGAAGGCTACAGCCGGCTGCGGACGTCGATGGTGTGACGCGCGATCTCCGCGCGCGGCCGTGCGAAGCCCTCCAGACCTTCTGGGATAAGCAATTCCACCATTTGCAGTCACCGACCCACCGGACGGCGCTGTGTGCGAACAGCGCACAAGTGGTCGTGTGCCGAGGGCACGGGCTTTTTCACAGCGTGCTTGCGGCTCGCCGCGTTGCAGAAATCGGCCGTTGAATCAATGGTTTGAATGGCACAACCGCTAGGCCCCCCGGCACGCCGGCAGCAATTCAGCCTTTACAATCCCGCAGCCAAGGCGCATGTGAGCAAGCCCGCGATATTTCGCCGCACCCTCAGTCCCTAGCTTGAATCTTGGCATAATGAATACCAGGATGCGAGCCAGCGCATGCATAAAAAATGATCGGCGCGTTCGGGAGGGTTTTAATGACGGACATGGTGCAGTCAGCAGCGGCCCCTAGTGTCACACGTGTAAGCGATGCTTTTCGCTGGGCGCAATTGGCCATCGGCGTAGGCGCGATGGTGATGATCGCCAACTATCAATACGGCTGGACGTTCTTCGTCCCCGACATCCAGAAGACGTTCGGCTGGGATCGCGCCTCGATCCAATGGGCGTTCACCCTCTTCGTTTTGTTCGAGACCTGGCTCGTGCCGGTCGAGGGATGGTTCGTCGACAAATACGGTCCGCGCATCGTCGTGCTGGTCGGCGGCGTGCTCTGTGCCATCGGCTGGGCAATCAACGCGCAGGCCACCACGCTCAACGGCTACTATCTCGGCATGATCATCGCGGGCATCGGCGCCGGCGGCGTCTACGGCACCTGCGTCGGCAACGCGCTGAAGTGGTTTCCGGACAAGCGTGGTCTTGCTGCGGGTATCACGGCCGCAGGCTTCGGTGCAGGCTCTGCGCTGACCGTCGCGCCGATCCAGGCCATGATCAAGGACAGTGGATTTCAGACCACCTTCCTCTATTTCGGCCTCGGGCAAGGCATCATCATCTGCATCCTCGCCTTCTTCCTGCTGGCGCCGAAAGCGGGCCAGGTGCCGAACGTGGTGGCGAACGCCAATCTGCTCCAGACCCGCCGCAACTATCAACCGACCGAGGTGCTGCGTCAGCCGCTGTTCTGGCTGATGTACTTCATGTTCGTGATCGTCGGCGCTGGCGGGTTGATGGTGACGGCGAACCTGAAGCCGATCGCAGCCGACTGGAAGGTCGACAACGTGCCGGTCACGCTGATGGCGGTGACGATGACGGCGGTGACGTTCGCGGCGACGATCGACCGCGTGCTCAACGGCCTGACGCGTCCGTTCTTCGGCTGGATCTCCGACATGATCGGCCGCGAGAACACGATGTTCATCGCCTTCGGCATGGAAGGGTTCGGCATCTGGATGCTCTACCTCTGGGGCCACGATCCGATCTGGTTCGTGCTGCTCTCGGGCTTCGTGTTCTTCGCCTGGGGTGAGATCTACTCGCTGTTCCCCTCGACCTGCACCGACACGTTCGGCGCCAAGTTCGCGACCACCAATGCCGGCCTGCTCTACACCGCGAAGGGCACCGCCGCGCTGCTGGTGCCGATCGCCAACTACATGCAGCAATCGTCGGGCACCTGGGACAGCGTGTTCATCATTGCGGCCGGCGCCAACATCCTGGCTTCATTGCTGGCAATCGCGGTGCTGAAACCCTGGCGCAAGGTCGTGGTCGCGAAATCGACCGTCTGACCCGCTCCGCTACAATTCACTCAGCAGGACGCCCGGCCTCACGGCCGGGCGTTTTCGTTTGGTGCGAAGGCCCCCGCGATGCCCCCCAGAAATCACGATGGAACCTCGCGCATTCTTCAATGTGGCGCCAAGTTAGGGCTTGCAATCTGGAATATCGTATACCAATGTTCGGCCCGCGCCTGCGACGATAAGCCACAATATTTGCGACATCAGGTCATCTTGCGATCCTGCGTCGCAGCCAATCAGGCGCCTTGGGAGGTTCTTGATGATTTCCAGCCCGGATGGCGCCGTCACGGCCGCGCCACTTCGCACCGGTTTCCGTTGGCTCCAGCTCGTGATGGGCATCGTCTGCATGGCGATGATCGCCAATCTGCAATACGGCTGGACGTTGTTCGTCGATCCGATCGATGCGGCCCACCATTGGGGGCGCGCCGCGATCCAGCTCGCGTTCACCATCTTCGTCGTCACCGAGACCTGGCTGGTGCCAGTCGAAGCCTGGTTCGTCGACAAATACGGTCCACGCATTGTCGTCATGTTCGGCGGCGCGATGATCGCGCTCTCGTGGATCCTCAACTCCTACGCCGATAGCCTTACCCTGCTCTATGCCGCCGCGATCATCGGCGGCATGGGCGCGGGCGCGGTGTACGGCACCTGTGTCGGCAACGCACTGAAATGGTTTCCCGACCGCCGCGGGCTCGCAGCCGGCGCGACCGCCGCCGGCTTCGGCGCCGGCGCCGCGCTTACCGTCGTGCCAATCGCGAGCATGATCGTCTCGAGCGGTTATCAGCACGCCTTCCTCACCTTCGGCATCGGCCAGGGTCTGATCGTGTTCGTGCTCGCCTTCTTCATCCAACCGCCGCGGATCTCGATTCCGCCAAAGAAGAAGCAGCTCAATCTGCCGCAGACCAAGATCGACTTCACCCCGCCGCAGGTGCTGCGGACCCCTGTTTTCTGGGTGATGTATCTCGTCTTCGTGATGGTCGCCTCCGGCGGCCTGATGACCGCGGCGCAGATCGCCCCGATCGCGCACGACTTCAAGATCGCCGACACGCCGGTCACGCTCGCCGGCTTCCAGATGGCGGCCTTGACTTTCGCGATTTCGCTCGACCGCATCTTCGACGGTTTCGGACGTCCCTTCTTCGGCTGGGTCTCCGATACGATCGGCCGTGAGCCCACCATGTTCATCGCCTTCGGCACCGCTGCTTTGATGCTGCTGGCGCTGTCGGCCTATGGCCATGTGCCCGTCGTGTTCGTGCTCGCCACCGCGGTCTATTTCGGCGTGTTCGGCGAGATCTACTCGCTGTTCCCTGCGACCTGCGGCGACACCTTCGGCGCGAAATTCGCGACCACCAACAACGGCATGCTGTACACCGCCAAGGGCACGGCATCCCTGCTCGTCCCGCTCGCGAGCGTGATCTCGACTGCCTATGGCTGGAAGGCCGTGTTCGTGGTGGCAGTGGCGCTGAATGCGACGGCGGCGCTGATGGCGCTGTTCGTGATCAAGCCGCTGCGTCGCTCCTTCATCCTCGGCAAGGAAGCCGAGAGCATTGAGGCCGCGACCGGCAATGCCAAGACCGAGACGGCATAAGCCACCATACGGCTTAGAGGCTGGAAAAGGGCGCAGCGATGCGCCCCTTTCTTTTTGGCGCCCTACAAACGTCAGCACTACTGCCGCAAGATTTTTCGGATCAGCCAAATCCAGCGCTTGACGATTGGCATTATGTATACCACACTTCACCTGGTCATTCACCCAGGGAGGTTGCAATGCTGGTCGGAGACATTCTGCGCAAGAAGACGCCGCGCGTTGTCACGGTGCGAATGAACGAAACGGTGGGTATCGCCGCCAAGCTGATGCGCGCCAACAATATCAGCGCACTGGTTGTGAAGGACGTGGTCCGCTCGGAAGGCAATACTGCGGTCGGCATGTTCACTGAGCGCGACGTGGTGCGCGCAGTCGCCGATCACGGCGCCAATGCTATCAACGTCAAGGTCTCGCAGCTGGTCTCGGTGCAGCAGCTCGTGTCCTGCACCTCCTCGGACACGATCGAGCACGTCCGCCATTTGATGAACCGGAATCACATCCGCCATCTGCCCGTCATCGACGACTACAGCCTCGTCTCGGTCATCAGCATGCGCGACATCGCCGCTGCCGTGGACGAGGCCACCAACTCTACGCCGCAAGCAGCCTAGAGCCCTCCACACACCCCCTGCGACTGCCGGCCCCGGCTCGGACCCTTCCGAGCCGGACCGGATCTTTCGTGCCAAATTCCGGCTTTCTGCTCCTCGCGAGGACTTCATGAAAATCTGCATCTACGGCGCCGGCGCGATCGGCGGTTATCTCGGGGTTCAGCTCGCGCGCGCGGGCGCCGACGTCAGCCTGGTCGCACGCGGCGCACACCTTGCCGCGATGCGCGAGCGCGGCCTGACGCTGCTCGCGGGCGAGGAGCAGCACACCGTGCATCCGCGCTGCACCGACGATCCCGCCGAGCTCGGCGTGCAGGACTACATCATCATCACGCTGAAGGCGCATTCGATCACCGGTGTGATCGAAAAGATGCAGCCGCTGCTCGGGCCTCACACCCGCATCGTCACCGCCGTCAACGGCATCCCTTACTGGTATTTCTACAAGCACGGCGGCCAATACGAGAACTCGACGCTAGAGAGCATCGATCCCGGCGGCCGGCAGTGGCGCGAGATCGGCGCCGAGCGCGCCATCGGCTGCATCGTCTATCCCGCCACCGAGATCGAGGCGCCCGGCGTGATCCGCCACATCTACGGCAACAATTTCCCGCTCGGCGAGCCCTCCGGCGAGATCACGCCGGACGTGCAGCGCCTCTCCGATCTCTTCGTCGCGGCCGGGCTGAAGGCGCCGGTGCTCGACCGCATCCGCGACGAGATCTGGCTCAAACTGTGGGGCAATGTCTGCTTCAATCCGATCAGCGCCCTGACCCATGCAACGCTCGACGTGATCTGCACCGATCCGGCGACGCGTGCATTGTCGCGCGCGATCATGGTGGAGACGCAAGCCATCGCCGAGACGTTCGGCGTCACGTTCCGCGTCGACGTCGAGCGCCGCATCGAGGGCGCCCGCAAGGTCGGCGCGCACAAGACCTCGATGCTCCAGGATCTGGAGCGCGGCCGCCCGATGGAGATCGACCCGCTCGTCACCGTGGTGCAGGAGATGGGCCGCCTCACCGGGGTTGCCACGCCCGTGCTCGATTCGGTGCTGGCGATGGTGACCCAGCGCGCGCGCATCGCCGGCCTCTATGACGGCGTCTCGGCACCATCAGATCCGCGCGCACTGGCGGTGGCGTGATGGTGGGCGAGATGAAACGCTGGCTGCGCTTCCGCCATGGCGGCACGACCGGCTTCGGCACGCTGACGCCATCAGGCATCAGCGTGCATGAGGGCGAGATGTTCGGCCGCAACGCCAGCACCGGCAAGATGCTGGCGCTGTCGGATGTGGAGCTGCTCGCGCCCTGCGCGCCCAGCAAGATCGTCGCGCTCTGGAATAATTTCCATGCGCTCGCGGCCAAGCTCAACCAGCCCGAGCCGCCGGAGCCGCTGTATCTCCTGAAAGCCACCACCAGCATCACGACGCCTGGCGCCGTGATCCGCCGCCCGTCTTACTACGACGGCAAGACCACCTATGAGGGCGAGCTCGGCATCGTGATCGGCAGGATATGCGCCCGCGTCTCCCCTGGCGAAGCGGACAGCTTCATCTTCGGCTACACCTGCGTCAACGACATCACCGCCAACGACATCCTGACCAGCGATTCCACTTTCCCGCAATGGGCTCGCGCCAAGGGCATCGACGATTACGGCCCGTTCGGGCCCGTCATCGCCACCGGCCTTGATCCGGCCAAGCTCACGGTCCGCACTATCCTCAACGGCGCGGAGCGGCAGAACTATCCGATCTCCGACATGATCTTCAGCGCTCAGCAACTGGTGAGCAGGATCTCCCACGACATGACCCTGCTGCCCGGCGACCTCATTGCCGTCGGCACTTCGGTCGGCGTCGGCGTGATGAAGGAGCCGGTGAACACCGTGACTGTCGCGATCGACGGCATCGGCGAGCTAACGAACGAGTTTCGGCTGTAGCTGCCGGCGCGGCGCCGCAGCCCGGATGAGCGCAGCGACAGCCCAATCCTCGGCCGTCACACACCCCGAAAACATCCGTACACATCACATCTGCGTACGCCCGACATATGCCGTCAACATGTCCCGCGCGTGCCGCAACTTGGACGCATTCGGCCGCCCTTCTGTGAGGCGTGTCTGGGGGCACGGCGCCGCCGTGTTTGGACTAACCTTCTAGGGGTATGACTGTGAAGAAGATTGTATTTGCTCTCGGTGCCACGCTTGCTCTGGTCACGGCTGCGAACGCTGCGGATCTGCCGCGCCGCCAGCCCGTGCCGGCCTATCCGGCTGAGCAGGCTCCGATCGGCAAGATGCCGATCGGCAAGAGCCCGGTTGGAAAGGCCCCGATCGGCAAGGCGCCCGGCCCGGTCGCAGCGCGCTACTGACACGCAACACGAAGCTGCGTAAGCGGGCGAGAGTCGAGGGGCACAGCGTGACGTACAAATCTGGTCGATCGGGATCCTGCATCCTCGCGGGCTTCGCGCTCGCGGCCATGATCGCATGCACGATGCCCTCGGCCTCGGCCCATGAAGCGAACAAGCGCGTTGCCGATGCGAACGCGCTTGCTACGACCGACACCACATCGCGACCGGCCCCGCAAGCGACGCGGCGTCCCGTCGCGCGTGCGGAGAAAGGTCCGTACTACGTCGACTTCCGGGCGAGAACCGCCGCGAGCTGGGGCCACGCCTTCGTCTGGTACGGCAAGACCAGCGAACGCGCGGTCGAGGTCGCGGGCCTCACACCCGCCGGCGACACGCTTGCTTACGTGCTCGGCCACATCACCTTTGTGCCCTCCGAGACCGGCGCCAGCTACGGCGATCTCGATCCGGAATATCTGACCGCGAGCTATCGCGTGTACCTGAACGAGGCTGACGCCAAGCGCGTATTCGCCTACATCAAGAAATTGCAGGCGAGTTCGCCCGTGTGGAACGCCGAGACCACTAACTGCACCGGCTTCATCGGCGACATCGCCGAGTTCATGGGATTGCAAGTCCCCAACCGCTGGCAGCGCCCGGAAAACTTCGTCAACCGCCTCAAAGAAATGAACGGCGGCCGCCAGATGGTGCGGCTGTCGGCGGACTAGCTCTTCGCCCCGTCCGGCAGCGGCGACCCAATTATCCGCCCTACGGAATCCCCTCACCTGTCGCATGATCGCCCCGCCTGCACCGCACGGCGCGACAATAGACATTTCCCGGTCCGGGCGGCATCCTCCCCTCCATCAAGCGAGACCAGAGCGCCACACCGACGGGGGAAACATCATGTTGCAGACACGGTTCACTAAGCTCGTCGGCGTCGAGCACCCGATCGTCCAGGGCGGCATGCAATGGGTCGGGCGCGCCGAGCTCGTTGCCGCGGTCGCCAACGCCGGCGCGCTCGGCTTCATCACGGCGCTGACCCAACCAACGCCGGAAGACTTGACCAAGGAGATCGCGCGTTGCCGCGACCTCACCGACAAGCCCTTTGGCGTCAACCTCACCATCCTGCCCGCGATCAAGCCGCCGCCTTATGCCGAATACCGTGCCGCCATCATCGACAGCGGCATCAAGGTGGTCGAGACCGCCGGCAACAAGCCGCAGGAGCATGTCGACGAATTCAAGAAGCACGGCGTCAAGGTCGTGCACAAATGCACCAGCGTCCGTCACGCGCTCTCGGCCGAACGCATGGGCGTCGATGCCGTCTCGATCGACGGCTTCGAATGCGCCGGCCACCCGGGCGAGGACGACACTCCCGGCCTGATCCTGATTCCGGCCGCCGCGAACAAGATCAAGATTCCGATGATCGCCTCCGGCGGCTTTGCCGATGCGCGCGGCCTCGTTGCCGCGCTGGCGTTAGGCGCCGACGGCATCAACATGGGCACCCGCTTCATGGCCACCAAGGAGAGCCCGATCCACCAGCTCATCAAGGAGAAGATCGTCGCCAATGACGAGCGCGAGACCGAGCTGATCTTCCGCACCATGCGCAACACCTCGCGCGTGGCCAAGAACGCGATCTCGACCAAGGTCGTCGCCATGGAAAAGGAAGGTGCCAAGTTCGAGGACATCCGCGAACTCGTCGCCGGTGCCCGCGGCAAGATGGTCTACGCGACGGGTAATTCCGACGAGGGCATCTGGTCGGCCGGCCAGGTGCAGGGCCTGATCCATGACATCCCGAGCTGCGCCGAGCTGGTCTCCCGCATCGTGCGGGAGGCGGAAGCCATCATCCGCAGCCGGCTGGGGGGCATGATCGTTCAGCGGCAACACGAAGCGGCGGAATAATCACTGTAAGAAGCGAGTGTAAGACATGAAGGCTTACGTCTACGGTCGTGACGGCGCTACGATTTCCGACGTCGCTCAACCAAAGCCCAAGGGCACGCAGGTGCTGGTCCGCGTCCGCGCCTGTGCCCTGAACCGCGCCGATACCGGCATGCGCAAGGGTCATGCCCACGGCGCAGCCGGCGGCGTCGGCACCGTGCTCGGCATGGAATGGGCTGGCGAAGTCGCCGAGCTCGGGCCGGACGCGAAGGGCGTCAAGATCGGCGACCGCATCATGGGGTCGGGCAGTGCCGCATTTGCCGAATATACGCTGGCCGATCACGGCCGGCTGTTCCACGCGCCCTCGAACATGAATTTCGAGGAGGCGGCCACCCTCCCCGTCGCGCTCGCGACCATGCACAATGCCGTCGTCACCGTCGGCGGCGTGCAAGCGGGCCAGAGCGTGCTGATTCAGGGCGCGAGCTCCGGCGTCGGTCTGATGGCGCTGCAGATCGCCAGGCTCAAGGGCGCCAAGCTCGTAATCGGCTCGTCGACCGACGCCACTCGCCGCGGCCGGCTGAAGGAATACGGCGCCGATCTGGCCGTCGATAGCTCCGATCCGAAATGGGTCGACGAGGTCCTGAAAGCGACCGGCGGCGAAGGCGTCGATCTCATCGTCGACCAGGTCTCGGGCAAGGTCGCGAACCAGAATCTTGCCGCGACGAAGGTGAAGGGCCGCATCGTCAATGTCGGCCGGCTCGGCGGCACCCATGCCGACTTCAACTTCGACCTGCACGCCGCGCGCCGCATCGACTATGTCGGCGTCACCTTCCGCACCCGCACCATCGAGGAGGTCCGCGAGATCTTCGAGGAGGTGCGCAAGGACATCTGGGGCGCGGTCGAGTCGCGAAAACTGCAACTGCCGATCGACAAGGTGTTCACATTCGACGACATCGATCAGGCGTTCGCGCACATGGAGGCGAACAAGCATCTCGGGAAGATCGTCGTGACGGTGCCTTAACCGTCATTCCGGAGCGCTTGAAGAACCGAACCTGAAATCTCGAGATTCGGGTCTGGTCACCATCCCGGAATGACATCGCCGTCGCTCCTGCAAGTCACTTGCGACTACGGCTGTGGATCGTCGCTTGATGTTCACCCACGCCCTGCTAAATCCCCGCCATGATCTCCCAGCACAACAAGACCTCGGTCGCCGCGATCTCGATCTTCGCCAGCGGCGGCATGGCGGCGGCCAAATTCGTGGTCGGAATTGCGATCGGCTCGCTGGCGCTGATCTCCGAGGCCCTGCATTCCTCGATCGACCTGGTCGCGACCATCATCACCTGGGCGGTGGTGCGGGTGTCCGACAAGCCGGCCGACGAGGAGCACCATTATGGCCATGGCAAGCTCGAGAGCGTCTCGGCGCTGGGCGTCACCGCCCTGCTCTACGTGCTCGCCGGCGGCATCCTGGTCGAGGCCTATAGCCGGCTGCGGGAGGGAACCCCGCCGCCGACCATTTCGGCCGTGCCCTTTGTCGTGCTGGTGATCGACATCGCCGTCAATCTCTGGCGCGCCCGCGCGCTGCACCGCGCTGCGCGGGAGACCAGGAGCCAAGCGCTTGCCGCGGACGCACTGCATTTCGCCTCCGACGTGATGGGCTCATCTGCCGTGATCGTGGGTTTGATCCTCG
Organism: Bradyrhizobium sp. 154; assembly: GCF_023073875.1. Classification (NCBI taxonomy): domain Bacteria; kingdom Pseudomonadati; phylum Pseudomonadota; class Alphaproteobacteria; order Hyphomicrobiales; family Nitrobacteraceae; genus Bradyrhizobium; species Bradyrhizobium sp. 154. Next base: position 17,296 of record NZ_JADPKG010000062.1, read on the forward strand.
CCGGACTCGGTTTCTGGTGGGGTGACGCGGCCGCGGCCGCCGCCGTCGCCGTGATGATCGCGGCTCTCGGCCTGCGCATGGCGGGCTCGACCGTGCAGACGCTGGTCGATCGCGCGCCGGAGGGCGCCCATGAGCAGGCCACGGCCGCGATCCGCAGCGTGCCCGGCGTGATCGACGTCGAGCGGCTGCGCGTGCGCATGGTCGGTGCAACCTATTTCATCGATACCATCGCAAAGGTGCCGCGGACCTATCCGATCGACCGCGTCGAGGACATCAAGCGCAATGCGCAAGCCGCCGTCAGCAGAGCGTTCGGCGACGCCGACCTCACCTTCACGGCTGTCCCCGTCGCGCGCAACAACGAGACCGTACGCGACCGCATCATGGTGATCGCGCGCAATTCCGGCCTCGCCATCCACCACGTCACGGTGCACGACCTCGGCGCCAAGCTGATCGTCGGCATCGACCTCGAGGTCGATGGCGAAATGCAGCTCGAGGCCGCCCACGATGTCGCCAACACGCTGGAGCGCAGCATCCAGGAGGAATTCGGCGAGGACGTCGAGGTCGACGTCCATATCGAGCCGCTGGAACCGGAACTGCCGTTCGGCGTCGACGCCCCCGCGGAGCGCGTGCAGGCCATTGCCGCCGCGTTGACCGAGCTTGCTGGCGAGGGCGAGATCCACGACATCCACAATGTGCGCGTCCGCAACACTGAGGCCGGCGAGATCGTCAACTTTCACTGCCGCGCCACTCCGTCGATGAGCGTGATCAAGGTGCACGAGCATGTCGACGCAATCGAGCGCGCATTGCGGCGCGCCTTCCCGAGCGTGAAGCGCGTGATCAGCCACGCCGAGCCCCCGCGTGCGTGACACACGTGCGAAGAGTCACACGTTCTCGTTTCGGACCCGTCGCGCACGTCACTTTACGGACAAGCGATGCGCAAACTGCGCGTTGGATAAGAATAATTTCGCGTTAAGGATTCGTTGACTCTCGACAGCCCGCGAAAACTGGATTCAAATCGGTGTGATTCGAAAGCGACGTGGGGCCGCTTTCGACACTCGTCGTAAGCAGGTTTTCAGGGGGCCGAAGGCATGGCGCGTGCAGACGCCGCGAACGCATGCGTTCAATCCGATTCGATCAAGGGATTGGCGCAATCGATCGCGAAACCTGCCTATCACCGGCTGCTGATCGCGGAGCCGGCGCTGCGCCGCGCCGTGCCGACGCTCATCATCGCCTTCCTGATCACGATCTGCCTCGGCGCGTTCGTGCAGGTCGTCGACCAGACGCGCCAGAAGCGGCTGGTGATCCGGCACGACATCTCGGCGCTCGCCGATTTGCTCGCCGAACGCATCGACCGCCTCACTTCCGTGCGACAGGAGCGGCTCAAGAACATCGAGAGCCTGCCGACGCTGCTGCCTGATCTCATTCCGTCCTGGGGCACGGCCTTGGGCCGCCACATCATTGTCGCCTCGACCGGCATCGACCGCCGCATCCTCGCCCGCGTACCGGTCGACAGCGACCCTTCCGGCAACGACCGCCTGCTCGACGCGATCACGACGGCGCAACTGCTCGCGGCGCCCCCGCGCGACGGCAACGTCGCCGACATGACGCTGCCGAACGGCAACGCCGCGATGGCGACCTCGCGCCAGATCAAGTCGCTGCCCGGCTTCGTCACGGTGATCCAGGAACGCGACGAGCCGATTTGGGGCTCGGATGCCGCGCTCTCGGTGACGCTGTCGGCGACCACCGGCTTCGTCGTCCTGATCCTGGGCTTTGCCTTTCACTGGCAGTCGACCCGCGCCCGCGAAGGCGACCTCATCAACGACGCCGTGCGCGGCCGCATCGACACCGCGCTCAATCGCGGCCGCTGCGGACTGTGGGACTGGGATCTGTCGCGCGGCCGGATCTTCTGGTCGCAGTCAATGTTCTCGATGCTCGGCCTCGACGGCCGCAACGAGCTCCTCACCTTCGGCGAGGTCAACGCGCTGGTGAAGTCCGACGATATTGATCTGTTCGAGATCGCCGATCAGCTCATCTCCGAGAAGATCGATCACATCGACCAGACCTTCCGCATGCAGCACGTCGACGGTCACTGGATCTGGCTCCGCGTCCGCTGCGAGAAGACGCGCGGGGCCACCGATTCCAGCGTGCACTTGATCGGGATCGCGGTCGACATCACCGAGCAGAAGAGCCTCGCCGAGAGAACGGTGGAAGCCGACCTTCGCCTGCGCGACGCGATCGAGACCATTCCGGAAGCCTTCGTGCTGTGGGACGCGAGCGATCGCCTCGTGCTCTGCAACTCGCACTTCCAGCGCCTGCACAAGCTGCCCGACACCGCCGTGATCCCCGGCACCTCCTACGAGACCGTGCTCGAAGTCGGCCGCATGCCGGAGGTGCGCACCCGCCATAACGAGACCGCGAGCCAGGGCCCGGGCGCGCGCACCTTCGAGGCACAACTCGACGACGGCAGCTGGCTGCACATCAGCGAGCGGCGCACCAAAGACGGCGGCTACGTCTCGGTCGGCACCGACATCACCCGCATCAAGGAGCACGAGCAGAAGCTGGTCGACAACGATTTGCGCCTGCGCGCCACCGTCATCGACCTCAAGCGCTCGCAGGCCGCGCTCGAACGCCAAGCGATCGAGCTCGCCGACCTGGCCGAAAAGTACCAGCGCGAGAAGACTCGCGCCGAGGAAGCCAACCAGACCAAGTCGAAATTCCTCGCCAATATGAGCCACGAGCTGCGCACGCCGCTCAACGCGATCATCGGCTTCTCCGAGATCATGGGCTCGGGCATGTTCGGCGACCTCGGTTCGGAGAAGTACCAGGAATACTGCCAGGACATCCTGACCAGCGGCCACTATTTGCTCGAGGTCATCAACGACATCCTCGACATGTCCAAGATCGAGGCCGGCCGCATGAAGCTCGACATGGAAGAGCTGGACCTGTCGCGGACGCTGGCGGAATCCCTGCGCGTCGTCACTGGCCGGGCACAGGACAAGCACCTGACGCTCGATGCCGACATCGCCAAATCCATCTCCGTCGTCGCCGACCGCCGCGCCACCAAGCAGATCATCGTCAACCTGTTGTCCAACGCGGTGAAGTTCACGCCCGACGGCGGACGCGTCGTGGTGCGCAGCCGGCAGCTCGACGACCGGATCGTGCTGATGATCGCCGACACCGGCATCGGGATCGCGCCGCATTCGCTGGCGCGGCTCGGCCGCCCCTTCGAGCAGGTCGAGAGCCAGCTCACCAAGACCTATCACGGCTCGGGACTGGGCCTCGCGATCGCCCGCTCGCTGGCGCAGCTCCACGGCGGTTCGATGCGGCTGCGTTCCAAAATCGATGTCGGCACGGTGGTGCGCGTGACGCTGCCGCGCGACGCCGTCAAGGCGGCGTCCGGGATATCGGCTGCAGCGTAAAGCCCTCAAGCATGATGGAGCCCGGTTCGGTCGGCGTTCGGAATCACCTCTCCCCGACGGGGAGAGGTCCGGGTGAGGGGCCGCGGCATCCAGTGAGACCAGATCCCCTCACCCGGACCGCATCTTCGATGCGATCCGACCTCTCCCTACGGGAGAGGTGATCTGGGCTCTCGCCTCGGTTCAAGCGAAGCACATTCCGCTTTAAGATTGCAGCGTCGGTGCGACCTCGCGCGCGACATTGACCAGCGCCGCGATTAGCGGCGTCATCGGATCGCGCTGCGGGATCACGAGGCCAATGCTGTAATTGACTTCGGGGTCGGCGATCGGGATCGAACGCACCGTGTCGGACAGGCCGAGCGTCTCGGCGAGCTTGGCCGGCATCACGCTCGCCCAGCGCCCGGTCTTGACGTGCGTGAACAGCACCAGCAGCGAGTTCGAGGTCAGCGTCGGTGTCGCCTCGGCACCGACCGAGCGCAGCGCGCGATCGATGATGCGGCGGTTCTGCATGTCGGGCGTGAGCAGGCACAGCGGCACCTGCCCGACCTCGGTCCAGGTCACCGTCTCGCGATCACCGAACATCGCATCGGGGGCAGTCAGGAGCCGGTAGCTCTCGTTGTAGAGCGGAATGGTACGCACCTTGCCGATCGGCTCGTTCTCGATATAGGTCAGCCCCGCATCCACCTCGAGATTTTCCAGCAGCCCCAGCACCTCGGACGAGGTGGTGGACTGGATGCGGAAGCGCACCTCGGGATGCCTGGCGCGGAACGGCGTCGTCAGCGCGGCGACCATGCCGAGCACGGTCGGGATCGCCGCGATGCGGATCTCGCCGGAGAGCTGATGCTTCAGCCCGTTGATCTCGTCGCGCATGGCGCGGGCATCGCCCACGATCCGCCGCGCCCAGTCCAGCGCCCGCTCGCCTTCCGGCGTAAAGCCCTGGAAGCGCGACCCGCGCTGGACCAGCATCACGCCGAGGATTTCCTCGAGCTGCTTGAGCCCGGTCGACATCGTCGGCTGCGTCACGCCGCAGACCTCCGCCGCGCGTCCGAAATGCCGCTCCTTCGCCAGCGCCAGCAATAGTTCAAGCTTGTCGATCAACCGGTCGTCCCCTCGAATTCTGTCGTGGCATGCAAGCTAGCACGCTCGCCCCCTTGCAACACGCAAAAACCGCCGAGCGGAATGCCCATAATTGCATTTTCGGATCGACCGATCGCCGGTGCCAATCGATCCGAATTCGCAATCGCAGCACGGGACAGCTTTATTGATCTTCGAGCGATTCCAAATAGTTTGCGATCAGAAACGCTCAAGTTGAGAACGAAGAATGACAGCGGTTTACGAGCCTTGCTACGAGCCTTGGGACGAGACGCGCGGCGCCGAGATCATCGCCGAACACGCTCGGCAGGAAGGCGCGACGCTCGTCATCCTGCATGCTCTTCAGGAGGCGTTCGGCTATGTGCCGGAGGCCGCCATTCCGATGGTGGCTCAGGCGCTGAATCTGTCACGCGCCGAAGTGCACGGCGTATTCACGTTCTATCATGATTTCCGGCACAAGCCGGCCGGCCGCCATGTGCTGAAGCTCTGCCGCGCCGAGGCCTGCCAGGCTGCGGGCGGCGATGCGCTCGCTGCGCGCGCCGAGGCGAAGCTCGGCGTGTCGCTCGGCAGCACCACCGCCGACGATCGCGTCACGCTGGAGCCGATCTACTGCCTCGGCCTGTGCGCGACTGCGCCGTCCGCGATGCTCGACGGGCGCCTGATCGGACGGCTCGATCAGAAGCGCCTCGATGCGCTGGTTGCGGAGGCGCAGCGATGAGCATGCGTCTATACGTCTCACGTGATGCCGGCGCGGTGGCCGTCGGCGCCGACGAGGTCGCGCTGGCGCTTGAGCAAGCCGCCGCCAGGCGGGGCGTTGCAATCGACATCGTTAGGACCGGCTCGCGCGGCCTGTACTGGCTGGAGCCGCTGGTCGAGGTGGCGACACCGCAGGGCCGCATCGCGTTCGGCCCCGTCACCGAAACCGACGTGCCCTCCCTGTTCGATGCGCTCGCCAGCAACACGCCGCATTTTCTACGGCTGGGGGCGATCGACGAGCTCCCCTGGCTGAAGCGCCAGACCCGCCTCACCTTCGCCCGCTGCGGCGTGATCGATCCGCGCTCGCTCGACGACTACCGCGCCCATGGCGGCTACAGGGGCCTGGAGCGCGCGCTCTCGCTCGGCACGGATGCGATCCTGAGCGAGGTCACCGCGTCCGGCCTGCGCGGCCGTGGCGGCGCGGGGTTTCCGACCGGCATCAAATGGAAGACGGTCGCGCAGGCCAAGGCCGACCGCAAATTCATCGTCTGCAACGCCGACGAGGGCGACAGCGGCACCTTCGCCGACCGCATGATCATGGAAGGTGATCCCTTCCTGGTGATCGAAGGCATGACGATTGCTGGCCTCACCGTCGGCGCGGCCAAAGGTTACATCTACATCCGCAGCGAATATCCGCACGCGGTCGAGGCGATGAACGCTGCCATTACGGCGGCGAAGCGCAGCGGCTATCTCGACAGCTATATCGGCGGCTCGAAGCAAGCCTTCGATCTCGAGGTGCGCGTCGGCGCCGGCGCCTATGTCTGCGGCGAGGAGACCTCACTGCTGGAGAGCCTCGAAGGCCGCCGCGGCCTCGTGCGCGCCAAGCCGCCTCTGCCGGCGCATCACGGCCTGTTCGGCAAGCCGACCGTCATCAACAACGTGCTGTCGTTCGCGGCCATCCCCTTCATCCTCGCTGAGGGTGCCAAGGCCTATGCGGATTTCGGCATGGGGCGTTCGCGCGGCACGATGCCGATCCAGCTCGCCGGCAACATCCGCCATGGCGGGCTGTTCGAGACCGCGTTTGGCGTGACGCTCGGCGAGCTCGTCGACGACGTCGGCGGCGGCACGTTCACCGGCCGTCCCGTTCGCGCGGTCCAGGTCGGCGGCCCGCTTGGCGCCTATTTTCCCCGCGCCCTGTTCGACACGCCGTTCGACTATGAGGCCTTCGCCGCGCGCGACGGCCTGATCGGCCATGGCGGCATCGTCGTGTTCGACGACAGCGTCGACATGCGCAGGCAGGCGCGCTTTGCCATGGAGTTCTGCGCGGTCGAATCCTGCGGCAAGTGCACGCCGTGCCGGATCGGCTCGACCCGGGGCGTCGAGACCATCGAGAAGATCATGCGGGGCGAGCGCGTCAGCGAGAACATCACGCTCGTCGAAGACCTCTGCAACACCATGAAATTCGGCTCGCTCTGCGCGCTCGGCGGCTTCACGCCCTATCCCGTGCTCAGCGCATTGAAGCACTTCCGGGAGGATTTCCTTCCGGCGCCGACCACGCTTCAGGCCGCGGAATAGGAGAACGACCATGTCTCTGATCGAAGAAATCGACTTCGGCACGCCGGCTTCCAAATCGGAAACGATGGTGACGCTGACCATCGACGGCAAGCAGATTTCGGTGCCCGAGGGCACCTCGATCATGCGCGCGGCGATGGAAGCCGGCCATCAGATTCCAAAGCTCTGCGCCACCGACATGGTCGACGCGTTCGGCTCCTGCCGGCTCTGCCTGGTCGAGATCGAGGGGCGCGCCGGCACGCCGGCCTCCTGCACCACGCCCGCGACGAACGGCCTCGTGGTGCGGACCCAGACCGAGCGGCTGAAGCAGCTTCGCAAGGGCGTGATGGAGCTCTACATCTCCGACCATCCGCTCGACTGCCTCACCTGCGGCGCCAATGGCGATTGCGAATTGCAGGACATGGCCGGCGCCGTGGGCTTGCGCGACGTGCGCTACGGCTATGAGGGCGAGAATCATGTCTTTGCGAAGACGGATGGCTGCAGCAACGACAAATGGATGCCGAAGGACGAGTCCAACCCGTACTTCACCTACGATCCTTCCAAGTGCATCGTCTGCTCGCGTTGCGTCCGCGCCTGCGAGGAGGTGCAAGGAACCTTCGCGCTGACCATCTCCGGCCGCGGCTTCGACAGCCGTGTCTCCCCCGGCATGAACGAGAGCTTCCTCGGCTCCGAATGCGTCTCCTGCGGCGCCTGCGTCCAGGCCTGCCCGACCGCGACGCTGACGGAAAAATCCGTGATCGAGATCGGTCAGCCCGAGCACTCCGTCGTCACCACCTGCGCCTATTGCGGCGTCGGCTGCGCCTTCAAGGCCGAGATGCGCGGCGAAGAAGTGGTGCGCATGGTGCCCTACAAGGACGGCAAGGCCAATCGCGGCCATTCCTGCGTCAAGGGCCGCTTCGCCTGGGGCTACACCAACCACAAGGAACGCATCCTTAAACCCATGATCCGCGAGCGGATCGAGGATCCCTGGCGCGAGGTGTCGTGGAACGAGGCGTTCTCGTTTGCCGCCGCCAGGATGCGGAGCATTCAGAAGAAATACGGCCGCGACGCCATCGGCGGCATCACCTCGTCCCGCTGCACCAATGAAGAAACCTATCTGGTGCAGAAGCTGATCCGCGCCGGCTTCGGCAACAACAATGTCGACACCTGCGCCCGCGTCTGCCATTCGCCGACCGGCTACGGTCTCGCCACCACCTTCGGCACCTCTGCCGGCACGCAAGACTTCGACTCGGTGGAGGACACCGATGTCGTGCTCATCATCGGCGCCAATCCTGCCTCGGCGCACCCGGTATTCGCCTCGCGACTGAAGAAGCGGCTGCGCCAGGGTGCCAAGCTGATCGTGATCGATCCGCGCCGCACCGAGATGGTGGAATCGCCGCACGTGAAGGCGCTCCACTTGCCCCTGATGCCCGGCACCAACGTCGCTGTGATGACGGCGCTGGCGCATGTCATCGTCACCGAAGGGCTCGTCAACGAAGCCTTCGTGCGCGAGCGCTGCGACTGGAGCGAGTTCGAGGAATGGGCCGCCTTCGTCGCCCAGCCCAAGAACAGCCCGGAAGCCACCGCCATCCTCACCGGTGTCGATCCCAGGGCGCTGCGCGAAGCGGCCCGCATCTACGCGACCGGCGGCAACGGCGCCATCTATTACGGCCTCGGCGTCACCGAGCACAGCCAGGGCTCGACCACCGTGATCGCGATCGCCAACCTCGCGATGGCGACCGGCAATATCGGCCGTCCCGGCGTCGGCGTGAACCCGCTGCGTGGCCAGAACAACGTGCAAGGCTCTTGCGACATGGGCTCGTTCCCGCACGAGCTGCCCGGCTACCGCCATATCTCGAGCGACGCGGTGCGCGACCAGTTCGAGGCGCTGTGGAACGTCAAGCTCAACCCGGAGCCTGGCCTTCGCATTCCCAACATGTTCGATGCCGCGGTCGAAGGCACGTTCATGGGGATCTACGTGCAGGGCGAGGACATCCTCCAGTCCGATCCCAATACCTCGCACGTGGTGGCGGCGCTGTCGGCGATGGAATGCGTCATCGTCCACGATCTCTTCCTCAACGAGACGGCAAACTACGCCCACGTCTTCCTGCCCGGATCGAGCTTCCTCGAGAAGGACGGCACCTTCACAAATGCCGAGCGCCGCATCCAGCGCGTGCGCAAGGTGATGACGCCGAAGAACGGTCTTGCCGACTGGGAGGTCACCATCGGCCTCGCCAAGGCCATGGGCTTCGAGATGAACTACAGCCATCCCTCCGAGATCATGGACGAGATCGCGGCGCTGACGCCGACCTTTGCCGGCGTCTCCTACGCCAAGTTAGATGAGCTCGGCTCGGTGCAGTGGCCCTGCAACGAGAGGGCGCCGGAGGGCACGCCGGTGATGCATATCGACGGCTTCGTCCGGGGCAAGGGCAAATTCGTCGTCACCGAGTATGTCGCGACCGACGAGCGCACCGGCCCGCGCTATCCCCTGCTGCTCACGACAGGGCGCATCCTCAGCCAGTACAATGTCGGCGCTCAGACCCGGCGCACCGACAACGTGGTCTGGCACGCCGAGGATCGGCTCGAGATTCATCCGCACGATGCCGAGCAGCGCGGCGTTCGCGACGGCGACTGGGTGCGGCTGAAGAGCCGCGCCGGCGAGACCACACTACGCGCCGAGATCACCGATCGCGTCGCGCCCGGCGTCGTCTACACCACCTTCCATCATCCGGACACGCAGGCCAACGTGATCACGACCGACTATTCGGACTGGGCTACCAACTGTCCCGAATACAAGGTTACGGCGGTGCAGGTCTCGCCGTCGAACGGACCGTCCGACTGGCAGAAGGCCTATGACGCGCAGGCGCGGCAGTCCCGCCGCATCGTGCCGGCCGAGGCCGCGGAGTAATGGCATGCACGTAGCGGTCCAGGCTATCGATCGTGAAATCTGGCGCAACGGGACGGCCTCTGAAGGCGCGCGGCTGATCCCGGAGGAGACGCCGCTGGCGCTGACCTATAATGGCGGCACCTACGCCGTCATGATGGGGACGCCGCAGAACCTCGAGGACTTCGCCGTCGGCTTCACCGTGAGCGAAGGCATCGTCGGATCGGCCGACGAGATCCGATCGCTCGAAATCGTCCGCCTCGACGACGGCATCGAGCTGCGCATGTGGCTGGCGCCGAAACATGCCGCGCGCATCAACGAGCGTCGTCGCCACATCGCAGGTCCGACCGGCTGCGGCATCTGCGGCATCGAGTCCATTGCCGAGGCGGTGCGGCCGGCGGCCGTGGTGCCGCAGGGGCAGAGCTTCACGGCCGCAGAGGTCATGACGGCGATGCAGGCCATCGCGCCGCTACAATCGATCAATTTACAGACCCGGGCCGTACACGCCGCCGCGTTCTGGTCCCCTACCGGCAACATCGTCGCGCTGCGCGAGGACGTCGGCCGCCACAATGCGCTCGACAAGCTTGCCGGTGCCCTGGCACGCAGCCGCACCAATGCGCGCGGCGGCATAGTGCTGCTCACGAGCCGCGTCTCGGTGGAGATGGTGCAGAAGACAGCCGCGATCGGCGCCCCCATGATGGTTGCCGTGTCGGCGCCGACCGCGCTCGCGGTGCGCACGGCGGAAGCCGCCGGCATCACGCTGATTGCCATTGCCCGCCAAGACGGCTTCGAAGTGTTTTCGCATGGTGACCGGGTCGTCGCCCGCCATGCCAGGGAGGTTGCCGATGTCGCCTGACCGTCTGATCTACATGGCCAACCAGATCGGCACATTCTTCCAGAGTCAAGGCCACGACAGGGCCCTGCCGGGCATCGCCGAGCACATCAAGAAGTTCTGGGATCCCCGTATGAAACGCGCGATCTTCGCCCATCTCGATGCGGGCGGCGCCGACCTTGCGCCTGATGTCCGCGAGGCCCTCACCTCGCTGAAGCAGACGACGACCCTTCCAGCAGCGCCCTGAACACGCGCCGCACCTCGCTCTGCGTCTCCTTCACTCGCGCCTGCAGCGACGAGAAATCCGGCGCATCGCCGGCGCGTGCCATCACACGGAAGAGGTCGGTGCCCGCCGTCTCCGGCTTGAAGCGATCGCTGACGCAGAGCCGCAAGATCTGCGTCAGGTCGTGATAGAGCCGGGCCGCGGCACGCAATATCTCGGTTTCAGACTGCGCGAGCACGCCGAGCCTGCATGCATTTTCCAACACCTGCATGGTGCTGACGTCGAGGATCTCCGGCTTGTCGTGGGCGTGCACGAGCTGGAGATATTGCGCGATGAAATCGATGTCGACCATACCGCCGGCGGCATGTTTGAGATCCCAGCAATCGGCCTCGCCCTTCTCCTGGGCGATGGCGCGCCGCATGTCGGCAACGTCGTTGGCGGTGATGGCGGGATCGCGGCGTCGGGTCAAGACGTCGCGGATGACGCGCTCGATTCGTTCCCGGAATTCGGGCGAGGCCGACACCACGCGCGCGCGTGTCAGCGCCATGTGCTCCCAGGTCCAGGCCTCGTTCGCCTGGTAGTCCGCGAACGAAACCAGGCTCGAGGCCACGGGACCGGCGCGTCCCGACGGACGCAGCCGCATGTCGATCTCATAGAGCACGCCGTAATTGGTGCGCGTCGTGAAGGCGCTGATCAGACGCTGGGTAAAGCGGGCGAAATAGTGGGCACCTTGCAGCGATCTCGCACCATCGGAGTCCGGATTGTCGCTGTCGAAATCGTAGAGCAGGATCAGGTCGAGATCGGACGACGCCGTCATCTCGCGGCTGCCGAGCCGGCCCATCGCGATGATCGCGGTCTGCTGATCCCTAATGCGGCCATGCTGGGCGGCAAAGCGCTCGGCAACGAGGCCATGCACGGTGTGGACGATGCCCTCGGCGACGTCCGCAAAAGCGGTACTCGCCTGCTGCGCCGAGACCGTGCCGGACAGGATACGCGTACCGATCAGGAACAGGCTCTCCTGTCCGAACAGGCGCAGGCGATCGAGGAACTCTTCATAGGAGCCCGCGTCCTGCACGGTCGCAGCTAACCGTCCCGACAATTCCTGCCTGTCCGGCATGGCGCCGAAGAAGCGCGGATCGATCAGGCCGTCCATGAGCTGCGGCTGCCGCGCCAGCATCTCGCCGAGCCGGGGCGCCGCGCCTAGCACCAGCGCCACCAGTGCGACCAGATCGCGGTTCTGGCCGAGCAGCGTGATCAGCCGGCCGCCGCGCTGAAGCGCGCCGAGGAAATGATCGAACGCCACGACCGCGCGGTCCGGCTCCTCGGCATGGGCAAGACCGTCGATCAGGGCCGGCACGAATTCGACGAACGCGTTGCGCGTCGCCTCATTGCGGAACACGCGATAGTCGCCGGTGATCCAGTCGCGCACGGTCTGCGCGACGGCGGCCGGCTTCTTGAAGCCGAGCGCCGCAATGTGCTGGAGCAGGCGCGGATCGTCGGGACCGGCACTGTAGTCGAGCGCCGGCAGTTTGGCCGTCCCGGTCGGATCATCGCCCTCGAACAGTTTTTCATAGTGCCCCTGGACGATCTGGAGCTGGTGCAACAGGTCGCGCGCAAAGGCCTCCCGATCCGGGTAGCCGAAGAACCAGGCGAAGCGCTCGACCGCCTCCTTGTCCTCGGGCAGTGTATGGGTCTGCTCGTCGGCGATCATCTGGAGGCGATGCTCGACCCGGCGCAGAAATTCGTAGGCCGTGGTCAGCTCGTCGCGCGCCGCGAACGTGATCCAGTTGCTGGAGGCGAGCACGTCGAGCGCATTGAGCGTCGGCCGCACCCGCAATTCCGGATGGCGGCCGCCCGCAATCAACTGCTGCGTCTGCGCGAAGAACTCGATCTCGCGGATGCCGCCGCGCCCGACCTTGACATTATGGCCCTCGACCGCGACCTCGCTCTGACCGCGATAGGTCTGCATCTGTCGCTTCATTTCGTGCACGTCGGCAAGCGCGGCGAAGTCGAGATGCTTGCGCCAGACGAAGGGCGCGATCTCTGCCAAAAGCGCTTCACCCGCGCGGGGATCGCCGGCGCAGGCGCGCGCCTTGATCATCGCGGCGCGCTCCCAGGTGCGCCCTTCCCGCTCGTAATAGTTCAGCGCGGCATCGCGGGAGATCGCCACCTGGGTCGAGGACGGATCGGGCCGCAGCCGCAGATCGACGCGGAACACGTAACCGTCATAGGTGCGCTGCTGGAGAATGCGCGCCATGCCTTGCGTCACGCGCACGAAGAACGGCTGCGGTTCCATATCGGGCGCGAGCGTCGTCGCATCGGGATCGAAGAACACGATGAGATCGATGTCGCTTGAATAGTTCAGCTCCCCCGCGCCCATCTTGCCCATCGCGAGCACAATCAGCCCGCAGCCTTCTTCGGGCGCCTCGGGATCGGGCGGTGAGAGCTTGCCGCGTGCAGCTTCCTGCCGCAGCAAGTACTGCAGCGCCGCCTGCACCGAGAACACCGCGATATCCGTCAGCGCCGCCGTCACCCGCATCACCGGCCAGACGCCGCCGATGTCGCACAGCGCGATCAGCAGCGCCGCCTCCGCCTTCATCCGGCGAAGCAGGCGCATCACCTCGGCTTCATCCGGCGCCGCGAGCACGGCGCCCCTCGCCTCCGCCATCAGCGCCCCAAGATGCACCTCCGGATCGCATTCGAGCAACCGGATCAGGCGCAGGGGATCGGCGCGAATCAGATCGAACAGATAGGACGAGAATTGCGCGATGCCGGTCAGAATATCCCGCGCAAAGGGACGGACCAGCAGGGATTCGAGACGGGTCGATTGCACCGGCTCGAGCTCGGCCAGCCAATTTTCGAAGCGTCTTTGGTCGGTTGTGGAAGCGGCAACATAGGGAGCCTCGGCGAAGCGTGCCGCGAGGCTCTCACCATGTTTGTCCGCGTTTCCCGGCGCGGAGTGGTTCATGCCACCTTCTGTGGCACATCCGGTATTGGCGGAGCAACCCTGTCGCCGGCGCCCGCGCGCGCCGGCAGCACCAGCGTGGCAACGAGACCGGGATGGGCATCGCCTAGGCGCAACTCACCGCCATGCAATGTCGCAACGGCCGAGGCGAGGCTGAGGCCGAGGCCGGAGCCCGGCAGCGTGCGGCTGGCCTCCAGCCGCACGAATCGCTCGACGACGTGCTTGCGATCCGCTTCGGGGATCCCCGGACCACGGTCGGTGACGCTGAGCAGCACCTGGTCGCCATCGCGCCTCGCCTCGATCGTGATTTGCCTCACGTCCATGCTGACCACGGTTCCCGCGGTCTGCGCCGCCGGCTTGCCGTATTTGATCGCGTTCTCGACGAGATTGGCGAGCGCCTGGCTGATCAGTTCGCGATTGGCGTGAACCGGCGCCGGCTCGCATTTGACCTTCAGGGTCATGCCGTCATCCTCAGCCAGCGGCTCGTAGAGCTCGTGGATGCCGTTCGCGACCTCGGCAGCGTCGAAATCGTCCATGTTGCCGCGCGCCTGCCCGGATTCGGCACGCGCGATCATCAGAAGCGCGTTGAAGGTGCGGATCAGCCCGTCGGATTCCTCGATGGTGCGCTCCAGCGCTGCACGGTAGTCCGCCTCGCAGCCCGATTTCGCCAGCGCCTCTTCGGCGCGGTTGCGCAAGCGCGTCAGCGGCGTCTTGAGGTCGTGGGCGATGTTGTCGGAGACTTCCTTCAGCCCAGCCATCAGCGCCTCGATCCGCTCCAGCATGGCGTTGAGGTTTTCGGCGAGACGGTCGAGCTCGTCGCCGCTGCGCCCCACAGGCAGGCGCTCGCTGAGATCACCAGTCATGATCCGCTGCGCAGTGCCGGTCATGGCATCGATGCGCCTCAGCACGCGGCGCGCGACGAAGACGCCGCCGCCGAGGCCGAGCACCACGACGATCAGGATCGACCATTGCGCCGCCTTCGCGACGATGCCGAACAGGCGCCGCCGCTCGTCGAGATCGCGGCCGATCAGAAGCCGGAAGCCGTTCTCCAGCTCCGTGACGCGCACCAGCGCGCGATGATCGCGTTCGTCAGCATCCTCGATCCGCCGATAGGCTGTCTCGGACCAGCCGCGCGTCGCCATCACGCCGGGCGCGAGCGAGCCGACATTGCCGGCGATCGCCTGCCCAGTCGGCGTAGTCACCAGATAGAGGTTTGCGCCCGGCCGCAGCGCCCGGTACTCGATCGCGAGCACGAGGCCCCGCAGGCCGCGGCGGCCGTAGATCTCGTTGATCTCCGAGGTCTCGGAATTCACCGTCTGCGTGATCTCCTCGGTGATCAGCCGCCGCGTATTCCAGGCGAAATAGGCGAGCAGCGAAGCCGCGAACATCGCGAACAGCAGCAGATAGACCAGCGTCAGCCGGAATGCCGTGGTGCGGACGAGTTTACCGAATGCCGTCACGGATCATGTATCCGGCGCCGCGGATCGTATGCAGCAGCGGGCGCTCGAAGCCCTTGTCAATCTTGGAGCGCAGCCGCGAAATGTGCACGTCGATCACGTTGGTCTGCGGATCAAAATGATAGTCCCAGACGTTCTCGAGCAGCATGGTGCGCGTCACCACCTGGCCGGCGTGCTTCATGAGGTATTCGAGCAGGCGGAATTCGCGCGGCTGGAGCGTCAGCTCGTCCTTGCCGCGGGCGACGCGGTGGGACAGCCGGTCGAGCTCGAGATCGCCGACGCGGTAGAGCGTGTCCTCGGCGGGCCCGCCGCGGCGGCGCGACAGCACCTCAACGCGGGCGAGCAGTTCGGCGAACGAATAAGGCTTTGGCAGATAATCGTCGCCGCCGGCGCGCAGGCCCTTGATGCGGTCGTCGACCTGTCCGAGCGCGGAGAGAATCAGCACCGGCGTGGTGTTGCCCTTGTCGCGCAGCGCGCCGATCAGCGACAGGCCGTCGCGCTTGGGCAGCATGCGGTCGACCACCAGCACGTCGTAATCGCCGTTCTCGGCCATGGCGAGACCTTCCTCGCCGTCGGCGGCATGATCGGCAATGTGTCCGACTTCGCGAAACGCCTTCACGAGATAGTCGGCGGATTCGCGGTCGTCTTCGATGATGAGGAGGCGCATCGTGCGTTCGGCGGCAGTCAAGGGAGTGAACCTTCTCTAAACATGGCGCGAGCGGCAATCGCATGCAAGCCGAGCGGAACGATCTCGGATCGGGGAAAAGGCGGGCGGTGAAGCTGGGGGGACTTCACCGCCCTAGGCCTTCCGACGGAGGGGGGCGTAATTCCACCGGAAGGTAGACAGGGGAAGCAAACGTTGCGCTGCTCCCCCGAAGGGCGCCGTCGGCGGGGGCGACTGATGCCGGCGACACCCTTCATCTCGTAAGCCTCCTGAGGCCTCAGCCCTTGGCGATGGGCACGGCGACGAAGCGCGACTGCCCGCCGCTCTTCACGCGCATCAGGACGCTGTTCTTGTTATCGGTCCGCGCCGTGTTGATGGCATCGCGGACTTCGGCGGCGGTGCTGACGCTCTTGCCCCCGACTTCAAGAATCACGTCGCCTTCCTTGAAGCCGCGTTCGGCCGCGGCGCTCTTCGGATCGACTTCGGTGACCACGACGCCTTCCTTGCCGGCGCCGGCCACGGAATTGGCTGGAGCAACGGTCATGCCGAGCTTGGGCACGTCGGTGCCGCGGCTCGCACCCTTGCCACTGTCATTGTCGGTGTCGGCTTTGGCCTCGACCGTGTTCGGCAGCTGGCCGAGGGTGAGATTGACGACCTTGTCCTGGCCCTTGTGCAGCACGTTGAGCTTCACCGAGGCGCCGGGCGCCATGCCGCCGATGGTGCGAGCAAGCTCACGAGCGTCCTTGACGGGCTCGCCATTGACCGCGGTGATCACGTCGCCGGACTCGATGCCGGCCTTCGCCGCCGGACCGTTCGCCTGCGGCTCCGCGACCAGCGCGCCTTCGGCCTTCTTCATGCCGAGGCTGTCGGCGATGTCAGACGTCACCGGCTGGATCTGCACGCCGATCCAGCCGCGGCTGACCGAACCCTTGTCCTTGAGCTGGGCCACCACGCTCTTCACGGTGTTGGCGGGAATCGAGAAGGCGATGCCGACGCTACCGCCGGAGGGCGAGTAGATCGCGGTGTTGACGCCCATCACCTCCCCCTCGGTGTTAAAGGCCGGACCGCCGGAATTGCCCTTGTTCACGGGCGCGTCGATCTGGATAAAATCGTCATAGGGGCCATTGCCGATGTCGCGGCCGCTGGCCGAGACGATGCCGGCAGTCACGGTGCCGCCGAGGCCGAAGGGATTGCCGACCGCGAGCACCCAGTCGCCGATCCGCGGCTTGCCGTCGGCGAGCTTGGCGAACGGGAAATTCGAGCTGCCCTCGACCTTGATCAAGGCGAGGTCGGTGCGCTGGTCGGTGCCGATGACCTTGGCGGTATAGGTCTTGCCGTCGTCGGTGGTGACCTCGACCTTGTCGGCGCCGTCGACCACGTGATTGTTGGTCACGGCATAGCCATCGGGCGAGATGAAGAAGCCGGAGCCCTGGCCCTGAACGACGCGGCCACGGCCGCCCTTCAGGCCCGGGAAACCATCCGGACCACCGAAGCGGCGGAAGAAGCGCTCCATGGGCGAGCCCGGCTGGAACGGCGAGGAGGAATCGTCGCCGTCATCGTTGCTCGCGGTCTTCTCCTTGATGTTGACCTTCACCGAGATCACCGACGGCTTCACGCGCTCGACGATGTCGGCAAAGCCGATCGGACGCTCGACCTTCCGAACCTCTTGATTGACCTGCGCATGCGCCGGGCTGGAGAACAGGTCGGCCGGCGAGGTCGACGGGCTCAAGCCATAGACGCCCGCGCCGAGGCCGGCGATGACCGAGGCCATCAGCGCGATCTTGCGCGCGGAGAATACCGACCGGCGCGGCTGCCGGTAGGACGGGAGGTGCGAGAGGTCGGAACGGTCGGTCATGCAGAGATCTCCAGGGCCTTGAATTTCTTTTGGTGCCGGATGCCAGCACCTTACGGACCTGAACATGGGGGCTCCCGCCTTACCGCGCGCTGGCGGCAGGGTTAAACTTTCGTAATGAAGGCAGCGGCGATGCGGCAGTTTAACGCAGGCTAAAAGTTCTGGTCCTACAGGAACTTAGTCGGGTTCCGGTGAAACGCATCAGAACAGCTTTTGGCGACCTAGATTGCTCCGCAGCGGCACCCCTTAAGGCCGTTGGACTTGGGATTCTAAGCCGCGCCACGCTATTGCGACTTCGCATCGTCCGACATCAATCCCGCGAGCCGCGCCTCTTCCTCGGGCGTGAGCGGCGGTGCTGGCAGATCTGCACCGCTCCGCGCGCGGCGCCGGATTTGCAGCCATAGCGCCAGGCCGCCGCCAGCCAACAGAAGCGGCGCGAGCAGCCATAGCAGCAGGGTCTGGCGTTCGAAACGCGGCTTCAGCAGCACGAACTCGCCATAGCGCGCGACCAGGAAGTCGAGCACCTGCGAATTGCTGTCGCCGGCGGCAATCCGCTCGCGCACCAGCAGCCGCAAATCGCGCGCCAGCGGCGCGTCGGAATCGTCGATCGACTGGTTCTGGCAGACCATGCAGCGCAGCTCGCGCGACAGTTCGCGCGCACGCGCCTCCTTGACGGGATCCGACATGATCTCGTCGGGCTGCACGGCATGCGCCGCAGGCGAGGCCAGCAGCATTAGCGCGACGATCACGAACCACATCCGGCGCATCGGATCACTCCGCGGGCTGGAGCCGCTGCTTGGCCCGCGCCGGCTTCGGCGCACCGACCCGCAAGCGGCGATCGGACAGCGACAGCACGCCGCCAAACGCCATCAGCACCGGTCCCCACCAGATCAGCAGCACCATCGGCTTGTAATAGATGCGCACGGCAATGGCACCCTCGGCGGTGGCATCGCCGAGCGAGACGTAGAGCTGGCTCGCGCCGCGCGTCAGCAGGGCCGCTTCGGTGGTGGACGAGCCACGCGTTGTGAAGCTGCGCTTGGACGGCGTCATCATGCTCAGCGTCTCGCCGTCGCGGCTGACATTGAACTCGGCGATCATCTCCCGGTAGTTCGGGCCCTGACGCTGAAACAACCGATCGAGCTTCACGTCGTAGCCGGCGACATGGGCGACGTCGCTCTGCTTCATCGTCGCGATATATTCGCTGTTCCAGGTGGTCTCGCAGACGATTCCGATCAGCGCGACGCCGAGGCCGGCATGCGCCAGCGTGGTGCCCCAGGCCGAGCGCGGCAGGCCACGCGCCCGGTTCAGCACTGTGGCGAACGGCAGGCGAACCAGGCCCGTCCGCTCGACGATGTCGGTGACAGCGCCGGCGATGACGAAAACACCAAGCCCGATCGCCAGCGGCGCCAGCGCGCTGCCGCCGCGCGCCCAGGCCCAGGCGATGGCGATTGCGACGAGGCTGGCAACGCCCGCCGCGAGCAGGCGCTGCGTCACGCCGAGCAGATCGCCGCGCTTCCACGCCAGCATCGGCCCGAACGGTACAGCGAACAGCAACAGGGCAAACAGCGGCGCGAAAGTGAGGTTGTAGAAGGGCGCGCCGACCGACATCTTGAAGTCGGCCAGCATCTCCATCGCCAGCGGATAGAGCGTGCCGAATAGCACGACCGCGCAGGCGACGGTAAGCAGCAGGTTGTTCAGCACCAGCGCACCCTCGCGGGAGATCGGCGCGAACAGGCCGCCCTGCTTCAACGAGGTGGCACGGCCCGCGAACAGCGCCAGGCTGCCGCCGATGAACAGGCAGAGGATCAGCAGGATGAACACGCCGCGGGTCGGGTCAGTCGCGAAAGCATGCACCGAGGTGATGACGCCGGAGCGGACCAGGAAGGTGCCGAGCAGCGACAGCGAGAAGGTCAGGATCGACAACAGGATGGTCCAGACCTTCAGCGCGTTGCGCTTCTCCATGACCAGCGCCGAATGCAGCAGCGCGGTGCCGGCGAGCCACGGCATCAGCGAGGCGTTCTCGACCGGATCCCAGAACCACCAGCCGCCCCAGCCGAGCTCGTAATAGGCCCAGTACGAGCCCATGGCGATGCCGAGCGTGAGGAAGATCCAGGCCACCAGCGTCCACGGCCGCACCCAGCGCGCCCAAGCCGCGTCGATCCGCCCCTCCATCAGCGCCGCGATGGCGAAGGAGAACGAGATCGAGAAGCCGACATAGCCGAGATAGAGCATCGGCGGATGCACGGCGAGACCGATGTCCTGGAGCACAGGATTGAGATCGCGTCCCTCGAGCGGCGGGCTCGTGATGCGCAGGAACGGGTTCGAGGTCATCAGGATGAAGAGATAGAAGGCGCTGGCGATCCAGCCCTGGACGCTCAGCACGTGCGCGCGCAGCGACAGCGGCAGATTGTTGCCGAAAGCGGCAACCAGGCCGCCGAACAAAGCGAGGATCGATACCCACAGCAGCATCGAGCCTTCGTGATTTCCCCACACGCCGGTGATCTTGTAGAGCAGCGGCTTCATCGAGTGGGAATTCTCGTAGACATTGGCGACGGAGAAATCCGAGCTCACGTGCAGCATCACAAGTGCCATGAACGATGCCCCGACGAACAGCAGCTGCGCCAGCGCGGTGGACCGCGCCACGTTCATCAGGGCGGTGTCGTGCAGGCGTGCACCGATCAACGGCACGACGGACTGGATCAGTGCAAGCCCGAGCGCCAGCACCAGCGCGTAATGTCCGGATTCTGCGATCACCGCACGGCTCCCTGCGGATTGCCCTGCGCCGCCGTGGCCGCGGGCTTGCTGCCGCCCGAAGCCTTGGCGTCAGAGGCCTTGGCTTCAGAGGCCTTGGCGTCGTAATCGTCCTTCCAGTGGCCCTGCTTCTTCAGGGCATCGGCAACGTCCTTGGGCATGTAGGTTTCGTCGTGCTTGGCGAGCACGGTGTCGGCCTTGAACACGCCGTTGCTGTCGAGTGCGCCTTCGGCAACGACGCCCTGCCCTTCACGGAACAGGTCCGGCAGGATGCCCTTGTAGGCGACCGGCAGCTTGGCGTTGCCGTCGGCGACCTCGAAGGTCACCGCGAGATTGTCGCCGCGCTGGAGCGAGCCGGGCTGCACCAGCCCGCCGAGACGAAACCGCTTGCCGGGTTCGACGTGCTTCTCGGCGACCATGGTTGGTGTCGAGAAGAACACGATGGAGTCGCGCAATGCGTTGAGCACGAGCGCGGCGGCGAGCGCAAGCACGGCGAGCGAGCCGCCGATGATGGTCATACGTCGCTGCTTGCGCGTCATGGCGTATCCGTTCTCCGCTCGTCTGGTCCCGAAATCGTCATCCGTCGAGCCCGAGAGTCTTGAGCCCTTCGTTGAGCTGGCGCAGCCGCTCGGCATCGCCGGCAACCGCCTGGCGGGCATCGGCCGATGCCCCCACCGCCTTGCCGCGGTCGCCCATCACGAGATAGGCGCGCACCAGGCGAAGCCACCCCTCGACGTCGTCGCCGTTCTGCTTGAGGCGGGTGGCGAGGCGTTCGACCATGCCGCGCACCATCGCGTTGCGATCGCCCTCGGCCATATCCCTGGAGGCTGCGATCGTCTCGTCCGACAGCGCCGGCACCGTGCCGCCGCCGACCCGCGCCAGCGAGGACTGCACCAGGGACCGCCACGGCGCATCCGCCGGCGCCTTCGCCAGCAGCGCGCGCCAGATATTGGCCGCATCATCCTTGCGGCCGTCCTGCTCGGCGGCGAGCCCCAGGAAGTAGTTCGCCTTGGGATCATCGGCATCGAGCGCGTGCGCACGCTCGAATTCCGCTTTGGCCTCGGCGGTCACGACCCCGCCGGCGGCCGCCGAGAGCGCCTCGCCGAGATCGGACCGGCGCTCGGCGCTCTCGCCGTTGTAGGTGAGCGAGTTGCGATAGGCACGCACCGCATCGTCGAAGCGGCCGAGCCGCTCCAGCACCGGCGCGAGCACGTTCCAGCCGCGACCGTCAGTCGGATTTTTTTCCAGATGTTGCTCGACCTGCACGACGAGATTCTCGAGCGATTGCGCCACCCCGGATCCGGATCCGCGCTCGCGCTGCGCCAAGGGAAAGTCCTGAAGCCTGGGCGAGCCCAGCGGCATGTAAACCCCGATCGCAACCATCGGCAGGCCAGTCAACGCCAGCACCGCGGCCGCGCGGCGCCATTTGAGGCTCGATTTCGGCGCCATGGCAGGTTCGCTGGCAGCGGCGAGCAGCCTGCGGCTGATCTCGACGCGGGCCGCCTCGGCTTCAGGAGCGGCGATCAGTCCGGTGCCGAGATCACGCTCGATTTCGGCCAGTTGGTCCTTGTAGACCGCAATCTCGCTGCCTTGACTTTGCGCGGCTCCGCTGCGGCCGAGCGGCAGAAGCACGGCGAAAATCGCCGCGACTGTCATCAGCGCGAACACGAACCATAGCGTCATCTGGCAAGCTTCCGGCGGCGCGCGATCCGCGCCTATAGGTGGCTTTACACCACGGCCGGAGGAGGCGGCAATTGACAATTGTCAATTCGGCGCGACCGCGCCCGGTCCGAAACGATGAAACTCCAACAGCTTAGCCGATGTCGAAGTCCGCACTTTGCGCGGCATCCTCGCCGTGCCCGTTGAAGGCCTTCAGGAAATATGTTCCCGGCCTGACCGCATCCGGCAATCGGATGCGCAGCGCCCCGACTGGAACCGGAGACGCGACCCTGGTGAGCGTTTCAGACAATTGTCGGCCGCTTGCCTTCTCGACCAGCACCACCTTCGCGCCGACCATCAGTCTCTGATATTTGGCAACAACGACGCGGTTCTCGATTTCGATGGAGCTGATAACGGGTTTCATGCGCCCACAAATAGAAATTCCCCGGACTTGCATCGCGACCGTAGGGCGCGATATCGGCACCGTCAACCAGAAATTGTGATAACGAAATTATGCGCTCGGATCAGCTTGCGCGCGACGATTTGCGCTCGCCCGTCGCCGCATTCTCTGCCGCGCGACTCATCAGCGAGGCGTAATCGTCGCCGAACAGCACCTGACAGAAGCGGATCGCGGCCTGCACCTGCTGCTGCCGATAGGTGCGGACCTTGTGATCGGCGGAGCGCAGCGACTGCACCAGCTGCTCGGTCGAGCGCTCGACATATTGCTGGAGGTCGGAATAGGTGCGCAGCGTCACCTCGTTGATCGCAAGCTCACTCGCATAGTTGCGGCAGGCCGCGACGAAATCGATCAGCGCCACGGTTTCCTCGACCTCGGTGCTGTCGATTCGCGCCCCCGGCGGAATGTCCTTCTCGGCGCGTTGGCGCAGGATGCGACGAACGCGGCCGGGAACGCTGTCGATCTCGGATTGCAGCGCATTGGAGATGTCGGCGCGGATCGAGACCAGCTGCTTGCCCCAAGCGGAATCGTTGCGCAGGTCGAGCTCGGTGCGCAGGCCGCGCACGCCGTCATGCAGCGCCTTGAGATTGCCGGCGACGTTGTCGAAATTGCCGCGCTTGATGTCCATGCGCAGGACCGCGGCCACACAGGACAGATCGTGCAGGGCGATCGTGACGGCGACACCGTAGGGCGTTGCCGCGACGCGGATCTCGTCGTCCGAGGCGGCAATCTTGATAGCGAGGCGGATGATCTGCCACGGCGCGGTCATCCGCTGCACCACCATGGACAGCGCGAAGGGCAGCATCTGCGGGGTCTGGAGGACTGGAATGTTGAGCGCCGACGTCACCGAGGCGATCTGGGAATCGCCGAAGGCGCGCAGGAAGCGCGGCAACTTCTCGTTCAGGGCGGCGATGGCTTCCCGAACCTGGAGCACCGCACCGATTGAATAGAGGTCCTCGATCACGTTGGGCGGGCCGACACGGGCCAGCGCGCGCGACTTGTCGCCGCCGCCTGGCCCCGTCAGCTCGAAGATGGCGTCCGCCGCCACCGCCTGGAGCCTGGAGGCCAGCGCCTCGACCTGGCCTGCACTGTCTAGCGGTATGCGGGCCAGCGCCGCCTCGAATTCATTGACTTTGTCCGGGGCGCCGTCACGCCCGAGCCATTGCCAGATTGGATGCAGCGAGGAGCGGCGGATTTGTCCGACCCGGACCGGGGTGCCCGCCTCGACCAGGAACGGTTCCAGCACTTGGAAGAGAAGCCGCGACAGATCGTCCGTGCGCGGTGGCGGGGCTTCGTCGGCTTCGCTCTTGCGGACGATCTTGCGCAACTGCTCAAGCACGAGGGTCGCGACAGCCGTGTCCTGGCCGCGCTCCAGCGCGCGCTCGAACTCTCGCATCAGCAGTGCCTGCGACTGCGGCGGGAGCTGCGCGAGATATTCCCTCAGCCGCTCGATCGATGTCTGGCTCATGCGCCCGGGTCATGCACGGTAAAATGGCGGACATGGGATGCGTCCGGGCGCGATCTTAGGAGCTTCCCACTTAAGAAGCCGTTTAGGAAGTCGCCTCGAATGCCCCCCGGTTTTGCCGCAGAAGCATCCGCCACGGCGAAAAATCAAATGAGAACAAGAGATTATAATCCCGGGAGGACCAGTTCGGCTCGCAGGCCCCCGATCGGCGCGCCGCCGAGGGAGAGGCTGCCGCCATAAAGCGCGGCGAGGTCGGTCACGATCGACAGTCCCAGCCCCGAGCCCGGCTTGGACTCGTCGAGCCGCTGGCCGCGTCGGGAGACCTGGGCACGCTCGGCCTCCGACAGGCCGCGGCCGTCATCGTCGACGATGATCCGCAGACGCGGGCCGGCGCCGGCCAGTTGCGGCGTCTCGACCGCAACCTCGATGAAGACGCGTGAGGCTGCCCATTTGCAGGCATTGTCGACCAGATTGCCGACCATCTCATCCAGATCCTGGCGCTCGCCCCGGAACCTCGCAGACGGATCGGCCTTGGCCTCGACCACGATGCCGCGGTCGCGGTGGATCTTCTCCATCGTCCGCCGCAGCGCCTCGATCGCGGGCGCCACCTCCGTCACCGTCGCGACCACCGAGACCCGTGCCGCAATGCGCGCGCGCTCCAGATGATGGGCAACCTGGTCGCGCATCACGTCCGCCTGCTCCATCACCTTGGCCGCGAACGGATCGGCCCCGTGGGCGCCGGCCTCGTTGACGATGACGGAGAGCGGCGTCTTGATCGCATGGGCGAGATTGCCGACATGGGTGCGCGCCCGTTCGACGATTTCGCGATTGGCATCGATCAGCGCATTGGTCTCGCGCGCCAAAGGCGCGATCTCGACAGGAAATTCACCCTCGAGCCGCTCCGCCCGACCCGAGCGGATGTCGGCGATGGATTCCGAGATGCGCTTGAGCGGCGCGAGACCAAAGCGGACCTGGAACACGGTCGTCAGCAGCAGCACGATGCCAAGCGCCGTAAACGTGCCGCCGAGGTAATAGTCGAAGCTCCGCGTCTCGTCGAAAATCTCGGTGTCGTCGCCGGCGACGCTGACGAGAAATTTGCCGTCGGCGCCGAGATCGACCGGCCGCTCCACCATGCGCAGGTTCTGCCCTTCCGGCCCGTCGACATAAGCGAGCCGAATGCCGGCGGCGGTGAGCTCGGCACCCTGCTCTTCCAGTTTCGGCAGTTTCTTGTCCCAGAGCGAGCGCGAGGAGCGCACTTCCGGCTTCTCGGTGTCGGTCCGCGTGATCTGCCAGTACCAGCCGGACAGCGGCAGGTCGAACAAGGGCTCGCCCAGCGACTGGAACTGGCGGTCGGGCGGCTCGTCGGGGGTGGCGACCTCGGCGATCAGCGTGCGGAGATAGAGATTGAGACGGCGGTCGAAGGAGCGCTCGGTGGCGTTCTTGTAGACCGAGGACAGCACGACGCCGGTAACGGCCAGGATCACCACGAGCCACGCGGTCGCCGAGAGGAACAGGCGGTTCGCAAGTGAGCTAGCGGGCATCGGAACGATCCCGGGAGGCGCAGGATGGCAGGGCATCGGTCATGACCGGACCAAGGCCCTTGGCGGGCCGCCCGTCAAGCCGCTTCAAGCGCCGGGACTGGGCGGGGTCAGGAGATAGCCGAGCCCGCGAACGGTCTGGATGATGTCGACGTCGAGCTTCTTGCGGATGCGGCCGACGAAGACCTCGATTGTGTTGGAGTCGCGGTCAAAATCCTGGTCATAGAGATGCTCGACCAGCTCGGTGCGGGAGACGACGCGCCCGGAATGGTGCATCAGATAGGCCAGAAGCCGATATTCGTGCGAGGTCATCTTCACGGGATTGCCTGACACGCTGACCCGGCCCGTCCTGGTGTCGAGCGTAACGGGACCGCAGCTGAGCTCGCTCTGGGCGTGGCCGGTCGAGCGGCGCAGCAGCGCGCGGATGCGTGCCAGCACCTCCTCCAAATGGAACGGCTTGGCGACATAGTCGTCGGCGCCGGCATCGAACCCCTGCACCTTATCGCTCCAGCGGTCGCGCGCGGTGAGGATCAGGACCGGCATGGTACGGCCGTTGCGGCGCCAGGCCTCCAGCACCGAGATGCCGTCCTTCTTCGGAAGGCCGATGTCGAGCACGATGGCGTCGTAAGGCTCGTTGTCGCCGAGATAATGCCCCTCCTCCCCGTCGAAAGCGCGGTCGACGACGTAACCGGCGTCGGTCAGCGCCTTGGTAAGCTGGCGATTGAGATCGGGGTCGTCCTCAACAACGAGCAGGCGCACGCTTCTCTCCAAAGATTGGCTGCCAGAACAGGCTGCATGACCACGGCCAGAGATGAGCAATTCCGGCGTGAACCGAATATGAACGCGGGGAACCGGCCAGGTTACTTTTTGGTCATATACGACCTCTGACGCGCCGACGCGACTGCGCCCGCCACGCAACCGGGCGAGCCGGGGGCATGGCGGGCGCAAAGTGCTGCGTCACGCGGCGAATATGAAGATCCGTGGCGTTCGGATCCAGCCGGGTCAAGTCCGGAAGAACACGAACCAGACGACGGCGAGGATCAGGACGGCAAGGCCCGTCGAGATGGCAAGCAGCGCCGCCACCGAAGGCCCGGGCTCGCCCTGGCGCGCCTCGGTCGGAGTTTCCACGATCTGATGCCGCTCTCGCGTGGTTGCCATAATGCCCTCAATCTCTGGACGTCGCTTCGATAGCCGCGACCTCCTCGCAGCCGATGTCTCGAGCCAACGCGTGATTGAATATGATGTTCCGGCCTTTACGCTTCGATCCGGCAGGAGCGCAGGCCCAGCGGCCGGTTAACGCAGTTGCAAGATTCAGTAACCCGCCTTGCTATGATTCGTTGTTCCCTGATGGTATCCTAGTCGCCTGTCCCCGTTGCGTTTGGAGTAGCCCATGGCCCCCCGCGCCAATTGGAAGGGTTTTCTGCGTCTATCGCTCGTGACCTGTCCGGTCGCGCTCTATCCCGCCACTTCGGATACCGAGAAGGTCTCCTTCAACCAGATCAACCGCAAGACCGGCCACCGCATCAAGTACCTCAAGGTCGATGCGGAGACCGGTGACGAGGTGACGTCCGAGGACATCGTCAAGGGCTACAAGGTCGATACCGACACCTATATCGAGGTCACCAAGGACGAGCTCGACGAGATCGCGCTGGACTCCACGCACACGATCGAGATCGACGAGTTCGTGCCGAAGGCGGACATCGACAACCGCTACCTGATCCGTCCCTATTACCTCGTGCCCGACGGCAAGGTGGGCCATGACGCCTATGCGGTGATCCGCGAAACCATCCGCAGCATGGACAAGGTCGCGATCGGCCGCGTGGTGCTGACCAACCGCGAGCACATCATCGCGCTGGAGCCGCTCGATAGCGGGCTGATGGGCACGTTGCTGCGCTATCCCTACGAAGTGCGGAGCGAAAAAGAATATTTCGACGACATCCAGGACGTGAAGCTGACCAAGGACATGCTCGACCTTGCCAAGCACATCGTCGAGAAGAAGTCCGGCGCTTTCGAGCCCGAGCTGTTCGAGGATCACTACGAGACCGCGCTGATCGATCTCATCAACAAGAAGCGCAGCGGCATGCCGATCACGGCCAAGGCGGCACCGAAGACTGGCGGCAACGTCATCAACCTCATGGACGCGCTGAAGAAGAGTCTCGCGAGCGAGCGGGAGACAGCTCCCGCGGCGGGGGTCGCCAAGGAGACCGTCAAAGGCAAGAAGCCGAAGAAGCGCGTCGAGGGCCAGCGCGAGATGCTGCTGCCAATCGCCGGCAAGAGCGGCAAGGACGCTGCGGCGAAAACCGCGCCCAAAGAGGCTTCGAAAAGGGCCGACAAGCCGGTACGCGCGCCAGCGCGAACGAAGAAGGCCGGTTAGCGACCTCACACTTACGATCTCGCGTGATGTCCCCCCTCGCCGGTCGGCCGGACTGACATGCCCTGGTCGACGGCGTTCGACGATCCAGTTCGTGTGAGCAACAAGCGCAACTTGCTCACGCTTCAGGAGGCGGCGGACTACATCATGCAGCTGCCGGACGACGCGCAGCACGAGGCGCACTGGCAGACTGCCATCGAAACCTTGATCAATGCGGCCGAGACCGGCGGCGGCTGGGTGATGTTTGCCCGCATCGCCATGTTGCGGGCGCTGAATGCGGACGGCCGGCGCGCATGAGAGCGATGGTCGCCACCTTCGGTTGGCATGCTTGCCGACCTCTTGACGAACAGGCTCAATAATCCGCTAAGCGAGACCCTCGTTTTCCGATTTGCGGCGCTCTGCGCGTGAACCAGGATATTCCTGCGGGAGACGAAGTTGAGCACTGGGCCGCGCACACGGCGCAGTCGCAGCCGGGCACGATGGGACTTTGTCGGCCCCCTCGCCGCCGTGCTGAAACGCCGCCTGCCGGCACAACGAGGCCGTCCTAGCGGACGCTGCGGCTGCCACTGAGAGTGCGCCGAATTGCGCGCATTTGGATGGGATGAGGGAACTTTAATTTAATGAATGTCAACGTATGAAGCAGTGGCGCGCTCGCCTGGGTTTAATTGTTTTGGCGCGAAGAAAATCTATTCGATCGATTGACGAGTTCGAAAACGACGCGGCCATACATTGGATCGGATGAAGAGGAGTTGGCAATGAGTTTGCTTAGGTCTTTCCTTGCCGATGAGACTGGCGCCACGGCCATCGAATACGGCTTGATCGCCGCCGGCATTGCATTGGCCATCGTGACCGTCGTGAACAACACGGGCAGCCAGCTCCTCAACAACAAGTTCAACTCGATCAGTTCGTCGATGAAGTAACGGCCGCCGTCGCCCGAGGCGGCGGACTTCCCGGGCACTGACTTCAGCATGGCTCGCGGCGCCTTGCCGGAGCATGCCTTCCCCATCTCGTCATTCCGAGCGCAGCGACGCTTCGCAGCGCCGCGCTTTGACGGCCATGCAAGTCCTGATATCCTTCGGCACGACATGGCTCGACGAGCCATGCCGTCAATGGATGAACCAGAGCTGCTTGAAGGATGCGGATGAGAAGCGTGGCGCTCTTGGCTCTCAGTCTTATGTTGGTCGGCGTCTGCTCGGGCGACAGCGCCAGAGGACAGAGTTCGGCCGCGCCACCGGTTTCGCTTGCTCCCCCCAATACATCGCCGCCACGCGGGAGCGCAACAAACTCCAGAATTCCGCCGGCGCCATCCGGCAGAGAAGCTTCGCCCCCCGTGATCGGCGGTGCGCCGCAGGTGCCGAATCCGGCCGCCGATTACGATGGCTTCAGCATAGGCGCCGCCGACGACCATGACACCCAAAGTCAGGTGACGCCGCCCGTGAGGTCACGTGCAGCAAAGGGCTCCAGTTCCAATCTGGAGACAAATGGCCTCGCGGGGCAATCATCGATTGATCAGGACGATGAGGCGTTGAAGCGAAAGCTGACGATTTGCAAGAATTGCAAATAGGGAAGTTTCTCGGCCGTTGGCAAAAACGGCTGAGTGGCTGGCAAGATTGCAGCCCGCTTGAACACCGGGAGTGGCTCCGCGGATGCAGTTTTCCGGACTGCACGCCAGCCGGGCTACCGCAGCACACCGCATGGCTGACCTACCGCGACTACCGTCTGCTCGCGCTTTACCCTCACCCAATTTCCTGATCCTCTCTCCTCCAATCAGCCGGGCCAACCGGCCAAGCCTCAGGAGAGAGACGCCATGAAACTCGGCACCGCAATCGCGGAAATCATGCGGCGTGAGGGCATCGAGATCCTCTGCGGCTATCCGGTCAACCATCTGATCGAGCATGCGGCGAAAGCCGAGATCCGGCCCGTGATGGTGCGGCAGGAGCGCGTCGGCATCCACATGGCGGACGCGATCTCGCGGGTGTCATCGGGGCGCAGCATCGGCGCGTTCTGCATGCAGCATGGGCCGGGCGCGGAGAACGCGATGGGCGGCGTTGCGCAGTGTTTCGGCGAGTCCGTTCCCGTGCTGGTGCTGCCGATGGGCTATCCGCGCAGGCTTACGCATATCGAGCCGAACTTCAATTCCAGCGAGGCGATGAAGCCATTTGCGAAATCCTCCGAGCCGATCAACCTCGCGGCCGAGGTCGCCAACATCTTCCGCCGCGCCTTCACCAAGCTGAAGAACGGCCGCGGCGGGCCTGTGATCGTCGAGATACCGGCCGACATGTGGAACGAGGAGGTGCCGGAGCCGCTCGACTACACGCCGGTGCTGCGCACGCGCTACGGCGCCGATCCTGTTCACGTGAAGGAAGCAGCCAGCCTGCTCGTGAACGCAAAACGGCCGGTGATCTATGCCGGCCAGGGCGTGCATTACGCGCAGGCGTGGCCGCAACTGAGACGGCTGGCCGAACGGCTGGCTATCCCCGTCACCACCAGTCTTGGCGGCAAGTCGTCCTTTCCGGAAACACATCCGCTCTCGCTCGGTTCGGGCGGGCTCGCGGTGCCGCGCGCGGTCCCGAAGTTTCTGGCTGAAGCCGACGTCATCTTCGGCGTCGGCTGCTCCTTCACCGAGACCAATTTCGGCATCGCGATGCCGAAGGGCAAGACCGTCATCCACTCCACGCTCGACCCGAACCATCTCAACAAGGATGTGGAAGCCAGGATCGGCCTCGTCGGCGACGCCGGCCTCGTGCTCGATGCACTGCTGGAGGAGATCGGCAGGTCGGTTACGTCCGATCGTGATGCCTCCGTGGTCGCGGCGGAGATTGCGGCCTCACACGAGCAGTGGCTGGCGAAATGGATGCCGAAACTCACCAGCAACGATGCGCCACTCAGCCCGTATCGGGTACTCTGGGACCTGCAGCACACCGTCGACATCCAC
Source organism: Bradyrhizobium sp. 154 (assembly GCF_023073875.1). Lineage (NCBI taxonomy): Bacteria > Pseudomonadati > Pseudomonadota > Alphaproteobacteria > Hyphomicrobiales > Nitrobacteraceae > Bradyrhizobium > Bradyrhizobium sp. 154. Next base: position 48,104 of record NZ_JADPKG010000062.1, read on the forward strand.
AACACCATCATCACGCATGATGCCGGCAGCCCGCGCGACCAGCTCTCGCCATTCTGGAAATCGGTCGAGCCTCTCAGCTATCTCGGCTGGGGCAAGACGACGCAGCTCGGCTATGGGCTTGGGCTCGCGATGGGCGCCAAGCTCGCGAAGCCGGACAAGCTCTGTATCAATGTCTGGGGCGATGCGGCCATTGGCTTTACGGGCATGGATTTCGAGACCGCGGTGCGCGAGCGCATCCCGATCATGTCGATCCTGCTCAACAATTTCTCGATGGCGATCGAATTGAAGGTGATGCCGGTCTCGACCGAGAAATATCGCTCGACCGACATTTCCGGTGACTACGCCGCGATGGCGCGCGCCTTCGGCGGCTATGGCGAGCGTGTGTTGAGGCCGGAGGACATCGTGCCCGCGATCAAGCGCGGGATCCAGAAAACGCGGGAAGGGATACCAGTGCTGCTGGAGTTCATCACCAGCAAGGAAACGGAGGTGTCGCGGCCGGGCACGTGAGCCCGGCCGGGCTTCAGCGGCGGGGCGTTGGCTCCGGCCGCAGAAGATGTGATAATCCGGCCCGGTGCCGCGCTTGTCGCGGCATCAAGCCGGATTAGGAATGACCGTCCCTTCCAACGAAATCGAAGAACTCGAACAGCGATTGCAGTCGGCCGCAACCGAGAATGCACGGCTGCGCGGCGAGCTTGCGGTCGCGCGGGATCGCCAGAACGCCAGCGCCGAGATCTTTCGTACCATCGCAGCCTCGCCCTCCGACGCCCGGCCGGTCTTCGCGGCGATCGCGTCCAGTTCGAAACGCCTGCTCGACGGCTTCTCCGCCACCGTACTTCAGTTCATCGGCGACGAGCTGCACCTCGTGGCGTTCACGCCGACCAGTCCGGCGGCGGACGAAGGGCTCAAGGCGTCGTTCCCGCGCAAGATCGCGGACTTCCCAACGTTTGCCCTCGTGCGCGATGGCGAGACGATCCAGTTTCCCGACAGCGAGGCTGCCGACGTCCCGGAGCTGAACCGAAGGCTGGCGCGGCTGCGCGGCTTCCGCAGCGTGCTGTTCATGCCGCTGATGAACCGGGGCGCCCCGGTCGGCATGATCAGCGTCACGCGCGCCGAGCCTGGCGCGTTCGCGCCCGATCTCGTGCAGCTGCTCCAGACCTTTGCCGACCAGGCCGTGATCGCGATCGAGAATGCACGGCTGTTCAACGAGACGCGCGAGGCGCTGGAGCGCCAGACCGCAACCGCCGACATCCTCAAGGTGATGGCCGCCTCGCCATCCGACGTGCAGCCGGTGTTCGAGGCCATCGCCGCCAATGCCAATCGCCTGATCGGCGGCTTCTCCACGGCGGTACTGCGCTACATCGACGGCGCCGCGCACCTTGCGGCATTCACCCCGACCGATCCGGCCGGGGATCGTGTGCTCCAGAATTCCTTTCCGGTGCCCTTTGCGCAGTTCCCGCCATACCCGCTCGTGGCCAATGGCGCCGCGGCGCAACTGCCCGACACCGAGCTCGAGCCGGCCGCGCGCGACATCGCGCGCGCCCGCGGCTATCGCAGCATGCTGTTCACGCCGTTGATGAGCGAGGGCGAAGCCATCGGCATCATCATCGCCACGCGCCGGGCGACCGGCCGCTTCGCCGAGCATCACGTGCGGCTGCTACAGACCTTCGCCGACCAGGCGGTGATCGCGATCAAGAATGTGAGCCTGTTCAACGCCACCAGGGAAGCGCTGGAACGTCAGACCGCGACTGCCGACATCCTCAAGGTGATCGCGGCCTCGCCTGCCGACGTGACGCCGGTGTTTCAGGCCATCTCCGACAGCGCCAAGGCGCTGATCGGCGGGCACTCCTCCACCGTCACACGCGTCGTCGACGGCATGCTGCATCTGGCAGCCTTCACCACGGACGTTGAGGCCGGCAACGCAGACTTGCTCAGCTCCTTCCCGACGCCGCTGTCGGCGTCAGGCATTCACAGCCGGGTGGCAAGAAGCGGACAATATGCCTTCCGCAGCGACATGCAGAGCGAACCCGATCTCACCGAGGCCATGAAGGAGTTGGCGCGGACGCGGGGCTATCGCAGCATCCTCGTGGTGCCGATGCTGCGCGACGGCATCGCGATCGGCACCATCGCGGTGACGCGGCGGGAGCCCGGTCATTTTCCGGAGAAGGCGATCAATCTGCTCAAGACCTTTGCCGATCAGGCCGTCATCGCGGTCGAGAACACGCGCCTGTTCAACGAGGTGCAGGACCGTACCCGCGAGCTAGCAAAATCGCTCGACGACTTACGCGCCGCGCAAGACCGGCTGATCCAGACCGAGAAGCTTGCATCGCTGGGCCAGCTCACCGCCGGCATCGCCCATGAGATCAAGAACCCGCTCAACTTCGTCAACAATTTTGCTTCTCTCTCCGCCGAGCTGACGGACGAGCTGAACGAGGTGCTTGCGCCTGTCATGCTCGCAGACGACATCCGCGCGGAGGTCGACGAGCTGACGGGGCTTCTGAAGGGCAATCTGCAAAAGGTTGTGCAGCACGGACGACGTGCCGATTCCATCGTCAAGAACATGCTGCTGCATTCGCGAGAAGGCGGCGGCGACCATGGGCTGAGCGACATCAACGCGCTGGTCGAGGAGAGCCTCAACCTCGCCTATCACGGCGCACGCGCCGAGAAGCCGGGATTCGACGTGACGCTGAAGCGCGAACTGGATCCCGCGGCCGGGCAAGCCGAAGTGTTTCCGCAGGAGATCACCCGGGTGCTGCTGAACCTGATCTCGAACGGCTTCCACGCGGTCACCAAGCGCAAGGCCGAGGGCGCAGCCGATTACGATCCGGTGGTGATCGCTGCGACGCGCGACCGCGGCGACAGCATCGAGATCCGCATCCGCGACAATGGCACCGGCATTGCGGACGAGGTCAGGGAGAAGATGTTCAATCCGTTCTTCACCACCAAGCCAGCCGGCGAAGGCACCGGCCTCGGGCTGTCGATGAGCCACGACATCGTGGTGAAGCAGCACGGCGGCACCATCGACGTCACGACGGAGCCCGGCGCATTCACGGAGTTCACGATCCTGCTGCCGCGGAAGAGCAGCTTTCCGGAGCGAAGCCGCGCCTAACTGGCTGCGATTCCCTACTCCGCCATCTCGACCGGCTGCGCGGTGGCGGGCCCGGCGAGCGGCCGCTCCTCCATCGCAATCAGGCAGAGCGCGGCGATGGTCATCAGCGCGGTGGCGGCGCCGAACACGTAACGGAAGGCGTGCCGCATCTCGTCGGCGGGGATTGCGACGCTGCCTGCGGCGTGATGCTCGCCCGCGAGCGGAACGTCGGTGCCGAGCGCGATCAGCAGGATCGCCGCGAACGCCGCGACCGTGAACGAGGACATCAGCGAGCGGAAGAAATTCATTGCGCCGGTGATGGTGCCGACTTGCGGACGCGCGACCGAGTTCTGCAGCGAGACCACGCACACCGGGAAGGTCGTGCCGAGACCGAGCGCGAACGCGGCCATCAGCGTGAGGAGGCCCCATAGCGGCAAGGTCGTGAGTGTGAGGCCAAGGCCGCACAGCGCAGCCCAGGACGTGCCGATGATGGCGACGCGCTTGTAGTGCTTGGCGCGCGCCATGGTGCGGCCGGCAATCGCCGCGCCGCAGGTCGAAACCGCCGCGAGCGGAATCAGCGCAAGCCCGGCCTCGCTGGCGGTGAGATGATAGACCTGCTCGTAATAAAGCGGCAGTTGCACGGTGAGGCCCGTGATCGCGCCGAGACCGCAACCGCCGGCCGTCAGGGCGAACGGCGCGACAGTCCCACCGAGCAGCGGCAGCGGCAGGAACGGCTCGTCCGCACGCCGCGCGTGCCAGACAAAGGTCACGACGAGCGCGACGGCGCCACCCAGCATCGCAAGCACGGCCGGCGACAGCCAGGCATAGCGCGTGCCGCCCCAGGTCAGCACCAGCATGAACACGACGGCGGACGCCATCAGCAACACGCCGCCGAGCCAATCCACCTTTCGCTTGCGGTGGAACACCGGGATCTTTTTCATCCTCGGCAGCAGCAGCGCGATCGCGGCGGCTGCCAGCGGCAGGTTGATCCAGAAGATCATCGACCAGTGCAGATGCTCGGCGAACACGCCGCCGATGACCGGGCCGAGGATGCCGCCGACCATCCAGACGCTGGAGAAATAGGCTTGGTATTGGCCGCGCTCGCGCGGTGAGACGACGTCAGAGATCACTGTCTGCACCACCGGCATGATGCCGCCGCCGCCGAGGCCCTGAAGACCGCGCGCCAGAATCAGCATCGGCATGTTCGGCGCGATCGCGCACAGCACCGAGCCCGCGACGAACAGGCTGAGCGAAGTGATGATCATGGCCTTGCGGCCGTAGATGTCGCTGAGCGTGCCGAACACCGGCGCGACCGCGGTCGAGGCGAGCAGATAGGCCGTAATCACCCAGGACAGGCTGGAGACGTCCTGGAACTGGCGTCCGATGGTCGGCAGCGCGGTCGCCACGATGGTCTGGTCGAGCGCGGCCAGGAACATCGTCACCATTAGGCTGATGACGATGGTGCGGACCTCGTCCTGTGACAGCGGCACTGGCGGGGCGACGGATGGCGCGTCATCGACGCTGATGACTTCGCTCGGAAGGCGGGACAGCTCTTCGGCAATGTCGTCAGGCAACGCCTGGATGTCGGCAGAACTGCTCTGCCGGTCGAACTTGTTCATCTCGCTCGGACGTCGTGTGGCGGCGCAACGCCGCGAAGGATTCGTTCTATGCAGCCCAATGTAGACAGCAAAATCCTTCCCGGGCAGGCACCGGGGCGCATGGGTGCATCCCGCCGCCGGGTCATCCCGAACCCGTGATCCGGAGTCTGCGGCAGTCAGTTCTTCGGCCGTCGCTTCAGGCGGGCTCGTTTCGGCAGCGCGGCCGGCCATTGCACGATGTGGTCCTCGAGATCCTCGTCCGGGATCTCCTCCTCGCTGCCCTCGACCCGGCCACGTACGGAGACGCCGGCCTCATGCACGGTATTGGGATCGCCTGACACCAGCGGATGCCACCAATAGAGGTCGCGCCCCTCGGCAACTAGCTTGTAGGCGCAGCTCGGCGGCAGCCAGTTCAGGATGCGGACATTGGCCGGGGTGAGGCGGACGCAGTCCGGAACCTTGTCGGAGCGATTCGGGTAGTCCTTGCAGGCGCAGCTCGCCCCATCGAGCAGCTTGCAGCCGATATGGGTGAAATAGATCTCGCCGGTGTCCTCGTCCTCGAGCTTGTTCAGGCAGCAGCGCCCGCAGCCGTCGCAGAGGCTTTCCCATTCATCCTGAGACATCTCTTCCAACGTCTTGGTTTTCCAGAAGAATCCTTCCTGGCCGGAAGGTCGTTTGGGAGCTGCGGTCATGCGCCTCAACAAGAGTTCGAAAGAGCTACGGCGATGTCATCTACGGCGTGCGGCTGTGCAGGTGCAAGCAGAGGCCCTTTGAGGCCCGTAATGACCCGGGGTCAATTAGGCCTGTTGTTCAAAATCGCGAGCGTGGCCATTGGTTTATGGGCCCTGCTCGGCTAGAACGAACAGCAAGTCCCCAAAGGACGCGAACCGGGCGCCTTGGGTTTGCCGCAACATTCCCGCAAGACGTCTCGATGCCGCCCCGGCCGGGTGCTTGAACGCTTTCGAAGCAAGCCGCAAGGGTTCTAGGTGCGCCAGATCATACCACCGCATTGGAAGCAGAAGATCCGGAATTTCCTCCTGGATCTCGATGCGCGCATCGACTCCTCGCTATTCTCCTCGGCCAAGGGCATCCGCGAGCTCTACGAGCGCTACTCGACCTTCATGGACCGGTTCTATGTCGGGCGGTGGAAGCGCTGGGTGTTCATCGAGCCGCTGTCGGAAGCCGCCACCGTCGGCCTCGGCGGCCTGGTCGTGATGCTCACGCTCGCCATCCCCGCCTTCCGCGAGACCGCGGACGAGGACTGGCTGAAGAAGTCCGACCTCGCGGTGAGTTTCCTCGACCGCTACGGCAACCCGATCGGCAGCCGCGGCATCAAGCACAACGACTCGATCCCGCTGGAAGACTTTCCGGACGTGCTGATCAAGGCGACGCTGGCGACCGAGGACCGCCGCTTCTACGACCATTTCGGCATCGACGTCGCCGGCACCGCGCGCGCTCTCGTCACCAATGCCCAGGCCGGCGGCGTTCGCCAGGGCGGTTCCTCGATCACCCAGCAGCTCGCCAAGAACCTGTTCCTGAGCAACGAGCGCACCATCGAGCGCAAGGTCAATGAGGCCTTCCTCGCGATCTGGCTGGAATGGCGCCTGAGCAAGAACGAGATCCTCAAGCTTTATCTCGACCGCGCCTATATGGGCGGCGGCACCTTTGGCGTCGATGGCGCCGCGCATTTCTACTTCAACAAGTCGGCGCGCGACGTGACGCTGGCGGAAGCGGCGATGCTCGCCGGCCTGTTCAAGGCGCCGACCAAATACGCCCCGCACATCAACCTGCCCGCCGCCCGCGCCCGCGCCAACGTCGTGCTCGACAACCTCGTCGATGCCGGTTTCATGACTGAGGGCCAGGTGTTCGGCGCCCGCCGCAATCCGGCCTTCGCGGTCGACCGCCGCGACGAAGCGTCGCCGAACTATTATCTCGACTACGCCTTCGACGAGATGCGCAAGCTCGTCGACACCTTCCCGAAGTCCTACACCGAGCGTGTCTTCGTGGTACGCCTTGCGATCGACACCAATGTGCAGAAGGCCGCCGAGGACGCGATCGAGAACCAGCTGCGCCAGTTCGGCCGCGATTATCACGCGACACAAGCGGCGACCGTCGTCGCCGATCTCGACGGCGGCATCCGCGCTATGGTCGGCGGCCGCGACTACGGCGCCAGCCAGTTCAACCGCGCCACCGACGCCTATCGCCAGCCCGGCTCCTCGTTCAAGCCCTACGTCTACACCACCGCCCTGCTGAATGGCTACACGCCGAACTCGGTCGTGGTCGACGGCCCCGTCTGCATCGGCAACTGGTGCCCGCAGAATTATGGCCATTCCTATTCCGGCTCGGTGACGCTGACCCAGGCGATCACGCGCTCGATCAACGTCGTGCCGGTGAAGCTGTCGATCGAGATCGGCCGGCGGGATCAGCCGAAGGCGCCGAACCCGGCCAAGGTCGGCCGCGCCAAGATCGTCGAGGTCGCCCGCCGTTTCGGCATCAAGGCGCCGCTGCCCGATACGCCGTCGCTGCCGATCGGCTCGGACGAAGTCACGGTGCTCGAGCATGCCGTCGCCTATGCGACGTTCCCGAACCGGGGCAAGGCGGTGACGCCGCATTCGGTACTGGAGGTGCGTACCGGCGCCGGCGACCTCGTCTGGCGCTGGGACCGTGACGGTCCGAAGCCGCGCCAGGCGATCCCCGCCTCCGTTGCGGCCGACATGGCGGGCATGATGAGCCACGTCGTCAGCGAAGGCACCGCGCGCCGCGCTGCGCTGGACGGCATTCCGACCGCGGGCAAGACCGGCACCACCAACGCGTATCGCGACGCCTGGTTTGTCGGCTACACCGGCAATTTCACCTGCGCGGTGTGGTACGGCAACGACGACTACTCGCCCACCAACCGCATGACCGGCGGCTCGCTGCCGGCGCAGACCTGGCACGACATCATGGTCGCGGCGCATCAGGGCGTCGAGGTGCGGGAGATCGCCGGCATCGGCATGGGTCAGAAGCTGCCGCCGCAGCATGTCAGCAACGCGCAGGCCAATGCGGCGCCGAAGGTGCTGGAGACCAAGCCCGGTCCGCCGCCCGTGCTGACCAAGCGCGGCGCCGACGTTCTGGTGCGCGTCGAGAAGCTGCTGGATGATGCGGCCAAGACGGCGAACAAATCGGCCGCCGACACCAAGCCGGCCTCGTCGACGAGTGCGCTCGCCTTCCCGCAGAACTATGCGGAAGAGAACGCCAACGCCTCCGCCCCGCGCAAGAACTGATCGAAACCCGTGCGGCTGATCCTGATCACATTGACGGCCCTTCTGCTCGCGACGGTGGTCGGCGTCGGCGCCACCTGGATGACGACGACGCGCGGCACCGAGATCGGCGCGCTGACCATCGGCGCCTGGACCGCGCGCCCGCGCACCGGCACCGCCGACGTCGATCCCTATTCGCGCGCCACTATTGTGCGCAACGGCGAATTGCCGATCGGCACCGGCGACGGCGTCGCCTTCACCGCGACCACCGACGACAAGAAGAAGGCGCTCGACGGCCGCTGCGACGTGATCGTCTCCGGCGTGACACCGCCGGCGCGGTTCTGGACGCTGACGCTGTACGACCGCAAGGGCCACCTCGTCGCCAATTCGCTGCAGCGCTACGGCTTCACCAGCCAGGAGATCGTGCGCCAGTCCGACGGCTCGTTCGAGATCCGCATCGCCTCGCGCTCGCGCGCCGGCAATTGGCTGCCGACCGGCGGCATCGAGCGCTACGCCTTGATGCTGCGCCTCTACGATACCCCCGTCGGCGTCGCCACTCGCACCCAGCGCGATGCGCCGATGCCGCAGATCACGACGGTGGGCTGCTTATGATCCGCCTGTTGTTCACCATCGTTGCCGGCATCATTCTAGGTCTCGTGGTCCATCTCGTCAGCGTGCTGGCGCTGCCGCGGATCGCGACGCAGGACGCCTATTCGCGGCTGACGCCGATGACGAAGGTGAACGCCGTCACCCAGCTTCCCCTCGCCGATCCGCAGACCTCACCGATGCCGTTCATGGATCCGGCCTTTGCGCTCGCGATCTGCCGCTACGATCTGTCGGGCGGGCCGATCAAGCTGACCGTGCCGGTGAGCCCGGCCTACACCTCGGTGTCGTTCTACACCCGTAACGAGATCGCCTATTACGCCATCAACGACCGCTCCGCGGGCCGCAAGGTGATCGAGCTCGACCTGATGACGGAGGCGCAGCACAACGAGCTGCCCGAGGACGAGGAGGTCACCGCGGCCGACCGCCTGATCATCGATTCCCCTGCTACCACCGGGCTGATCGTGATGAAGGCGCTCGCCCCCGAGCCCGGCCTGATGCCGCAGGCGCAAGGCTCGCTCGCGGCCGCGACCTGCGCCCCCCAGACCGAGCCGCCGGCCAAAGCCGAAGCGCCGCGCAGCCGGCGCTGAAGCGCGCCGCTTCGGCAGCGCAGCAACAAAACTGCGAAAACAACCCCATGCACAGTAGCCAAGCTACTGAAGTCAAGACCGTTTTCATGTCGGCATTTCCTCCATAGCGGCCGCGAGGCGCTGGGCTCGGGCCAAACGTCCTTTTGACACGTCGGGCAAAACACCGGCACAATGCCATCATCGAGGGATCGGCCGTTGCGCGTGCGGAACCGCGCGGCCGACAATTGCTCCCCAGTAATCTGACCGCAGCCGCGATGGCGGGAGATGTCAGGCGACAGTAGGACGCAATCGAAAATCGATTGCGCCCGTTGAAGCAGCACGTTTCCAGCGCTATCGATCTGAAAAACTTGCGTTAAGCGGGAGAAACGCATGAGCACCATCACCGGCGGCTGTCACTGCGGCGCAATCCGTTATCAAATCGAGGGCGAAGCAATCGTGCACGCGCTGTGCCACTGCCGCGATTGCCGGCTTCACGCCGGCGCTCCGCTCGTCGGCTGGACGATGTATGCGGAGGATGCGGTCAAGGTGACCAAGGGCGAGCCCAAGGTGTACCGGTCTTCGGAACATGCTCGGCGGCGCTTCTGCGGTGACTGCGGAACTGGCCTGTTCTACGTCAACGCCAACATGCCTGGGATCATCGACGTCCAGAGTGCGACCTACGATGATCCCGATGCCGTGCCGGCCACGATGCACATCCAGGTCGCCGAGCGTCTGCGCTGGATGGAACGTGCACACGAGCTGCCGACGTTCGATCGCTTTCCTCCGCAGCCCTAGCGACAGGCGTCGATCCGGCTTCGCGCCAACGTTTAAGGCATTCCAGCCGCGAGCTTGATCCGCGCCTCAAAACTCCAACTTGTCGCGTATGGCTTCGATCCCGGCTTTCGCGCACGCTTCGTCCGCGTCGCCGCCCGGAGCGCCGGATACGCCGACCGCTCCGACCAGAGAGCCGCCTGCTTCGACGATCAGCCCGCCTCCGATGATGACTGTTCCGGGAAGATTTCGAATGCCCGCCTGCATCATGCCGGGTTGGCTGATCGCATTCAGATCGGTCGTACTGGTCTTGAACGACGCAGCTGTCCACGCTTTGCCGGATGCCGTTATTGGCGTGTGAGGACCTGCAAAGCGGTCGCGCAGCATCACTTGCGTTAGACCGGAGCGATCGACGACAGCGACGGCAACCTGGTAGCCACGGGCGCGGCAGCTATCCAACGCGGCACGCGCGAGATCGAGCGCCAGCTCCGGACTAAGCGATTTGTAGGCAACGAGGGCTTCTTCCGCCTCCATTGGACTGATGCACGCGATCAGCAGGGCGGTCGCGACCGACAGACATCGAGCGTTCATGGCTAACTCCGGCGAGGTTGGGCAGATGCTATTTGACCTCACCATATGCCAGATCATCGAACAGGGTCACGCTATCCGCCTTGGTCCACAGGCCGATCATCCCGGCATTCGTAATCGTGGCGTCCTCCACCTCGAATAACGGCTTTCCATCAAAGGTCACCTTGAATCGATGTCCCGCGAAGTCGCAACGCAACGCGTGCCATTGCCCGGACGCCACCGGTGTGCGGACGCCATATCCGCCCTTGCGACCGACAATCTCCAGTGACGTTCGAATGCCGTTGATTGTCTTGTAAAGCACGACATTGTCCTCCAGTGCGTTGGCCCGCACGACGTAGTAATTGTCGGCATCCTTGGCGCGCCAGATGATTCCCGCGGCGCGATCTTCGGACCCGGTAACCGCCTTGAACTTCACTTCAACAAAACCGTCGCGGATGGTGGTACCACTCTTGATGGCGACCGGAAAAGTCGCCCGTCCGGATTGCTTGAGGACGTTCGGCTTGCTTGGCGCTGTGGGCTCGGCCTCGACGGTCCATTTCGATTCTCCCTGACCGGTCTTCGTTAAAGTCCATCCTTCCGGCGGCATTCCGGCCGGAACGTTGTCAAAATTCAGGGTCTCGGCCATGGCGTTCCCTCCCAATAACCAAATCAGCATGGATGCAAGAGCAAGCCACGCCCATGCGGAAGGTCGCAACGAAAAGTTTGTGGCGGTGCCTATCATCAATTTTCCTATCATCAACTTTTCGGTCCATCGGATCGGCGTGCGGCTTGCCTCGGCTCATCTGCAGTCATCGTTCGCCGGAGAATACCAGAAGGCGATCACCTCCAGGCAGTCGGGCGCCGTGTGCGCAATGAAGACGCCGCGCGTCTTCGGATCGAAGGCGGCGTCATCGAAATCGCTGTTCAGGCCATTCGGGACCGGGATGAAGCCCAAGCTCTTCAGTGGCATGAAGCCTCATGGTCAGCGGGAGGAAAACGGCAGTGTCGACGCGATCAGCGAGAGCCCGGCGATCAGCAGCAATGCCAGCACAGACTTGCGAAAGGTCTCGTCGTCGATCATTCCGAACAGCTTGAATCCGGACCAAAGGCCGGCGACCATGAAGGGAACGCCGAGTACGTACAGCATCAGTGTTTCCTTGGTGATCGTGCCGGCCGCCGCCTGGGACAGAGAGATGACCACGAAGGCGACGAACAGCACCGGCTGAAAGACGGCCCGCTGCACATCCTTCGGCCAACCTCGCCACTGGCACGATATCGTGGAGATGACGCCGCCGAGTCCTGTCAGCCCGCCAAGCATCCCGTTTGAGATGCCGATCGCGACATCGGCGCCGGTCCCGATCTTCATCGGCGCGAACACCGGCCTTGTGAGGCCATATATCGAGTAGACCAGCAACAATAATCCGACGCCGAACCTCAGATAGACGGGATCGAGATAGGCGAGAATTCCAACGCCGATCGGAATGCCGATGACGGTTCCTAGCGCGAGCGGCCATGCCTTGCGCAGATCCACCACATGTCGCAGCTTGTACATGCCGTAACCCTGGGTGAGCAGACCGTATCCAGCGATCAGAGTGGCGGTCTGTATCGGCGTGATGATGTGCAGCCAGACGCCGGAAACCACCAGACCCATCGCAAAGCCCGAGAAGCCGCTGACGAAACCGCCGACGAGGGCGGCAAGAGCAAAGACAGTGAAGACAAGAACATCCATATGACCGTCCCCGGAACGAGGTGGCGAGCGCTTGGATGGGAATCCATCTCACGGGGAGCTCGCGGTACCCCCGAAATCATCAGGTGTTATGTCAGACGCTTCTCCCGCTTACCTCCCGTCCTCGCGATATGCTGCAAGATGCCGGCGAGCACATAGCTGCTGGCCTTGGCGCCATAATCGACGTGACAGGTGCTCGTACATGTTGAGCGCCAGAATCGGCGTTCCGCCGGCAGGCTGTCAGTGACCCGACGCCCACTGATTGACGAGCCTGCGATCGCGCGGCGACCGGCCGACCGCGAGGTCCTGACGCGAGAGGAATAGAAGGGTTTGGAGATGGATAGGCAAACGGCAGACATGCAGCGTCCTTATCGAAAAAGGGACGCGATTCTTGGGCATGTCGCCTCACGGGGAGATCGCTTCCCCGTACCCGCAACTATTGCGCAGCAGGCGGATTTGTCAAATGCCCTCCGCACTCCGCTCTGACCAGCGGATGGATATTTCAACTGACTCGTAGACAACCAGCGCTTGCGAGCGTCCGGAGGTTGGCTGTCGATTCACCGCCGTTCACGATCGTCAGGATGAGCTCGCCAATCTCGGCCCACGGTTTGATGCTCCTGCCCGGATGAGTCAGCTCGACCCGCGCGTTCGCCTTCGCTGCCGCCTTGCGCTTTCCAATCACGGCCAATCTGAACGTCTTCAGCATCCTTTCTGTCCTGCTCGCGGGCCTGCTCGGCCTGCCCGGGCGTTTGATCCGGTTGCACTGGAACGGCGGCCGGACCCGACTGCGTCGGGACCTTCTCCATTTCGGCGGCAAGTAAGGGGCCGACAGCGCAGGACAGCAGAACTGCCGTTATCATCGCAAGAACGCGCATGGTTTCCTCCTCTGTTCGATGAACGGTAACAACCGGTCCGCACATGAGTTCAGAAAGGATCGCAGCGCTTGGCGCTGCACGGCGGGGCAAGGCACGACAAGTGCCTTGCTCCACGCCCATGCATTGGACCAGCGCTTCGGATGACTTGGACTCGGTCAAGCACGCGACTGGCCCGACGAACATCATCGTGCGCAGCTCCCTCCCGGGCGTCAGCTCTTCGTGCTGGCCGTCTTGTCGAGCGCCGCCCGCAAGCCCTCTGCAAGTTTGACGGCATCGTCGTTGGCCCAGAAATGCATGAAGAAGAGCCGCGGCTGCTCGTCCAGCATGTGGCTGTGCAGCGCCGTCACCTCGATGCCATGCGTCCGCAGCGCCGCGAGGACCGGGTTCACCTCGTCGCCGGTCAGGACGAAATCGCCTGTGATGGCCGCCTTGCCGCCGCCGGTCGGCTGAAAGTTGATGGCGATCGCAACGCCCATAGCGCCGACCGGAGTCAGCGGCATGCCGTCCTCCGTGATCGGGTCGCGCCGCTTCACGTTGAACTGATAGACGCCGCCATTGCCCTGCCCCTTGACGCCGATGATCTGGTCGAGCTTGGCCGTGTCGAGCTCGATGGCAGGCGGCGCGTTCCCTGGCGCCGCGGCCGTCAGCGGCGTCTTGCTTTCGGCAAGCCCATCATGGATGGCCGAGGCCAGTTTGACTGGATCTCCGTGTCCGGCGATGTGCATGTAGAATGTGGCCGGGCTCGCGCGAAGCAGATGATTGTGTACGGCGGTGATCTCGAGACCGCTCGCGATCATCTTCGCCATGACGGGATTGACCTCGGTCTCGAGCAGCACGAGGTCGCCCATGACCATGGCGCCGCCATGCGCCGGCTTGAACGCGACCCAACCGCCAAGCGCCAGCGCCGGCTTGATGGTCACGCCGTCGAGCGTCACCGTGAGATCGGTGCGAGGAAAGCCGTAGCGATGGACATCGTCCGTAACAGTGGGCTTGCGGCCCAGCGTCTCATCAACCTTCTGCCAGTCGACATTCTGGGCGTGAGCCGCCACCATGAAGCAGGTGCCGATGAGCATCAGAACCGGGATTGTCTTTCTCATTGAACTGCTCCCTCAATCTGGATTTCGTCCGCCAGTGCCTCACTTCTGCTCCTTGATCTGGCCGCCACTGTCGACGACGAGCCGCACTTGCTTGCCGTTCTTGACGGCCTTTGCGGTCGTGCCCTCGGCGGTCGACTTGACGTCGCTGACCTGCGAATAGCCGGCAGCCTGGATTTTGGCGATGAATTCCTCCTGTGTCAGAGCGTGTGCGCTCGACAGCCCTGACGCGAACGCGAGAAACAGGGCGGCATGAAGGATGCGTGTACACATGGTCTTTCTCTCCAGGTGAAATCCCTGCCCCAGGTTAGATCGGCTTGCGACGTGGCGCCCGGATGAACCCGGGAGACGCAACACGATGCGGCCATCGATGCGCTTCGGCGTGCGCACGATGAACCAAGAATTGTTCGGATGAGATCGGGTAATCATGACATGCGGCGCCCTTGGTGATCAGGACGCGATGCTTGGGCATGTCGCCTCACGGGGAGATCGCATGTCCCCGTTGCAGCGAGTAAAAGCCTCGACGGACGAGCTGTCAACGCGCGCATGCCCGCGACCGGTCAAGAAATGTTCAACGTTCCGACGGAACCGGCCGAACCTGGGTCTTGAAACATGCGAACCATCTCACGTAGATTGCCCGCGTGGGGATGAAGCAGACTCCCCGTGAGACTCCGGTCCAAGCTCTGCGCAGCACGCAATTCGTGGAGCTTGCGCATGGACACCGAGGAACACCCCACTTCCCGCAACACCGTAGCCATTCTCTCGCGCGGCGATGCTGCCGCGCGCCGGGAGGCGACGGCGCAAAACAGCCGCTTCGTTCGCGTCTTCGAAGCACTCGCCGCTATCGGCATCGAAGCCCAACCGGTGATCTACGACGAAAGCTTCGCCGATGCGGTGCGCGACCAGTTGCTCGCCGCCGACGGCGTGCTCGTCTGGATCGATCCGATCCATCAAGGCAAAACCCGCGCCGAGCTCGACGACCTGCTGCGCGACGTTGCAGCGCAAGGTACATGGGTGAGCGCACATCCCGACGTGATCCTGAAGATGGGCGTCAAAGAGGTGCTCTACCGGACGCGTCACCTGGGCTGGGGCACCGACACGCACCGCTATGATACCGTGGCGGCCTTTCGCGCCGAATTTCCATCGCGCCTGCGGGCAAGCGGCCCGCGCGTGCTGAAGCAAAATCGCGGCAATGGTGGCCAGGGCGTTTGGAAGGTCGAAGCACTTCCGAACACGGACGCCATGGTCCGGGTGCTCCATGCCCAACGTGGCAGCCTGCCTGAGGACACCCAGCTCGATGCCCTCATCGCGCGCTGCGAGCAATATTTCGGCTGGGGTGGCTGCATCATCGACCAGGCATTCCAACCTCGTCTGCCCGAGGGGATGATCCGCTGCTACATGAGCGGCGCCAGGGTCGCAGGCTTTGGGCATCAATTGATCAAGGGCTTGATCCCGCCGCCGCAGGGAGGCCCGGATGCTGCTGAGGCGCAACCGGGACCGCGAATCATGCACGGGCCTGATGCGCCGCCGTTCCAGTCGTTGCGAAGGGCCATGGAGCACGAATGGACCCCGCAGATGATGGAGACGCTCGGCATCGATGAATCTTCGCTGCCGGTGATCTGGGATGCGGACTTCCTGTACGGGCCACGCGATGCGTCAGGGGCCGACACATACGTTCTGTGCGAGATCAACGCGAGTTCCTGCTTTGCCATCCCCGAGGAGGCGCCGGCAGCGATCGCGCGAACAGTCAGGCACCGCTTGCTGCGCGCTCAGGAGGTGCGCTGCGGCTGACAGAAACTGTCGGGACCAATAAGCGTGCGCCGACCTCGTCCGCCATCCGGCCGTGGCGGTCGCGCGACCCTGGCAAACACCTTTGCGGCCTTTCGCCCCGCTGACCCGCCCCGCTTCATCCTTGCGGAGCCTTGTGGCGCGTTTGCAGATATGCTGCTGATGAATTGGCTGCTCGGACACTCGCACGGCCAGCCCAATCCCTGCTGCGGAGGCAACCCGATGACCGTCACGATCTATCATAACCCGGCTTGCGGCACCTCGCGCAACACGCTTGCGATGATCCGGCAGAGCGGCGTCGAACCTGTCGTCATCGAATATCTGAAGACGCCGCCATCCCGCGAAACGCTGGTCGAGCTCATCAAAGGCTTGGGGATCTCCGCTCGCGCGCTGCTGCGGGAGAAAGGCACGCCCTTTCACGACCTCGGCCTCGATGACCCAAAATGGTCCGATGACGAGCTGATCGACCAGATGCTCGCGCATCCCATCCTGATCAACCGTCCGATCGTGGTGACCCCAAAAGGCACACGACTGTGCCGTCCCTCGGAAGCCGTCATCGATCTCCTGGAGAATCCCGTTGGCCGGTTCGTGAAGGAGGACGGCGAGGTGGTGGAATCGCGATAGGCAGGTGCTGCTCTCGCCGGCCGCCCCGCACCGTTCGCAACGCTATCCAAGCAGCCCCTTCAAGCCGGCGTAGATCGAGCCGACCGCGGTTGCGGCGACACCGGCCAGCGGCCCGGCTGTCTGCATGAGGTCCTGGATCAAGCGGGCACGGCGGCGCAGTTGTTCCTCGCCGACATGTTGTCCCAGCAGGCGCGCCACGCGGAAGGCGAACGCGTTCGGTTTGCCCCCGTGCGACAGCACACGCGGCAAGACCTGGAAGATCACGACGCTCAAGATATTGCCGGAGACGAAGGCCAGCAGGATGCTCGCGCCATATTCGAACACTTCCCGCCACTCGATCCAGATCGTCGGCAGGATCGGGACGTGATCGTGGATCCCGGTCACCGTCAGCATCGCGAAGATGCTGACGCAAGCCGCCAGGAACCCCAGCACAAATGCCGTCAGGGCGAAGACCCGATGCAGTGGATAGGCCACGAAACCGAACAGCAGCGGTATGGCGATCGATGCGATCCGAAGCGGGATCGGGGACACGTTGAAGGTGATGGTCACGAGCACATGCGCGATCACCAGCAGCAGGGACGGAATGGCAATATAGAGCACCGCATGCGTTCCGTAATAGCGCAGCGGATTGTTGTAGCGCTCGAGGCGGACATTGACACGATCGAGATCGCGCCTGATCTTGTCCAGATCGGCAACGATCTCGTCAATCTCGACAAGCGTCGGCCGCACGACGCGCAAGTCCCGCGAGCAATGCTTGCACGCGATGGCTTCGTCCTTGATCGTCTCGGCGCAAAACGGACATTCCATCGCTAGCGCGACTTCCTTCGCCTCATAATGGCCTCGACCTCGTCTCTGGCCTTCCGCAGTTCATCACGCAGCTCCTCGCGCTTGCGCAGGAGATCGTCACGCTCGGCGATCAGCGTGGCGGGAACGGCGATGTCGCGCCCGCAGGACGCACAAACCAGCGCACCCTCTGCAGTTCCGGACTGGCAGTAGGGGCACGTCACTTGGGTGCGACCTTCAGCGTAAAGATGGTCGTGCCGGGCCGACCATCACTGTCCTTGATATCGACGCGCACCGTGTATTCGCCCGGCGGCAGTTCCGCATCCTGCATGTTGATGCCGTCGGGCTGGACGAAGGGCTTGACCCGCGGAGTCAAGTCGACATTCGGCGTCCGGAGGAAGATCACCCTGACCGAGTCCGGATCAATCTTTGCGCCGCCATAAGACTGAAACTTCAATACCAGTCGCAGAGGTGAACTCGCCGAGTCGCCCGGCGAGACGAACTCGACTTTGGGGCCGCGCATGATGCCGCGCTGATCGACGGCAACCGCGCCCTTCGGCGGCGGCAGCTTCGCTTCCTCTTCCGTAATCAATGGCGTGGCGCGCGTTGGTCCGGAGAACAGCAAACCTGCGGCCATGAGGCCCAGCAAGACATTCCGCTTCATTGTCCGTGCACCCCTTCCCCGGTTGGTCAACGCAAGCCGCCATCGCCGATGATGGTGTACGGCGCCCAGAACAGCGGATGCGCATAGGCGAACTCGGTCTTGCCCTCGCTGTTGAGATAGCCGGGACCATCGATGAGAGCCATCGTCGCCTGGCGCAGCGCCTCGCTGCGCGACAGCTTGGGATCTTCGGCCTGCCGCTTGAACAAGTCTGTCACCAGTTGCCGTGCCGACTGCGAATGCACCGACCAGTTCGTCACCAGCAGCGCCCGCGTTCCGGCATAGAAGAACGCGCGCCCGAGCCCGGATGCCGCCTCGGCCCCTGCGCCAGCGCCGGCGCCGGTGTTACAGGCTGACAGGACGACCCAGTCCGCGTCCAGCTTGAGACCGAGGATCTCCTCCATGGTCAAGAGCCCGTCGCCGCCCTCGCCCGTCACCGCCGGTGACGACAACGCGAGCGCCGGTTGCGTCAATCCGTTCAGCTCGCCCGGGACCAGACCATGGGTGGCAAAGGCCAGGATTCTGAAGCCGGACAGATTCATCGTCTTCACGGCGCTCTCGGTCGCGCTCTTGCCAAGGAACAGCACCTTCGAGGGGTCCGCCTGCAGCGCCAGCGCGATCGATTTGAGCTCGTCCGCGGTATCGGGCAGACGAGGCAACAGACCGAGCTCGGCGCTGTCGACGCCCTCGAGCTTGGGACTGTTGCGTCGCTTCAGCGGCCCGCCGCGCGTGACGTTGCCGCTGGCGTCGGCGACCTGAATCTTCTGCCCGCCTTCCGCCTCGGCCTGCTGATCGCTGTTGAAATAGGGATCCCCGAAGGCCACGAGGTCGCCGCGGCCGGGCTTGCCCGGCGGCAGCTGCCGCAATGTGCGCAACGCCGCCGCCGACGGCACCGTCGATACGGCATGGGTTCGCGCCAGCCACGGCACGTTGCGATAACCGATGAAGAGCGGGTCCTCATCCGCAGCCACCTCTGCCGGTGCCGTCGGCAACAACGCCAGCGGCAACAGTCCCAGCGCGCCATTGGTCACGACGATCAGGTTCCTGGCCGGCTTCCAGCCGCTCTCGACCGGCTTGAGCAGCAGCTCGTAAAGTTCATGGCCGAGCTTGAGATCGAAGGGCGGAATGTCCGAGATCATCGCGGCCTGCGGCTCGAGCGCTTCGCGCAGCTTGCGGATCTTCGTTTCGATGTCGCCGATCCTGGCCTGGACGGCCGCGAACGCCACCGGCCCCGACTTCGGCACGGCCCAGACGAAGCTGCCGTTCTGGCCGAAATAGAACGACAGCATGGCCTCGCTGTCGGCCAGCGTCGCACGAATCTCGGCAACGCTCGGCGGCTTGGGCGAGACGAGATCGGCGTAAGTCGGGAACTTCTGCTTGATCTCCTGGCGTGCCTTGTCGCGCTGGCCGCGCAAGGCGGCGATCGAGGCCTGGATTTGCGCAACGCCCTTCTCGTCGCGCTCCGCCGAGGGAAGCGCGAGCACGTTGTTGAGCGTGCCGAGCTGGGCATTGACCTGCTTGGTCAGGTCCTGCTCCTTGCGCACGAGCTCGGCGAGGGCGGGATCCTTTGCCGCCGCACGCGCGCTCGACGCCGCCAGCGCCTGCTGCACCGAGCGACCACGGACGGCGTCAGCGAGGCTGAACGTCTCTTCGCCGACCTCCTTGCCGGCTCCTTCCGCCCTGCCGAGCAGCAGCAGATAGCTCTCGACGATGGTCTGCAGCCGCTGACTCCGCGCAGCCACCACGGTCGTGTTCTCGTCATCGGCATTTTCGTTGGCGCTCGCCATCATGACCGGAATGGCGGCCTTGAACTCCCTGATGGCATCGGCATCGCGCCGAGCGCGCATCAATCCGACCGCCAGCGTGCCACGCGCCGAAGCCGCGTCGAAATGATTTTCGCCGACCCGGGCGATCTGCTTCTTCACGAGCTGCTCGGCGGCGGCAATGCCTGCGTCGAGCTGCCCGGAACCATAGAGCGACAGGATCCGGGCCGGATTGAGCTCGAACACCTGGCGGCGCTGCGGCTCCCAGCCGGCCACAGCCTTGTCGATCCGAGCAAACATCGCGCTTGCTTCGGCGTTGTTGCGCCGAAGCGTCAAGATGCCGGCAAGCTGCGACAGCAGCTGCACCGTCGCGTGCGAATCCTCCGGCACACCCACGGTCTTGTTGATGTCGAGGGCAACACGGCCGAGCTTCTCCGCCTCCTCGTAACGGCCCTGATCGACCAGAATGCCCGCCAGCGCCATCACGAAACGCGGCGTCACGGGATTGTACTTGCCGGTATCCTTCAGGCGCGAGAGCAGCGCGCGGCGCGCGTCCACCTCGGCCTCGGCGAGCCTGCCCTGCTTCGCCTTCATGCGCGCCTGGTTCAACACGGTCCCGTCGATCGCCTGCAGCAGAAGGGTCTCGGCCGGTGGATTGTCCGATTCCATGACGGCCTTCGTGCTTGCGCGCTTGCGAAGCTCTGCCGTGCGATAGGCAGCCTCGGCTTCGGCAAACTGTCCGCGTGCCTCGAAGATCAAGGCGCGAGCGATCTCCAGCTCGCCCTCCCAGCTCTGGCCAAATCGAGCATAGGCGGATCGCCAATTGGGATGACCGCTGGTGCGGGCCTCCTGTATCGCGGTCTGGGTGCGGCGAAGATAGGCCTCCGCCTGCGCGACGTCTCCCATCTGAATGAGGACGGATGCGATCGCGCGGTTCGTATTGAACTGCATTCCCCTGGCGCCCGGCATGCTGGCCGATTCGCGCAGGAGCCTTTGCATGATCTCAAGCGAGCGTTTCGGATCGCCTGCAAGAGCGTGCTGCAGGGACTGGAGCTGCAACATCCGCCCCAGCAAATGAGGACTGACGGCGCCGCGCCCAACCTCCACGGCCTTGTCGGCGTCGGCGATGGCTTCGCCGAGCCGGCCGAGCTGCGCGCGCGCGTTGGCGCGATCGAAATAGAACTGCGCCAGATCCTGACGGGATTCCTTCCCGCTCGGTGCGGCATCGGCATCCGACTTCAATTCGGCGATCATCTTCTCGTCGGGCTTGTCGCCGTCGAGGATCGCCGTGATGTCGGCGATGCTGCGCGGCGGCGCAACGAAGTCCTTCGGAAGCGCAGCGCCTTGCTCGAGCTTGGGCGCCGCTTCCTTCGGAAGCTCGACTGCGACATTGGCGCGGCCATTGGCGGCATTCAGCGCCGCTTGCACGCAGGCCCGGACCTGAGGCGTGGCCTTGGCGCGACAAGCTTCCAGATTGGCGCCCCCGGCGGGGCCTCCGCCTGCACGCATGCACCCCTGCACGATCGGTCTGCCGACGGTCATCCGGCAATTCTCGATCGCCGCCTCCTTGGTCAGCGCGGCTGCGGAGCCTGTCGATCCAAGCAGAATGGCAAGTGCCAGCAGGTGGTGTGGTGAAACGTCCAGACGGCTCTTGAACGGACGCGTGGCGTCTAAGCTCATCTTGAAGGACCTTTGGGTAAAATGACTTGAAGAAACGAGATAATCCTATCCAGACGGCCCGGAAGGACAAGCACAATCAATGCGGTTCCCGATGCCACAAGAGCGTTAGCGGGCTACCGCCGGCATAAGGTGCCTAGGATCGCGCACGACAGGCGGCTCAACCTCGTCGCGCCGATTGGCCGCGAGGTAAGATGGCCGCGCTCGACAGGCAGCGAGTTTATGCGGCGAGCTTGTACGTCAGCCCTTCGAGACGAGCGCGCGGCCGTAGGGCGGCTGCGCTGCGACCGGCGGGTTGGCGGTCTGGGCGGCGAGCTCGCCGATCAGGCGGTCGGCGTCGGCGGCCATGCCGTCGGGGGCCTGGATCACCAGCCGCTCCAGCGCCCAGCGGTAGGATGAAACCCGCTGCTCGAGGCATTGCTGCACCCACTGCACGATCAGCGAGTTCTCCTGCATGCGCGCGACCGCGTCGTCCTTCTCCCTCGGCGAGAGCGCGGAGACGCGCGCCATGCTGGCATCGCGCTTCCTGTCGAGATCGATGACGCGGATGGCGCTGGCGAAGAACGGCTCGAAGCGTGTGATGTCGTTGCGCACGTCCTCGATCAGCTGCGCATAGCGCGAGGAATGCGAGCGGTGCGGCTCGTCGATCAGCGTGCGCCCGTACATGGTGCGGTCGAACACGATCTTCTGCCGCCAGGGCGATGGCAGCGGCTTGTAGTCGCCGAACACGGTCTTCCAGGCGGGGCGCGATAACGGCGGCTCGATCATGGGATAGGCGAGGTCGCGAAGCTGGCGTTCTTCGTCGGTGAGCTGGAATTGCGAGGGCTTCAGGCCGACGCTGGAGGTGACCTCCGCACCCAGCCAGCGATGCATGTCGTCGCTGCGCATGTCGGCGCGGGTGCGGCCGAAATCGCCGCCGCTACAGGCGCCGAGCGTCGCGCCGAGCAGCGCGAGCAGGACGGCCGATACGAAAGGCCGGATCTGGCGAATGGTGTCCGGCATTGCAAAGCCGGACGTCAGCGGCGGCGACGACGGCGCCCCGGCGCTGTGCCCTGCTCTGGCCCGCGATCGCCGCTGGTTTCGTCCGCCACGCGCTCGATACGGATCACCGGGAGGATCAGAACCATTCCCGTTTCCGTGCGCGGTGTGGCATCCCCCGACGAGCCTGCCCGGCGACCGGCCGGAAATTCGATGATCGTCCCCATATCCAGCTCTCTATCAATTGCCGCGCGACCAAACCGCTCATGCAACATGCATTCATTAAGATCAGTTCATGGTTAACGGGATGTAAACGCGCTTTCCGGACCGTAACCGCGCGGGCCGTGCCGCGCCGTCCCGTTGCGGCACGACAATGCCATAAATTGCCGAGCCGGCTTCACGCCTCGTTTTCCTTAACGAGACTTTAAAAGAACCTGCGATAGGCTCGTGACAAGTGTCTCTCCCGAGTTGCGTACGCCTCAATGACCAAGTCGCTGTTTCCCGGATTCGACGGGCTGATGACCCTCTCCCGTCGCGAAGGCGTCGACATCCGTCCGACGCTGCTGCGCGTGCTGACCGACCTCTATGTCCAGACGCGCGTCCACAGCGATGACGAACAGCGGCAATTCGTCGAGCTCGCCACACGTTTGATCGACCAGGTCGACGACGCGACGCGCGCCGCCGTCAAGGCGCGGCTCGCGGTCTATCCATCGACGCCGGTCCCGATCCTCCAGAAGCTCGGACTGGTCGCCGCCCAGGAAGGCCGCAGGGTTCCGCTGGCGCGAGAGATTCCGCAGCCGCCGGCACCCGCCCCGGTCCGCACGCCCACCGAGGCCGAGCAGCGCTTGGCCTCGAACATGGCGATGCAGCCGAAGGACGCCGCCGAGATCCACGACATGTTCTTCCGCGCCGGCGCCTCCGAGCGCGCGCTGATCCTGCACAATCTGGCGCAGACCCCGCTCAAAGCGGCGCCGCGGATTCCGGCCGTGCGCGCCAAGCGCGCGATCCAGATCCTGGAGATGGCGGCGATCGCGGGTGACATCGAGAACTTCACCCTCGAGCTCGGCGACAGCCTGATCCTGCCCTCGCGCGTCGCGGCCCAGATCGTCGACGATGCCGGCGGCGAAGCGCTCGCGGTCGCCGCGCGCGCACTCGACATGCCGAGCCCGGTCTTCCAGCGCATCCTCTTGTTCTTCAAGCCGGAGATCGGGACCTCTGTGAACGACGTGTACCGGCTGTCGCGGCTCTATGACCGGCTCGGCGAGCGCTCGGCGCTGGTGATGCTGGCGGCCTGGCGCGGCTCGACGCTCGCCGTCACCCGCGCAAAGTACCAGTCTTCGCTGCATGACGGCGAGCGCCAGCGCGCGCGTACAGGCGCAAGCCAGACGCGGCCGGGCGTGCAGCCGGGCACGAGCCCGACGGTGCGCACCCGCACCGGCGGATCGGATCGGTAAGGCTTGCCTTCACAGCCAACGGCATTGGATATCGCGCGCGCGACGCCCCCAAGCTCGTCATTGCTGTGCATGTTCACTAATTCGCTGATTGGATCGCTCCAGCGGAGGACGATCCGATGCGCGACAACAGCTATGACCGGACGATTGAGCGCAA